>NZ_LT907975.1:3838416-4168905 GCF_900217235.1 Pseudodesulfovibrio profundus | reverse complement strand
TTACAAGGGTTAGCGCCTCATGAAGAAGTCTAGAATCACATGTTTTCAACATGGTGTTAGATACTTTTCCACATGCTATTATCCAGATTACTACTAAAAACGTAGTTTTTTGCGATCATGCTTCCATGTGTTCATTAATTTATTGTCAAGCAAACCTGACTCAAAAACTACGATTTATTCATATTTGATCTTAAAGTACCAATATAAAAGGATTTATCTTGTTAACAGTGATTATCACCTTTTTTCTTTGATTATCTTACTATCCAACAGATCGTCCGAAACCCTTATCCCCCAAAGGTTCCGGGCTTTCCTACTCATTTGAACAACGATAACCCACTGAATAGGTTACAAAAAAAACGCTTGACATAATTATGGCAAGCGTTTCAAGGCATCCTGAGGCAAGGAAAGACTCCCGACCTGTGAGAAAATTATGTGCAGATTTTTTCCTTGGTCGGATACTTGCCACATGCGAATTTCGGCGATTCCGGGCAATAACCGAGCTGTTCGCACCGGGCGCCTGCATTGGCGAAAATGGCTGGAAGCTTCTCTTTGCAGATTGAAAGCATCGAATCGGCCATTGCCCGAACCTCCCACTGTGCCCTGTTGCAGCAACGCAAATGGAAAAAGTGGTGGAGCGAACGACAATTCATGGTCATGACCAACTTGGTCTCTGCGGCTTGGGGCAACACGAAACGCGCATCCTCATTGGCTTTGGACTTTCGACCATGGGCCACAAGAATATCCTGCAAATCCCCGTAAGCAGACTGAACCTCTTCCATAAATCGCTCGAAGCGCTCACGCGCCTCCGGTATCTTCGCAATGGCAGGAGGCATGATATATTCCATATCCGTTTCTGCAACATAGCGCTGGCTCTGCTGGGAATACGAAGCAATCCGATGCCGAACTATCTGATGTGAGCAAGCCCGCGAGATCCCTTCTATGGCGAAAGTCAGCGAAACATGCTCGATCGGGCTATCGTGACCCGATTCCATTACCTTGCTGACAAAATCAGCCTGAACATCCCTGGATATCTCGCCTGACATCAATTTGGGCAGCATGTCGGCAACAAATCCGGCATGATAACATTGACGGAAAGCGGCATATATAAGGGAAAGAGCATCGGGGGTCATGGCCATGAACTCGACCCTGAGTTTCTTTTCCGGCATCAAACAAGCTCCATACGCTAAAGGTGATCAAGATGCGCTCTTCTAGCGCAATCGGCACGGGGTGTCACCAACTCCATGCCCCTTAACTAAATTCCACTAGAAAGCAATTTTTTCCAAGGCATCATCCAGCATGTCTTCCGGTTGACCAGAGGCCTGCAGTATAAAGTGCAAGGTGGAATAAAATACCGGCTCCATCAACGCCAGCCGAGCTGAGAGTTGGCGCCACAGTTCATCCTGATCTTCCACACCATCCCTGTCGGCCACTCGTTCAGCAAGCCTGTTGGAGTCAACCATCAAGTAAAAGACCTTGCCTGCACCATGCACAGTGGACCGAACTTCTTCCTGCTCCAGCACTTCATCGCGCAATACAATGATCTTCCCTTCAGCCCCCATTTCGGCGACAGCCTCTCGGGAATCTGACGGCACGACCACAGGCAATCCCGTGCGCTCGGCCAGGAGGTGAGCCAGTGCCAGCTTTCCGCTTCCGGTCAAGCCAACAAGAATCACATTACCTGTTTGCTGCCAGGCATCGGCAAAATCTTCGCGCCGATCACCTTTACCGAATTGCTTACTGACATTAGGATCATCAACATCATACTGTTCATTAATCAAATATTTCGTCATACTGAATTCCTTGTGGCAAGAGCTATTATGTATTGCAAACAACTCAAGTACGGCAACCAGCTTTAAAAAACAACATTCTATGCCAAAGGAATTGATCCATTTCACCATTGCGGAAAAAACCGCACAACGGCTCGAAGGCTCTCGATTCGCTCGACCTGTTTCCAATCAAAAAGAGGGACTGCTGCTTGGTTCCGTCTTCCACGATGCCCTCTTTTATGCCGTTCTTCCGGGATGTCGTCCTTTGGAGAGGCTTGCCCACAAACTGCATGGCGCACGGGGGCAGGACACGTTCAACCTTATTCGATTCCAGGCTGATCACATCCTATCCAGTGCCAACAAGGATCTCGCATGCGCCATCCTCGTTGGGCTGGTTTCGCATCTTTATGCCGATTCCGTCATGCACCCATTTGTCTGGCACTACACAGGCGATTACTACGCCGACAATGATAAAAGGAAGTCGCTGGCCAGGCAAAGGCACAGGGCACTTGAGTCGCTCATGGACATGGTTGCCTGCCCTGAAAAAGTTAGGAACAAAAAATATTACTTACGCACACTTATTCAACAGACGCCTGATATAATTACCAACGGTCTGCCGATCAAAAGACTTGCTCAGGAGACACATACGTCCCCTGAAGAGGTGACAAAAGGTCTCGAAAAGAGTTGGCAGCTTTACCAAACACTTCAACGACTGTTCCCCATCCCCTACCTTGCAAGGCTCTTGTTTTCATTGCGGAAAGTGACTCCTGACTTTTTCACAGAGTTGACCATGCTGTTCTACTGCCCCCAGCTACTCAAGCAGGGAGACAAGCTTCAGGAATCCATTACTTTTCGACACCCGGTCACGCGCAAAGAAAAGATGACAACCCTGTCGGGACTTATTGATCAGGCGGCAATAAGGGCGGCTGAACTCTGTTTAGAGATTGAAGATGATGTATTCTCTGGACGAGCTATCAACCTTTCCCAGACAGGCCCATCCATGGATTCCGGCCTGAAAAGAGTCTCAACGGCAGAAATGACCACGTTCTCTAAAACACCGTATCCTGACATCAGCTGATGAAACCGTTCATTACTATATACTATGTCGACTTGCTCTCAAGGGACAAAATACAGTAGTTCACACAACATGACGCGCGAAACCTATACAGCAGAATACCTTGAAGAGAGCTCCGCCCCCGATGTTCGCATACGTATCGACAGTAAAACGTGGCATATGTGGGGACGCAAAAGCCTTGAACGCGAAAGTTCTCTGGTGAAGAGTATTCATGGTGACAGCCTGCCCGTGCTTATCGGTTCTGGGATTGGTGAAGCCTTGTCGATACTGGTTGATCAAGGCAGACCAGTGGCTGTGGTTGACCAGGAAACAGCAATCCATACTGCAACTGGACTTCACAAGAAATACTCCGCCAACCCATATGTATTCTGGATCAAAGAGGAATCCGCTGAAAACGCCATGCACGCACTGAGGCAGTGGCAAAAAGATCACGGCTCAGCCCCACTTCAACCTATCGCCATTCCTCTATATCTTCGTTTAAACAGGGAGTATTATGGCGCCCTGGTCAACACCATTGAATCTTCTTCGACCAACAACTTCTGGGAGGCTGCTCGCTATCCCAAATTCCAAGAAGCCAAACCTCGGGTGCTCTTCATTGATTCCGACTACTTCCTTTGTGACGAGATCACTGCCGCTTTCAAAAGACTGGAGCTCCCCTTCCAGCTACTCACACTTGGGAACACCGATGTAGGAACACAATCTTTCATTGAGTCGCTTCTGCGCGCTGTCGTCGATTTCAAGCCTGACTATGTATTTACTGTGAATCATTTCGGATTGGACCGTGAAGGAAAACTTGCTGAGTTATTGCAGGAGCTACAACTTCCACTCGCTTCATGGTTCGTTGATAACCCCCACTTGATCCTGCATGAATACGCTCATCCAGCAACGCAAAATACGGTAATTTTTACGTATGACGCAGGTAACGAAGAAATGCTTCGGCGCAAGGGGTTTGACAATGTGCATTACATGCCCCTGGCAACAGACCCGCATCGTTTCGCTCCACAGCAATCCAAAACAGCACCTGCCGACTGGGTTTGTGACGTTTCGTTTGTCGGTAACTCCATGCTCTCTGCTGTCAGCAACTCGTTAAAGGACGCTGTGCTGCCTCCGCAACTTCAGATGCAATACGAGAAAGTGGCGGCGGATTTTGGCAAATCGGGCGAACTGAATGTGGCATCATTTCTGGCATCTGGTTACCCGGAATGGGATACGGCTTTCAAGGAGATGGAGACAACAGACAAACGACTGGCCCTGGAATCCCTTCTGACCTGGGAAGCCACCCGCCAATACAGGCTCAACTGCGTCAGCCAATTACTCGAATTCTGTCCACTGATTGTTGGTGACAACGGTTGGAAATCACAACTTCCTCAAACCCCGCGTTGGCGTCACCTCAGTGCAATCGACTACTACAAAGAACTCCCTGCTTTTTATCAGCAGTCTTCAATCAACTTCAATTGCACCAGCCAGCAAATGAAAGGCGCGGTCAATCAGCGAGTATTCGACGTACCCGCGACCGGCTCCTTTTTGATAACGGATCACCGTGAGCAAATAGAAAATTTATTTGATATCGGAACGGAAGTCGTGGTGTACCGAAATCCAGAAGAAATTCCAGGCCTCATAAAAAAATATCTGTCAAACCCCACCGCACGCGCCGTAATCACCAGTGCAGCCCGACGCAGAATACTTGCCGAACACACTTATGAAGTTCGGTTGTCATCGATAATTGATATTATGCGCAAAACTTTTGCCTAAACCAAAAGTTCCAGCACACACCCCATTTTTCATCGTTTCCAACTCAAAATGCGCATGGCATTTTTTGTTGCTCCGCCTTATTTAGCACCCAACATATCCTCCTAGATTTTCGTACAAAAAAAAACGTTCACTGAACCTAAAGTTTTTCGCCAACCCGACGATGAGTAAGGCACAAGTGAGAGATTTTTTCCGGTAAACCTACAATCGGAACATTCAATCTCAGGCATGGAAGCCGAAACAATTTCAAGGAGGAAATTATGGCTCTGGTTATTAACAACAACTTAATGGCAATGAATGCATCCCGTAACCTCGGTAGCGCATTCGGTGATCTGGAAACCTCGACCCGTCGTCTGTCTTCGGGGCTTCGCATCACCCAGTCTTCTGATGACGCAGCTGGTCTTGCAATTCGCGAGCTCATGCGTGCTGACATCAGCTCCCTGAACCAGGGTATTCGTAACGCTAACGATGCTATCTCCCTCATCCAGACGGCAGATGGCGCCCTCGGCATTATCGATGAAAAGCTGATTCGTATGAAGGAACTGGCAATGCAGGCATCCACGGGTACCTACAACTCTGACCAGCGTCTGATCATCGACTCCGAGTATCAGGCCATGGCTTCGGAAATTACCCGTATCGCCAACTCCACCGACTTCAACGGCATTTACCTGCTTAACGGTAACCTCTCCGCCTCCAGTCACAGCGGTGCAGGTCTCCAGTCCACTGGTAAGCTGAAGGTTCACTTTGGTGCAGGTAACGATTCTTCCGAGGATTACTACTACATCCAGATCAATGAATCCACTGCTTCCGCTCTGGGCGTCGGCCTCGCAAGCGGCTCCGGTGCAGGTGCATCCATTTCCACCCAGCAGTTGGCACAGCAGTCCCTGGATGCGCTCACTGATGCGATCGTTTCCAAGGATAAGATTCGTGCTAACCTTGGTGCATTGCAGAACAGACTCGAGAACACCGTAACTGTTCTGGAAATCCAGGCTGAAAACATTCAGGCTGCGGAATCCCGTATTTCTGATGTCGACGTCGCAACCGAGATGACCGAGTTCGTCCGAAACCAGATCAAGACCCAGGCTGCAGTTTCCATGCTGTCGCAGGCTAACTCCCTGCCTCGTATGGCTCTGTCCCTTATCGGTTAATCTTGATCACGTAGCATCTGCTGCACTCTTTTGGCCGAGCTCCATCCATGGAGCTCGGCCCTTTGATTTCAGAAGGATATGACACCAGCATCTGGCATTAGGTTTGCATAATTCTTGGCGACCCACTTTAAAGGGAAAAAACTTCCACGCAGGGATAAAGCCATGGCTGACGGAACATACACATCAGGAGCTATCAATTTTACCGGTTTAGGTAATGGCACAGACTTCAATCAGATTATCGATGGACTCGTCGATATTGAGATGAATCGTGTTCGCCGACTGGAGAATTGGCGAGCTTCATGGGAGCTGAAGAACGAACAGTTTCAAGCTCTCAATACCCAGATGCTTTCTCTCAAGACGACACTTGAGGGATTCAATACTGTCAGTGAATTTTTATCAAAGGCCGTTTCCACAACGGACTCATCCATTCTGACGGCCACAGCCGACAGCAGTGCGCAGGAGGCATCCCATACCATCGAAGTCGGGCAACTCGCGACGAATGATGTGCTCATCACGAGTACCGGAGCAAGTTCTCTCGATGCTGCTGTGTTCACAGCCAACTCTTCGTTTACCTTTTCCTATGGTGGCGAAAGCCATACCATAAGCAATATTTCTGCAGGCACCACGCTGCAAGGGTTCGTTAATATCATTAACAACCACGCTGACTCACGAACCCACATTCGGGCCTCGACCATCTATGATGGTTCTTCCTACCATCTTCAGTTGAATGGAATGGATTTAGGTGCAGACAATCAGCTCGTCATATCCAACACCGGCAGCCTTATTTTCAATGCCTCGGATTTCAACGAGACCCAAAACGCCGTCAATTCGCAAATACGCGTAAACGGATTCCCCTCGGCCGCCGGAGGTTGGATCGAACGATCGTCAAACAGCATCAACGATGTCGTTAACGGCATAACGCTCAATTTACAGAATGCGGCCCCGGGCTCAACCGTCAAGCTCAACATTGCGACAGAACCAGAGGGCGTTAAGGAAAACGTCATGACCTTCATTGAGCAGGTCAATGTAATCCGTGCCCAGATACAAGCGATAACTTCTGTAAACGAAGAAGGAGAGGGCTCCATCCTCACTGGTAACTACGGTGTGGACATGGTCTCCCAGAAGCTTAAGAACATTACCGCTGAAATGGGGCTGGGTTTTGTGAACTGGGACGCCGAAAACCTCACGGGCGACAAGTATACTGCCCTTTCGCAACTCGGAATCCTGACCGACGCGGAAGAAGGTTCGCCAACCTACGGCCTGCTGAAGATCGACCATGAAGTATTTGATAAGGTACTTGAAGAAGCCCCTGACGCTGTTGCAGAGCTTTTTTCCGCCGACAGCAAGGCAGAAAGCAACTCCCCGGACTTCACATTCAGCTCTCTCATCAAGGGAACCACGAAGCCGGGTGTGTATGACGTCGAAATAGTCAGCGATGGAACCAGCATCACCAGCGCAACAATCAATGGTGAACCGGCACTGATTTCGGGCTGGGAAATAACTGGCAAGTCAGGAACTTCGACTGGTATGTCAATACGCCTCGACAACACAAATGCCGGGACATATTCAGGCTCGGTTTCGGTCAAGCAAGGCAAGACCGGTCAGATGATCGACGAACTGTCGGAGCTGACCAAGCCATACAACAAGTACACATATGAAGGCGGTCCCTTGGCTGTCCTTCAGGATAATTACAACGATATTATGGACAGTATCGATCAAAAGATCGAATACGAAAATACTCGTATTGGAAAGATGGAACGCAACCTCAAGCTCAAGTTCGCTCGACTTGATGCGCTCCTCGGTCAATATGAGCTCAGACAGGGTCAGTTAGAAAACTCACTGAGCCAACTTGCGTAGTAACGACAGGAGGATGACTTAATGGCCAATCCCGCTAGGGCTTATCTCGCCACACAGGTCGAAACGACCACGCAAGGGGAACTCTTGATCATGCTTTACGAAGCCGCGATCAAGTTTCTCAAGCGTGCAAAGGTTGAAATCGACAATAAGGATTACGCCAAGAAGGGAGTGTACATCTCCAAGGCCATGGCGATTATTCATGAGCTTTCGGAGAGTTTGAACAAGGAGAAGGGAGGAGAGATCACCCCCAAGCTGGGTTCTCTTTATCAGTTCTGCACGTCCCATCTCATCAAGGCGAATATTCGGATGAACAAAAAGATGATTGATGACGTTATCAAGATTCTGGAAGGCATCTGTTCGGCCTATGCCGAGATTGTCCCGGTCATGGACGGCAAGGCCGCTCCGGGTGACTCACGCACCATCTCGACTCAATCAACTCCGCCAGCCCCGGTCATGCAGGCGACTCCACCGGCCAATTCACCGCAAGAACCAGCATCACCGAATCAAAACATGGCACCTGCAGCGGATCCGGCAACCAAGCAACAACCGGCTGCGCCGAAGCCTGTAACTCCGGCAGCCCCACCCAAGCTCAGAACGGCTGTCAATGCTGCCAAGTTCAGAGCAGCCAACGCCTACAGCAACAACAATGGCTAAAAAAAACCGGCCCGACTAGATCGGGTCGGTTTTTCTTCATCCAGCTATCCTCTGGGAAAGCGACACCACAATACACCGTAACGTTAAACAGTTGAGGTGTTTACAAGAGACACGCCTTGTGTCACCTTTCCTTTCATGTCCGAACCTTCATTTCGAGTTCTCCATGTCGTCAACAGCCTTGGCATTGGCGGCACTCAGAAAGTGATGCAACAATTCGTCACCAACCTGAATCAGGAACGGTTCAAACCGTTTGTTTTCAGCTTCAGGGATGGTGAACGAGGCAAACAACTTCGAGAACAGAACATTCTTACCTATATCGGAAGCGACCTGCTTTCCGTTCTGCTTAAACTTCAGCCACACATCGTTCATGTTCACCGAGCAGGATGGCCCGACCCCAACCTACTCAAGCCGATGAAGTTGGCGCAGACTCCAATAGTTGTGGAAACCAATGTCTTTGGCAGACATGACCCCAGCCCTTCAGCCAGCATCATTGACGCTACGCTGTTTGTTTCCCACTTCTGCCTCGATCGATACAGCCAGCTAGTCGGCTTCAAAGCCACTGCCCCCCGCTACCGAGCCTTATACAATCCCGTCGATGTTGACCGACTCATGGCGAACACCCCCGAAGAAAAGGATTATGCACGCCCCATCGTAGGCCGTATATCCAGGGTTGATCCAGGAAAATGGTCACGGCTCGGTCTTGAGTTTCTCCCTTTCATTGTCCGCGATTTCCCTGATTTCCGTTACCATGTCATCGGTGGAATCCCGGAAGCACATGCCTATGTCAAAGAACATAATTTGCAAGATAACGTCATTTTTCTCCCGCCCGTGTCACACGATGAGGAATTAGCGTCCTTTATGGGCGAACTGTCTCTCCTGGCCCACGCAAATGATACAGGGGAATCATTCGGCTTGGTCATTGCAGAGGCAATGGCTTGTGCCTTGCCGGTGATAACGCACCCGTGTGAAGGGCTTAAAGACAACGCGCAACTGGAACTTGTTGACCACGGAGAAACAGGCCTTATCGCAAAGACGGCTGAAGAGTATGCCAACGCAATCAAATACCTGCTTAACAATCCGGATGAAGCGCAGCGAATGGGATTGAACGGTCAACAAAAAGCCAGACGCCTTTATCGTACACAAAATATTGTCAGCGACCTCGAATCGATATACGACGAACTCCTGAAACAAAAAGGAATACGCACATGAATACAGCTTTGATATCACGATACACCGATGCGGTTCTCTCTTTCGAGTTCAAAAATCCGACTCCGCCCTACCATGTGGAGACACTCAACAATGATGATATCGAAACCTTCGTCAAGCGTACGCTGAAGTTTCTCACCAAAAGTGGAGCTGATAACCTGGTACTCTTTGGGCTGGGCAACGGCACGACTGCAGCAGCCCTTGCATCAGCCTTACCCACAGACAAAACACTCATTGTTTGTGAAACGAACACCACCAACATTCGTACTTTTCTGGAAAACAATTCCGATTGGACCAACGAATCCGGCAAAGCGATGGTGCTTGCCGACACGTCATCATGGGCACAGTTCTACTTATTGAACATGGCCGGTGCATCTTCGGAAAACACCCATACGGTTCTCAATCCCGAGTTGCCAGTCAGCGAGAAAGAACAACTCCGCTCACTCCAAAAGCTCTTTGTCAGCGCCCGCTCACATCAGGCCATAAACAGTGCGTACTTGAGCCACGTTGCAGTTCAGGCTCCAGATCTGAGTGTAGGGGTGATTCTCGACCCCTCTGAACCGGATCTCGATACTTTTTTTGCGCAGTTCCCCGATTGGATAAAAGAGGTCGTCGTTGTGTGGGACAGTGAAACAGTGCCCGAGGCAGACTACCACTGCGCGGCTCCCATCAAGAATATAGCCAGTCCACTGACTGATTTTTCTAGCCAGCGAAACAAGATGGTGAAAGAATGTTCCGGTGAATGGATTCTTTACCTGGATGGGGACGAGCTTTTCAGCGAAGACACATGGTCTCTCTTCACCGCGCTCCTTCTCATCAAACGACTAGAAGCATGCTATTTCCCCAGAATGACTTTTTACCCGGATGAGAACAACTGCAAGGTCGGATTCGGCTTATGGCCAGACCTCCAGTTGCGCCTTTTCCGCAACAGGGAGTCCGTCCGTTTCGAGAACCCCATCCATGAAAAACTCACTGGAGTGGAAGGCAGAGTTGCCTTGGCTCTCGATGCACCCATCCTGCACTACAGCAGGCTGCGCAAAACACCGGAAACCCTGACGGCAAAGCTCAAGCGCTTTGACACCGTCGGAAACAAACATGTTCAACACCTTCTCAATGAAGACTATCCAAACCTGAACCGCTCGGCATTTTCTGAAGCATCGTTTATTGCCGGAGCACTGCAAGTCATGCTTCTTGAAGAAAACCCGGCCTAGCGTCGTGCAACCATTTGCAGTCAGCTTGATTTGTCAGTACAAAAGAGATAGGACCGACCTTCATTGAATTAAACGTCTTTCGAGGAATGACGATGGAAATACTCTGCCCAGAATGCCAGTTCAGCCGCGAGGTTGACGAATCTAAAATACCCGCAAAATCTCAGGTAGCTACTTGTCCGAAGTGCAAAACGAAATTTCGTTTTCGCGAACTCCCTGAAGAAGAGAACTTCGAGATACACGAGGAAGAACAGGAAAAAGACATTCAACCGCCCAGCGTTGAAGAAGTCGTTCCAACCCAATCCGCGGTACCTGAACAGGAAGAAATTCAAGAGCAACCTGTAGAAGCATCACCTTCTGAGACTAATGAATCAGAAGAAGCAAAACAGGAAGAATCTGCTTTTCCCAATCTGCCCAGCGATTCTCCAAATCGCAATGAAGCACTGTGGGACAAGCTCGGCCGCATGACTCCCCCAGCAGGTGGTCAGAAAACGGTACGTGAAGAACGCGCAGAAGCTGAGACACAGCCATCCAACCAGGCAAGTGAAAGGGAAACACAGCCTCAACAAAATGAGCCTGATCCAATCCCTGGCTGGAACGGTGAGTTCAGCGAGGACTTCCCGGACCCGATGCACGATGATGCAGAGGACGAAAACCGCGGAAGCAGTCCATTGGTACCGCCTCCTTTCGAGCAACTCGACAGGTACGGATTCTTTCACGGGCTGTATATGACGGTTAAGCTGATCATCACATCCCCTCGCCTCTTTTTCTCGGTGATGCCAGTTGGCGGAGGCCTTTCTAAACCGCTGACTTTCACCATTCTCCTGACCATGATTCAGGGGTTTGTTCAGTATTTTTGGGGTTTGGTTGGACTGTCTGCTTCGGCTCAGCCCGGCAATGATCCTATTGGAGGAGTCTCCAGCGCTCTTGCGCCGATACTCATGCTCCTTTTCATGCCTGCACTGATAGCAGCAGGACAGTTCGTCATTACCGGGATTTACCATCTTCTGCTCATTTTGATGCGAGCAGACAACCAAGGTTTTGAAGGAACATTCCGTGCCCTTGCATATGCCAACGCGCCAATCATATTAGGCATTTTCCCTATGCCCATAGCGGAAATCGAAGTCGTATGGATGGCCGTTGCCGCAATCTGGGGCCTGTTCCTGACCATTACCGGCCTGAAGCATATTCATAAAACTTCATTTGCCAAGGTAATACCAGTCGCTCTCATTCCGCTCCTGCTTGGAATGATTGCAGCACTCGCCATCTTCCAGGGAGGAATGGCGACGGTTTAGCGAGGATGTATTATGGGATGGATAAAAGACAAGATCGAAGGATTCAAAGCACAGCGCAAACTGGCTAAACAGATCCAGCCGAAGAACTTCAAACGGCTGGCTCAAGAGATACGCGATCTTGCCGTCCTTGCATCCCACTTGAACCCGCAAGGGAAAGACATCAGAAAATTGATTCGCAATGTTATGACCGAAATGGACAGACTTTCGGAGTTGGCTGATCGGCCGGAATTCCGAAAGCTGTCCACCGGCAAAAAGATACTGCTGAGGCAGGGATTGCAGGAATCACGCGAACAGTTGTTGGACTCCATTGAGTCAGCCCCCAGCCCCACACAGACGATTCAATAATTCTCGGCACACATATTGCTCATTCAGTGGCACTGCTATCGTTTTCGTCAGCCTCTTGGCGTGTGTTAACGATCCGAAACAACTTTCAGCCGGTGAATGTCATGAAAAAAGCAATATTATTCATACTGTTATTATCCTTGGGCGCTTGTGGCTACATTGATCCATCTCTGACGGATCAGACAGTCGTATACACCGATGCCCCTGTCAGGAAATCGTCATTACAGGTTTCCGTTCATCCCAAGAATAAGCAGTACCGTCCACTGACGGCCTACTTCCAACCATTTCTCATACAGCAGGAAAACAGCGACCATCGCCACTTGGCCGACGCATTTGCACAAATCTTTCATAATGTCTGGACAGAGGAGCGCCTCTTTCCAGTGCAGGAATTCCAACCCGGCACCCCATACCGTGGTCTGCGCTCTGCCTTGGAGCATGCCCAACGTAGAGGAGCCGACCTGCTCATCTTTGGCATGGTTCCCTATTTTTATGCCGGACACACCCTGGATGACACGGCAATAACCATCCAGATGAATATTTATTCGGTTCAGGACGGCACCCTGCTTTGGACCATGATGCAGTCTGCCCGCATCGAAAGCCGTCTGCCGGACGACTACTTTTATGTCCGCCATGAATTCAGAATGAATGACTCACCCTTCAATTTAATCATTCGTGATATTGCCAAAGACATGAGTATCCCCCTGAAAAGCTGGCTCCCCTCCCCGGATACAACCTACCGCTTTGCCAACAGCACGGAAGAAGTAAAGGCCTCGTTGACTGCGGAGGTCCCCATCACTGCCACGGATTTGGCAACATCCCCCGACGCTGAATCTTCAATGAAAGAAATGGACCTCGGCAATGACAAGGAAGACCAAGAGAAAACCAATCGCCCCGAAATCAACGGTGTGAATCTCAACATTGAATTCGACTTCGATAAGGCTGTCATTAAAAAAGCATCCTATCCGACACTTGATGCGTTTGGTGAAGCCATGAATTCCCCAGAACTCAAGGGACGCCGGATAATTATTGCCGGCCACACCGATGCCAAAGGCTCAGCTGCGTACAATTTGGAGTTGTCGAAAAAACGGGCTGAATCTGTGAAGCAGTATCTGATCAAGAACTGGAATCTCGAATCAAGTCAGGTTGATGTTGTCGGTTATGGTCAAAGCCGACCTATCGCCATCGGAAGCGACAAGGACGCCATGCAAAAGAACCGACGGGTCGAAATACGGCTTGCTGAGTAAATAAGAACTTGACCCAATTGAGAACAGTTACTACACAGTTGAAACAAACTGAAAGGGAAGGGGCTTGTCTGCCCCTTTTTTCGTCTTTTACACTCACCCTTTTATGTGATACCTCAGACCTTCACTTTATAAGAGAGGTTAACACCCAATGATAGGTATTTCTAAACTCTACTGCGGCGCCGTCGAACCCTCGGATGCGCTGCGTTACAATCGCGAATCCGGCCAACTGCCTTCTCATCTCCTGCAGTTCGCCAAAGACAAAAAACCGGTCGTAGTCTGGAACATGACCCAGCGCTGCAACCTGAAATGTGTGCATTGCTATGCGCACGCTGTCGATCCAAGCGCCCATAAAGACCCCATTTCCCACGAAAAGGCTAAAGAGATCATCGATGACCTCGCGCAGTTCGGCGCACCGGTCATGCTCTTTTCCGGCGGCGAACCGCTGGTTCGTGAAGATCTGGTTGACCTGGCAAAGTACGCCACCTCCAAAGGTATGCGTGCCGTCATCTCCACCAACGGAACTCTGATCACCAAGTCCAAAGCCCGTGAGCTCAAGGAAGTCGGCCTTTCCTATGTCGGCATCTCCCTTGATGGTGCAGAAGAAGTCCACGACAAGTTCCGCGGAGTGAAAGGCTCCTACAAGCAGGCGCTCAAGGGCGTTGAGAACTGTATGGCCGAAGGCCTCAAAGTCGGTCTTCGCTTCACCATCAACAAGCGTAACGCTGTCGAGGTTCCCCACCTCTTCGATCTGATCGAAGACATGGATATTCCCCGCATCTGTTTCTACCATCTGGTATACTCCGGACGCGGCTCCGACCTCATGAAGGAAGATCTCAATCACCAGGAAACCCGCGAAGTGGTCGACCTGATCATGGATCGCACCAGAGCGTTGTTCGACAAGGGCCTTCCCAAGGAAGTCCTGACTGTCGACAACCACGCTGATGGTCCTCACGTCTACCACCGCCTGCTCAAGGAAGACCCTGAGCGCGCCAAGGAAGTGCTTGAACTCCTCAAGATGAACGAAGGCAACTCCTCCGGTCGTGGTATTGGCTGTATTTCCTGGGACGGTCAGGTTCATGCCGACCAGTTCATGCGCCACATCACCTTCGGTAACGTTCTGGAACGTCCGTTCTCCGAAATCTGGACTGACAAGGAAAACGAACTGCTCATGAAGCTCAAGGACAAGCGTCCCCATGTGAAAGGCCGTTGTGCCACATGTCGTTTCCTGAACGTCTGTGGTGGTAACTTCCGCGCCCGCGCCGAAGCCTACTACGACGACTTCTGGGCTCAGGACCCTGCCTGCTATCTCACAGACGAAGAGATCAGCGGCGAGCCTCTGTAAAGATTGAAACAGAAATACCGGGGGAACCTCATCTGAGGTTTCCCCGGATTTTCTGATCTGGCAAATAGCCTGTACGCCGCCTGCCGCGACGAGGAGACTCGGAGTCACAGGCGGTTTTGACGTTTGCACGCCTGAGATAAAAGCTGCACCTGCTTGGCGAGACCGATAAAAACAAGTAGAGAGTGGCTGAAATAACTCTGCACGGAGATACAAAATGATTCCCAACGATTTTTACCGAGGCCGCAGACTTCGTTCCAGTCTGACCATGCGGGAACTGGTTCGCGAGAATCAGGTCTCGGCAAGCGACCTGATTATGCCCTACTTCGTTGTTGAAACCGACGATGAAGACTTCAAGAAAGAGATCAGCTCCATGCCGGGGCAATATCAGCTCTCCCTCAAGCAGCTTGAAAAGCGTGTGGAAGAAGCTGTAAACAACGGGCTGAAGTCATGTATCCTGTTTGGCATTCCAGCCGAAAAGGACGATGTCGGCTCTCAGGCGTATGACGATTCCGGAATCGTGCAAAAAGCCATCCGCCTCTTGAAGGATCGCTGGCCGAACCTGATTGTTTGCGCTGATACCTGCCTTTGCGAATATACCTCCCATGGACATTGCGGCATTGTGAAGAACGAATATGTTCAGAACGACCCAACCCTCAATCTGCTTGCTCGGGCTGCCGTTGCCCAGGCTCGCGCCGGAGCTGACATTGTCGCCCCTTCCGACATGATGGACGGGCGCGTGGCCGCCATCCGCGATGCGCTTGATGAAGAAGGGTTCACCAACACGCCGATCATGTCCTATGCGGTAAAGTATGCTTCTGCTTTTTATGGCCCATTTCGCGAGGCTGCGGAGTCCACTCCCCAGTTCGGCGATCGCAAGACATACCAGATGGACCCGCCCAATTCCCGCGAAGCAATGCGCGAAGCAGTTGCTGACCTGGAAGAGGGAGCTGACATCCTCATGGTCAAGCCGGGCATGCCCTACCTCGACATTATCCGGCAGGTCCGCGACAATTTCGACACACCGGTCGCCGCCTATCAGGTCAGTGGCGAATATTCCATGATCAAGGCCGCGGCACTCAACGGCTGGGTTGATGAAGAAGCTGTGGTCATGGAATCGCTGATAGCCTTCAAACGGGCTGGAGCCGACCTCATTCTGACGTATTTCACTGAAGATGTTTTGAAAGTCCTCAACAAATAGAGATATATTATGAGCGAACACAACGGACACCCCGGTGGTATGGGTGGATGTCCTCCAGAAGGTCATCCCGGAGCCAACCCTGATCACTCCAAAGGCGGACACCCGGGCGGGCATCCGCACGGCAAATCCCACCCTGGAGCAGAACACGCACCCAAGCGCTTCCTTGACGATGGCGTCACCCCGATTTGTCGTCTTATTGCATGGGAAGTAACCCGCTCCTGCAACCTCGCCTGCAAGCACTGCCGGGCCGAGGCGCACCCGGAGCCTTACGAAGGAGAACTGTCGACCGATGAAGCCAAGGCGCTCATCGACACGTTCCCCGACGTAGGTTCCCCCATCATCATTTTCACTGGTGGCGAACCCATGATGCGCCCCGACGTGTATGAGCTTATTGCATACGCCAAAGCCAAAGGGCTGCGCTGTGTCATGGCTCCCAACGGCACGCTCATCACTCCTGAGACCGCCCAGAAGATGAAGGATGCAGGGATTGAACGCTGCTCCATCTCTATCGACGCTCCCGAAGCCAATCAGCACGACACGTTCCGTGGTGAGATCGGCGCGTTCGATGCTTCCATGCGTGGCATTCAACACCTCAAGGATGTCGGAATAGAATTCCAGATCAATACGACTGTCACCAAGAACAACCTCCACCTGTTCAAGGACATCTTCAACCTCTGTGAAGATATCGGTGCAGCCGCCTGGCACATATTCCTTCTGGTCCCAACCGGCCGAGCCGTCGAACTGGGAACTGAAGTCATCACCGCTGAAGAATACGAAGACGTACTCAACTGGTTTTATGACTTCCGAAAAACCACGGACATGCAGCTTAAAGCAACCTGCGCTCCGCACTATCACCGCATCCTCCGCCAGCGCGCCAAGGAAGAAGGCACGCCTGTCAACTTTGAGAACTTCGGCCTCGACGCTGTCAGCCGTGGTTGCCTTGGCGGTATCGGCTTCTGCTTCATCTCGCACCGTGGACAGGTGCAGCCTTGCGGCTACCTCGAACTGGATTGTGGCAATGTTCGTGAGATCCCCTTCCCGGATATCTGGAAGGAGTCACAGCAGTTTCTCAACCTGCGTAATCCCGACGTATATGACGGGAAATGCGGTCACTGCGAATATGAAAAGGTATGCGGCGGCTGTCGTGCAAGAGCGCAAACAATGAAGGGGCACTACCTCAAGGAAGAACCTCTTTGTTCGTACACGCCCAAGAAACAACCCAAAAAGTAAATAGCATTCGCCGCGGAGAAGAGGGGGTACACCTCCTCTTCTCCACGCTTAACAATACCGGGCAATCATTCCGCTTCAGGAAAGCCCCGCAAGCCGCTGGAGTCAGTTCCGATGGACAACTACGACAAGCAGATTCTCGATATAATCCAATCACACTTCCCTATTGCGTCGCGTCCTTATGAAGAAGTCGGTAAACAGGTCGGTTTATCCGAATCCGAAGTACTTGAACGTGTCCGCGATCTCAAGAAGTCCGGTGTCATCCGTCGCATGGGAGCGAACTTCACTTCCAAGACACTTGGCTGGCAGTCCACTCTGTGTGCGGCATCATGCCCCGAGGACAAGATGGAAGAGTTCGTTGCCGAGGTGAACAAACACGACGGCGTAACGCATAACTATCTGCGTGAAAACGAATTCAACATCTGGTTCGCACTCATCGCACCGGATATGGATGCCGTGGAATCGATCCTTGATTCCATCACCGCTAAAACAGGAATCAAGATTCTTAACCTTCCTGCAGAAAAATTGTTCAAGATCAAAGTCGATTTCAAGATGAACAAGTAAAAGATTGGGAGCAAGGTATGGAACGGTTCATAAAATCACTGATGCTGGGATCAGCCGCAGGAATCATCGGTGGTATCCCCATGGCCTTCCAGAATCTGAACTGGCAGACGCTCATCGCCGCCTTTCTTCATTGGCTGGTACTGGGCATACTGGTCACTCATACCAAACTGCCAACCTACAACTGGCTCTCCGGGGCCATCATCGGCGGGTTAACTTCACTCCCCCTGATGGTACTGGTTTCAGTGCAAGCTCCTTCAGCATGGGCATACATACTCGTCATATCAGTGGTACTCGGTTGTTTGATCGGCTTGATCCGCAACAAAATAGTTTTTGAGAAATAAAAAAACGCCCTCAGTAGAAATACTGAGGGCGTTTCACTATTTTGCCCGATATGGCAACGGCTCTTCTGGAGCATGTTTTCGTAACAAAAGATCATAACGACTCGGGGCACCATCTTCCGACGACCGCAATTCCCCTATGGCCTCCCGCACCTTTTCCAACAGTTCATCGTCCGTCTGTTTATTGAACGCAACGTAAAGATACAGGTGTTGCAGGACATGCACCATCTCATACGCACCAGAAGGCATGCCCATCTCGCGAATCAACACCGGGGCTGCAATATCAGCCTGAGTAATCAAATCGACTCGTCCAGCTTTAAGCATCCTGAACTGCAGTTCATCTGAAGCAACCTGCGTCAAGTTCTCCTTCAGCACACCGTACTCACTTTCGAGAATATCAACCGGCCCACTGCTCCGTATGACGCCAATACGATATTTGCGAACATCATCCTTGTCAGAAATGGAGACACTCGAGTGCTTCATGGCAACCAACCCGACATTCATTTCGGCAACAGGGCCAACCCATTTGAAGCGGTCTTCCCGTTGCTCTGTCCGCGCCATGCAGAAGATCATTGTGCGAGGTGTGTATTCTACATCCTCGATAGCCCGGGCCCAACTGATGGACGCAATATCGCTATCCTGATCAAGAGGGATACCAGCCATTTCCATGGCTTCAACAACAACATCGACGACGGCTCCACGAGCAAGTCCAGCATCATTGAGATAAATCAAAGGTGGAATTTCACCGACATATGCCTTGAACTCACCCGCTCGAGCGGTCCCATTCACAAGCGCACATTGGAAAAGAAAAAATACCATCAGGTATCTACAAATATGAGTAACCATCCCCACCACTCAATATTATAAACTGTATTGATCAAAAGTCGCTGAACCTTATTGATATGCAGATTTATTGCAAGCCCGTTATCTTGCGGCTGTAATGTACGTTTCCACCTTGCGTACCGCGACGGTCTCCGTTACACAAATCCAAGCAATCAAATCACAGCAGTGGAGCTCTATCATGATTCTTTCCCCCTCCATGCTTTCGTCCGATTTCGCCAATATGGAAAACGAACTGAAAGCACTAGAGAAAGCAGGCCTTGAATGGGTCCATCTTGACATTATGGATGGCGTTTTCGTACCGAACATCACCTTTGGTCCGCCAATCATCAAGGCGATGCGCCAAAAGTCGAACCTCTTTTTCGACTGTCACCTCATGATCAAGGATCCGGGACGATACATCACGGACTTCGCCAATGCCGGCGCCGACCTCATCTGCGTTCACGCCGAGGCGTGCGACCACCTGGAGCGTGTCTGCTCCCAGATCGCCGAAACAGGGAAAAAACCGGCTGTGGCTCTCAATCCGCACACGCCGCTTGAGACCATCAAGTACCTGCTCCCGCAACTTCACATGGTTCTGATCATGTCGGTCAACCCGGGCTTCGGGGGCCAGAAGTTCATTCCCTTCTGTCTCGACAAGGTCAAGGAACTCAAGAAAATGATTGTTGATGCCGGTGCTGACACACTCATCCAGATCGATGGCGGCGTGACTGCAGAAAACGCCGGGGAACTGACCGCTGCAGGCGTTGATGTTCTCGTTTCCGGCTCTGCCTTCTTCGGCTACCCGCCATACGCAGAGCGCCTCAAAACGTTTCAGGAAGCCTGCAAATAATTCATACAGCTCAAGTGTAAGGGGGATCACTCCCCCTTCTCCCAAGGGAACCATGGCCGTCATCAGCCTTCGCGACATATCCATCAACTTCACCGGCACCGTTCTGCTCAATGGGGTCTCCATGCAAATTGAGCCAGGCGAGCGCGTTTGCCTGCTCGGCAGAAACGGTGAGGGAAAATCGACACTGCTGTCCATCATCGATGGCTCCCTTGCGCCGGACACCGGCAGCGTCGATTATGCCAAGGGAGCAAAAATAGCCATGCTCCCCCAAGAGATTCCACAGGACCTGGAAGGGTCTGTGTATGACGTTGCCGCACAAGGGCTTGGAAAAGTCGGTGAACACCTCTCCGCATATCACGATGCTGTTCGTGCGCTCAGTACGGTCCAAGACAATCAGGCCGAATTGGTAGCGCGCATGGAGCGTTCGCAGCATGTGCTGGAGGAAGCCGGCGGATGGCCACATCATCAAACCATTGAGACCGTGCTGTCCCATCTGAAACTGGATGGCGACGAGGCATTCGGCTCTCTTTCCGGGGGAACCAAGCGTCGAGCATTGTTGGCGCGTGCCCTTGTAACGCACCCTGATCTACTCATTCTGGACGAACCCACCAACCATCTGGATGTCGAGTCCATTGAGTGGCTTGAAGACTTTTTGCTTCGCCAGAATACGGCCCTTCTTTTCGTGACTCACGATCGTGCCTTTTTACAGAAGATTGCCACGCGCATTGTGGAACTGGACCGCGGCCGTTTATTCAACTGGGAATGCAACTATACTACCTATCTTGAACGCAAAGAAGCCGACCTGGAAGCTGAAGCCAAACAGAACCACAATTTCGACAAAAAGCTGGCCGAAGAAGAGACATGGATTCGTCAGGGCATCAAAGCCCGCAGAACACGAAACATGGGGCGTGTTCGCGACTTGAGAAAAATGCGTGAAGAACGCAGGCAGCGCCGTGAGCGTACCGGTCAGGTCAAGATGGTGATCCAGGAAGCCGACCGGACAGGAAAAATGGTGGTTGAAGCCCAGAACATCTGTTTCGGATATTCGGACACGATGCTCATCAGCGACTTTTCGACCACAATCATGCGCGGGGATAAAATAGGGTTGATCGGTCCTAACGGGATCGGCAAAACCACCCTCCTGAATATCCTGCTGGGAGAAGCCGACCCCCAGTCCGGTACCATCAGGCATGGCGTCAATCTTCAGATCAACTATTTTGATCAATTACGCGAGCAGCTTGATGAGACCAAAAGCGCTCGTCACAATGTCGCGGACGGCAATGACTTTGTTGAAATAAATGGTCATCGACGCCATGTCATGAGCCATCTCAAAAATTTCCTCTTCACTCCAGACAGAGCCACTGTTCCCGTGTCGGTCCTTTCCGGTGGCGAGCGCAACAGACTGCTCCTTGCTCGTCTTTTCACCAGACCATCCAATGTGCTGGTGATGGATGAACCGACCAACGACCTTGATGCCGAAACACTGGACCTGTTGGAAGAATTGCTCATGGATTACCCCGGCACCCTGCTGCTGGTCAGCCATGACAGAGCCTTCCTCAACAACGTCGTCACATCCACGATCGCCTTTGAAGGGAATGGTCATGTGGCCGAGTATGTTGGCGGCTATGACGACTGGGTCAGACAACGCCCTGACACCACACCTGAGCCAGTAAAAGCGTGCAAGCCAAAGCCTGAGAAGAAACCGGCTAAGCCCGCATCAAAGAAACTGAGCTTCAAGGAAAAATATGAGCTCGAAAAAAAGCGCGAACAACTCAATACCCTCCCCAAGCTCATAGAAAGCCTGGAAGAAGAGTTGGAACAGTTGCAGACAAAAATGTCCGCGCCCGATTATTTCAAACACAGTGGCGATGAAATGGCCGCTGATCAGCGTCGTTTGGAAGAGGTAGAAACGGAGCTAGAAACAGCTTACGAAACCTGGGAAGAACTTGAAGCCGCCCTTGAAGGCGTAGATCTGGATTAATCACATGTCTGACATTACCATCCGCATGGTCGAGCCCGACGACCTTACTGCCTGCCACACTGTAGAATGTCTGTCTTTTCCGCCCTCTGAAGCGGCATGGACCTCCTCGCTGCGCAATCGCATCAACGACTACCCTGAAGGGTTTTTCGTAGCAGAGTGCGACGGTAAGATTGTCGCACAGGTGAACAGTGGTTCCACCAATAAAGACGACATCACGGACGAGGAATTCAAGCAACTCATCGGACACGATCCCGATGGGCACAACATTGTCATCTTTTCGCTGTCAGTGCATCCGGAGTACCGTAAGCGCGGTATTGCATACAAATTGATGGAACGTTTCATCGAACAATCCAGAGAGCTGGGCAAGTCTCAGATTTTACTGCTTTGCAAGAAAGAGCTTATCGACTTCTACGGCCGTCTGGGCTTCAAGGATTCCGGGGTCTCCGAGTCCAACCACGGTGGAGCCGAATGGCATGAAATGGCTCTCCCACTTCAAATTTCATAAGGTGTAGCGCACAAATAAGGCCCGCCAGAGATTCTCTCTGACGGGCCTTTTTTTATTGGTTAGCTTAGTTAAGCCAATCGTCGTCGTCTTCGATAGGTGCAAATCCACGACGCATGGTGTTTTCACAGACCAGTCGAGGATCAAGGAACTGCAAGAGGTAATCGGGGCCACCACTCTTGGAACCAACGCCTGACATTTTGAACCCACCGAAAGCGTGCCGCTCGACCAAGGCACCAACAGACGGTTTGTTGAGATACAGGTTGCCAACTCTGAACTCTTTGTAAGCACGTTCAAGATTGGCCGGACTGCGAGAATATATAGCTCCGGTCAAAGCGAAACGGGTGGAATTGGCAATGTCGAGAGCCTCATCCATATCCTTGGCACGCATGACTGAAAGGACTGGGCCAAAGACCTCTTCCTGAGCAATGCGGTGTTCTTTGGTAATCCCTTCAACAATGGTCATCGGGACATAACATCCGCCTGTAGCCTTCAAGTCGTCGGAGACCTCACGCTTGACCAGCACAGTTCCCTCTTCCTCGGCTATCTTGACGTAGCGCAACACGTTTTCCTGTGCAGCCCTGTCAGCCACCGGCCCCATGTAGTTTGCCGGATTCTCGGAAGGACCAAGCTTGACGGATTCGGCCGCTTCGGTCAGTCGCTTGATGAAACGATCGTAAATCGAATCAAGCACAATCACCCTTGAACAGGCGGAACACTTCTGCCCCTGGAATCCGAATGCGGAGTACAAAACACCGATGACAGCTTCGTCGAGATCGGCATCGTCATCAATGATGATGGCGTTTTTGCCGCCCATCTCTGCAATCACCTTTTTGCATTGCTGTTGCCCGGGCTGCACAACTGCTGCCCGCTCCTGAATACGCAATCCGACTTCCATGGAGCCGGTAAAGGCAATGATGGAAACATCCGGATGATCAACGAGGTGATCGCCCATCACAGAGCCACGTCCGGGGCAGTAGTTGAAAACGCCATCCGGCAGTCCGGCGGCCTTCCACATATCAACCAGGCCGTTACCGACAACAGAAGAGATTCCCGAAGGCTTATACACCACGGGACAACCGGCGACGATGGCGGCAGAAACCATTCCAACGGAAATCGCCAGCGGGAAATTCCACGGCGCTATAACTGCCGCCACACCTTTACCCTGATAGAAAAGATGACTCATTTCACCGGGGGCGTTGCCCATCCGACGCGGATCGCCAAGGCGGATCATCTCGCGTGCGTAGTATTCGAGAAAGTCAATGGCTTCGGCAACATCAGCCTGGGCTTGATCCCACTGTTTGCCGACTTCGAGAATCTGAACAGCGCACAGGTCATAGATGTTATCCTTGAGATACTGAGCCGCTTTGAGCAGGACCTCGGCTCGCTCCTTGGGCGGCACATCTCGCCAGGACAGATATGCTTCCGAAGCGACTTCAACAGCCTGATCGACTTCGGATATGCCAGCCTGACAGACCGAACCAATGACCTCATTGGGGTTCGCCGGGTTGTAGGAATCGAGTGTGTCAGAAGTTTCCACTTCTTTTCCGTTGATGAACAGAGGCACCTTGCGCCCGATATTGGATCGAAAACGTTCAATGGCGGCGGGGTATGCGTCGCGCTCTTCCGGTATGGTAAAATCAGCAAATGGATGGTTGGAGAACTTTCCGATCCCCTCAGCCTTCAACTTGGGAGCTGGCTTGTTTTCCAACTGACGGCGCAGCGTGTCTTCCGGATTTTCCAGCAAGCGATCCATATCCGCTTCATCTGCGAAGGTCTGCTTGAGGAACGACTCGTTGGCTGTATTCTCCAACAGGCGGCGGACAAGATATGCCATGCCGGGCAGCAGGTCGCCGTACGGGCAGTATAGGCGAACCCGCTTGGCCACATTCTTGAGACCTTTACGAACCGGTTCGGCCATGCCGTACAGAACCTGGAACTCATATCTATCTTCAGGCACGCCAAGCTCGGTAGCAATTTCCATTACCGAAGAGATTGAGCGAATATTGTGCGATGCGCAGGCATAGTGGCAAATATCACTGTTTTCCAAAATGGTTTTGGATGCCCGTTCAAATGCCATATCTGATTCGGGCTTATTGACCCAGACTGGTATCGGCCAGCCGTTCTGCTTGGCAATGACGGTCTCGAAATCCCAATACGCGCCTTTGACAAGTCGAATCGAGACCGGAAGTTCCTTCTCCCGTGCCCAGTCGATCAGATCACGGACATCCTCATCCACACTTCTCAAATATGCCTGATAAACTATACCAAGGTGTGGGTAGTCTGCATACTTGGTGCGCAGGCGCTTGTAGAGTTCGACAGTGGCTTCCTTGTACTTAAGAGACTCCATATCAATACACATGAAACCGCCCATCTCCATGACCTTGCGGTAGATAGGCTCGATCCGTTCCATCATACCCTGCGCCGTGCCATCAACATCAACGGGCTTGGACTGTGAGTAGAATGCGGAAGGTTTGACCGCGACATTAACCATGGGAGCATGCCCCCAGTCCATGTCGCCGGAAGAAGCGCCAACCGGCTTCCACTTGCCAACCTCCTTGTGGATGGCATCGAGGACCTCCAGATACCCATCGACATAAGCCTGGGACTCAACCTCAGAAACTGTGGCCTCTCCCAAGAGATCGAGTACGAAAGTAAAACCATCCTTACGGAGCTTCTTGATACCCTTGACCGCTTCCTTCGAGGTCTGGCCGATGATGAACTGTCGCGCCATTGTCTCTATATTGGAGCGAATGGTCTTGTTCAGGACTTTGGCAACAAGTCCGCCACCGATCTTCGTTTTTGTTGCGCCCCATTTGAGCACGTCAGGAATATTGGAATCGTCACCGGAAAAATATTCTTCGATATGCCGTGATAACGATTCAGAGGTATTCAGGTAAGGCAGCACGTCAACGAATCTGAACATCTGCACCTTGAAGTCTTCATTCTTCATGGCCCAGTCCATAACCTTCCCAGTCCACCATCCCTTGTTGAATACTGAAGGAGATTCACCGGAAATGGACGCAAAAAACTCCCTGCCCCGAGCAATAATCTTCGGGTCCAGGGAGTGTATTTCAGTAGACATTGACAGCTCCTTGATGTTTTTAGTCAGATGATGAAGGAAGCGGGATTATGCGAGACTCTTTCACCGTAGTAAGAACTATGGTCGAGTTGGTGTCGCGAACCGCAGCAATGGTCCCGAACTTGGCGAGCGTTGCCTGAAGTGATTCGGTATCCTCCACGCGCACTTTGACCAGATATGAATCCCGTCCGGCGGTGTAGTGAACTTCCAAGACTTCAGGTAGTTCGGCCAGCTTTTCGCCCACCTCGGTCGCACCAACCCCCTCTTCCACTCGAATGGAGGTGAAAGCCGTCAGACCACGCCCAAGCTTTTTGTGGTCGACAATACATTCATACCCCTTGATAATGCCGCTTCTGCGCAATTTGCGAACCCGCTCCAGCACCGCAGAAGGCGCTTTTCCTACCTTACGGGCTATTTCGGCATTAGAAACCTTGCCGTCCGCCTGAAGAATATTCAGTATCTCCAAGTCTAAATCGTCAATCTTTCTGTTATTCATAACAATAAGGAATAATGTTCTACAGATTTTTTGTCAACTGTTACGTATGCACCCCTTTTTACTTAAAAGCTTCCTCTTACCATTGCCACAGCCACCAGAAATCATTACTATTCCATATTGATCAAACCCAATGGCGCCAAGAGATCTTTCATAATGACAAAGAATAAATTTGACGACCACGGTCACCGAGCCACAGTACAGGCGCACCATACTTCCATGGAACTTCGATTGACATTCCATGGAAATTTTGACGCTGCCGGGACGGCTTCCGTGTGGGATTCTGCCATTGATCCTGTAAAGAACACACATACTACGGAAGTCATTGTTGACTGTTCAGACGTCAGAGCGATGGATGGATCAGGTATCGCCCTGCTTCTCAAAATAAGAGAAGAAACAGCCCGTGCTGGCGGCAAGATGCAGCTCGTCAACCTGGACGATCAATACAAACAACTCATAGATTTAACATGGGATTGCGACATCCCTGATTGGGCGCCAAAAGCAGATGAACGGCGGAGCTTCACAGAGTCCGTGGGCATGGCTACCAGCGGTGTCCTGATCAGAATGCGGGAAATGGTTTCCTTCATCGGTGAGTCTTTGACCATGATCGTTCATGCAGTGTTCCACCCTCGGCAGGTCCGCTGGAAAGATGTTCTCATGGCCTGTGTCAACGTCGGCGTCGATTCGATTTTCATCATTACGCTCATCGGCTTCCTGATGGGACTCATCATGTCATTCCAGTCAGCCGTTACACTGGAGCGATTCGGTGGCGAGATATTCATTCCCAACATGTTGGGGCTGGTCATGTTCAGGGAAATGGGCCCCCTTGTTACCGCCATCCTGCTTGCAGCTCGATCCGGTTCGGCTTTTGCCGCAGAAATCGGAACAATGAAGATCAACGAAGAACTGGACGCATTGTCGACCATGGGTCTTTCTCCCATGCGCTTCATGGTCCTTCCCAAATTGCTGGCATCCCTCGCCATGGTCCCCCTCATGACCATATTTTTCAATATGGCGAGCCTGATCGGTGGTGCTGTGGTCATGCTTTCCCTGGGATTCCCACTGGTCACCTACACTAGCCGAGTGTTCTCTTATCTGGACTACGTGGACTTCTGGGGCGGGATGCTCAAAGCTGTCATTTTCTCGATAATCGTTGCCGGAGTTGGCTGTTTACGTGGCCTGCAAACACAAAGTGGCGCCAGTGCTGTCGGCCTCTCCACCACGAGTGCCGTTGTAACAGGAATCATCTTCCTTGCCTTTGCAGACGGTATCTTCGCCATGGTCTTTTATGTGCTGGGATGGTAAAAAATGGATACCATGAGCGCCCCTATCATCTCCGTAAAGAACCTGACCTGCGGGTATGGTGATACTATTGTAATAGACGATGTATCATTTGATGTTGCACGTGGCGAAGTCTTCATTATTTTAGGCGGATCAGGTTGCGGGAAGTCGACCCTCCTCAAAAACATGATCGGCCTGCGAACTCCCATGCAAGGGAGCGTTGAATATGATGGGATGGATCTGTTTTCTGCCGATGAGGAAAGACGAGCGCAGATCATTCGCAAGTTTGGGGTGATGTATCAAATGGGTGCTCTGTTCGGCTCCATGTCACTGCTGCAAAACGTGATGCTGCCACTAGAAGAATTTACCGATCTCCCCCCCGAAGCCATTGCGATGACAGCCAAGTCAAAACTGGCAATGGTCAACTTGGAAAACGCTTTATACAAGATGCCTGCCGCCTTGTCGGGAGGGATGAAGAAACGAGCAGCCATAGCCCGAGCAATGGCTTTGGACCCTGAAATATTATTTCTGGACGAACCAGGAGCCGGCCTGGACCCGATCTCCTCCGCGGAACTGGATGAACTCATCCTCAAGCTTTCAAAATCCCTTGGAATAACGTTCGTTATAGTCACGCACGAGCTTGAATCCATTTATAAAACAGCCGACCGCGTGATTATGCTCGACAAGTCCGTAAAATCAATTGTTGCCGAAGGCGATCCCAAAGTTTTACGAGACACATCAGAGGATGTCCTCGTGAAGCGCTTCTTCCACCGCATGCCTTCACTTGGCAAATCGGACATCACAGACAAATGTCCAATGCCCGAATAGGATACCATAATGATTCGTAAACAAGACTATTTCAGGCTCGGAGCCTTCATCATCATCGGCACCTGCATGCTGATTGCCATCATTATCGTGCTGGGAGCCGGTAGATATTTCAGCAAGAGCTACACGGTGGAAAGCTATTTTAATGAGTCAGTCAACGGGCTGGAAATAGGCTCACCTGTCAAGTTGCGAGGCGTGAACGTCGGACGGGTTTCGGACATCAATTTCGTTGCCAACAAGTACGATGAAGCCCGATCCTCAGCCAGATACGTATTGGTAACCACAGAAATCAACCCGCAGCTGTTCAATGAAATGGACGATGACGAATTTTTGAAGTCCATAGATGAGGAAGTACAACGAGGTCTTCGAGTCCGACCGACTTCCCTGGGACTGACAGGTCAGCTGTTCCTGAATTTCGTGTATACCGATCCTACCCAGAATCGCCCGCTGCCCATTGGATGGGAACCGGACGTTGCCTATATTCCATCTGTGCCCAGCACATTGGGACGCGTGGAAAGTGCCGTGACAACCATTTCCAAAACACTCAGCGGCATACGACAGGAAGACATCACCTCAATCATCGAAGATGTTAAATCCATTGTTGATACCATTGATCACTTCATGCGTACCGAAGGTGGCCGAGAAGCCGGTAACCGTTTGCTCAGCATACTCGTTAGCACAGACAGACTGATCTCTCGCGTAAACACACTCATGGCATCACCGGAAACGGAACGGCTGATACCAGAAGTCGTTGGCGCCATTTCGGGCGTGAATCGTATCGTCAACGAATCTTCGGACGACCTTATTGCTGCGTCTAAAGAAGCGCGGCAGGCTATGGAAAACCTGAATAAGACATCGGCAATTATTAGCAAAGAGATCCAAAACGAGAAAACCCAGCAGGCGATCGCTCAAATTGGCCCTGCCCTGATCAACATATCAGAAGCATCGAATGACTTGGCCGCAGCTGTAGCCAAGGTCCATGCATTGGCTAATCGCTTGAATTCCATTGCAGCCAGTGAAGAAGGGACCATTCACAGCATTCTGGAAGATACACGAGAAATAATGCAAAATGTAAAAGAGTTGACCGGTGATGCCAAACGGTATCCTTCCGGTGTCTTCTTTGGAAAACCACCGAGTAAAGCAACCCCGGACACAGAATAACCCGGATTAGAGATATGATGAATAAAACCACCATCCCCTGTTTGCTCGTACTGCTCATGCTCAGCGCAGGTTGCGTAAAGCTGGGTAGCGAACCGTTAGACAAGCAATTTTATCGATTGATGCCCGAACGCAGTGCAGAAACGACGCATGTCAAAAGAGATTTGATTCTTAAAGTACGCCGATTGAGCATATCTGAAATCTACAATACCCGAGAACTCGTCTATCAGTTGGATAACGGACGAGTGGAATCGGATTTCTACAACATGTTCTTTGTCTCTCCGCGGTCCATGCTTACTACGGAATTGCGGTCCTGGCTGAAAGAGGCAGATATTTTCGCCAGCATAATCGAACCCGGCTCCATGATTATTCCCGGATTGACCCTCGAAGGTGTTGTCAATTCACTGTATGGCGACTATGCCACTAGTGAACCTGTGGCTGTTGTAGCCATGCAGTTTTTCCTTGTGGATGAAAACACGCCGGACAATACTATCGTTTTTTCCAAAGACTACACGCAACGCGTCCCTCTGACTGAGCCTACGCCCGAAAAGCTGGTTCAAGGAATGACGACCGGTGTTCAACTGATATTCGAAGAACTTGAAAAAGACCTGGCCCAAACGCCACTGCAATAAGACATGAGAAAAAAACAAAAAAGAGACCTTTACGCCCCTGAAGAGTTTGATGAAATTGAAGAAGGGCCAAGTCGCTCGCAACTCAAAAGGGAAATGCACGAACTGCAGAAACTCGGTGGCGATTTTGCCGCTCTAGGTGATAAAGTCATCAAGGAAACCGACCTCCCCCCGGAAGTTGAAGAAGCGCTCCTCCTCATTAAGAAGCTGACCAAACATGAAGCTCGGCGTCGACATATGCAATATGTGGGCAAGCTCATGCGCACTTTCGATACCACACGGGTTCGGGAAATTGTCGAAGCCGCCCAACAAGGACATGCGATCAAAACCGCTGAATTCCATCAAATGGAACAACTGCGGGATCGGCTGGTCGATGGCGACGACGATCTCCTCCAGTCGATGTTCACTGCGTACCCAGAAGATGGTCAACGCTTGCGCCAGTTGGTGTTGGGAGCCAGAAGGGAAAAGCTGAAAGGTCAGCCTCCCAAAAACAGCCGAGCCTTATTCAAAATGCTCAAGAAATTGCCACCTATGCCGGAAAAAGATTCTCCGGCCTCTTGACGCCCCTGAATATATACTTATTTCCCTATTAACGCATGAAACGGCTCCTAATCGGCCGTAAAAGGAGATAACATGGTAATTCACGAATATGCCGGGATCGTCACCGAGTTGGAAGATCACGATTGTCCGCATTGCGGAAAACCTATGGAACCGTGGCTTCCGCCGCCGGAAACCGGATGGGATGTCATTCTCATTTGCAACTCCAATAGCTGTCCTTTCTACCTTGGCAGCGAAGAAGAGATCGCGCATAAGCGTGAAGGTTCACACCTTGGATGCCGATATGCGCTCAATCCCCAAAATGGTTACAAGCCTGTAAACGTACTGGCCGTCTGCCCTCACTAAGCAACGCCAGTCCGGAGAACACCACGAAAAAGCCCCGTCATGCGGGGTTTTTTTGTGTCTACCTTCATCACCTTTTCCGAAGACCACCATGGAAATATTCGATTGGTTAGGATATTCCCTATTGATGAAAAGGGTGGTAAACCTCTTTCCTCACTGATTTATTAAGGAAGCTGCCATGACTGTCACGGAAGGAAAAGGTAAAGCGTTTTTCGCACTTTGCGCCGGAGTTTTTCTCTGGGCCAGTTCATTTGTTGCGCTGAAAATCGCTTTTCAGCACTTCGATCCGATGATTGTCATATTCGGGCGAATGCTTATCGCCTCCATCTGCTTTCTTTTCGTATTCAAGTCACTGAAGAACATTGATTACCGCGCAGGAGACTGGAAACTGCTGCTGTTCATGGGGGTCTGTGAGCCAGGGTTCTATTTCATTTTTGAAGCGCTCGCCCTGACATATACGGACGCCTCCCAAGCCGGTATGATCTGCGCCCTGCTCCCGCTGCTCATTGCCGTGGCAGCCCGCTTCACCTTGGGAGAAAAGGTATCCAGAAAAACACTCAGTGGCTTCTGTCTGGCTATTTCCGGTGCGATCATTCTTTCTGCAGCAGCGGAAAGTTCTTCAAATGCCCCCAACCCGATACTTGGGAACTTCCTCGAATTCATCGCCATGATCTGTGCGACAGGTTACATGATCACCCTGAAAGGGCTGACTCCCAGGTACAATCCATGGTTTTTAACGATGGTTCAGGCATTCATCGGGACCATGTTCTATTTCCCATTGCTGTTCCTGCCAACAACAACTATGCCCACCGAATTTTCATTCATTGGCATTTCTGCAATTGTTTATCTCGGAGTTTTCGTAACTCTGGCAGCCTATGGGTTGTATAATTATGGGATGTCCAAAATTCCGGCCAGTCAAGCTTCGGCCTTCGTCAATCTTATTCCGGTCATCACCCTCTTCCTCAGCTGGCTCATGCTGGGTGAACGCCTGAACATGATTCAGTATGCCGCTTCTTTCCTCGTGTTGGCAGGCGTATACATCAGCCAGGATAAAAAGAAGGAACCGGTTCCAGAGAAAAGCACCACGCCTGCTGCTCCGTAAGAACCGAGGAAAAACCTTTAATCTTTAAAGTGCGACGAAAGCCTCACCGTCACTAAAACCGGCTTCTGACAACAAGCGCTCAACAGCCTTCATACCACCCTCACCAACATCCAGACTGTAGTCAGTAACGAAGGTACGGATGTGCTCCTCAATGACCGCATCATCCATTTCCTGAGCATGCTCTTTAATATATGCTTTGCATCCTTCCGGATTCTTTCTAGCAGCGAGAAGGCTTTGACGGATAGCTTCATTCATCTGCGCAGCGACTTCAGGCCCCAGGGAACGGCGAACAGCAATTGCTCCAAGCGGAATAGGCAGTCCTGTGTGTTCTTCCCACCACTGACCTAAATCCATCATGCGATGTAATCCCATAGCCTCGAAAGTAAATCGCCCTTCGTGGATGACCACACCGGCGGCTACTTCACCGGACTTTACAGCCGGCATCACTTCATCAAAGACCATTTCCTTGAGAGTAACAGATATACCCTTCTCCTTGCAGCACAGCCCGAACAACAGGTTTGCAGTTGTGTTCCTGCCGGGGATAGCTACAGTTTTTCCATCCAGCGCGGTCATGTCTTGCTCCTGAATTCCCACCACGATGGGACCAACCCCGTACCCCATGGCCCCACCGGCCCGAAGCAGAACGTATTTATCCAGTATGGTGGCAGCAGCGGCAACAGATACCTTTACGACATCCAAAGCTTCTTCAGCAGCCATGGTGTTCAAAGCTTCAACATCAGCAAGCAATATATCCAACCCACCGGGCCAGTTGACATTTCCTGACGCCAAACCATGAAAAATAAACGTATCATTGGGACATGGAGAATAACCAAGCTTCAGCATCTACAACCTATCCATCTTATATAAATACACATTTAACTAACATTGACAGAGAAGCTCACTGCCTATACATCTAATGACCACCTGGTCACCATTACAATAAGGCATTTTAAAGAGCAAGAAAACATGTCCCGCGTACAACCCACTTTTGACAATCTTCCTGAAGAAAAACGCGACCGTGTTTTGCAGGAAGCAACACGAGAATTTGCTGACCACGGGTATGAACAGGCCAGCATCAATCGAATGGTCAAACGACTCGGTATTGCCAAGGGGTCATTGTTCAAATATTTCGGGAATAAGAAGGGATTATTTGAATACCTTTTCGGACAAGCTCTTGCCGAATTCAAGAGACCACTGAAAGCCATTCGTGACACGTCAGGTAAGGATTTTTTTCAACGCATCGAAAACAGCTTCCTTGCCAGTGCCGCATTCATCGATTCGCACCCGCACCTCTATAGTATCTACCTCAAGATGCTGTTTAACGAGCACTTTCCCATGCGCGATCATTTCCTTGGGGAGATCCGGGGTGCACATGCAAAGTATTTACGTCAACTGGTTCAAAACGGCATTGAAAGCGGGCAACTGCGGCCTGAGTTGGATGTTGATGAAACCGTTTTCATCCTTCACTCGGTCCTTGATCGTTTTCTACAAAACCATGCAGTCCCTTCGCTGGACAAAGGGATTGAACCAGAAAAACAACGCTTGAAAGACAAAGCCAGGGCCATGACGGATTTTCTACGCCATGGTTTAGGCAACACGTCATCTTAGGAGATATGTCAATGCAACTGCTGAGTAACGATTACTTCGCCAACATGGGTCTCAAAGAAATTCGTGGCAAAGTTGAAGCAGGTGAACGCCTGTCTTTTGAAGACGGCGTCACACTGTTTGAGTGTCCTGAGCCGCTGGCTGTTGGCGCCCTGGCACACAAAGTTCGGACCCGATTACACGACAACAAGGCTTACTATGTTGTGAATCAGCATGTGAACTATACCAATGTCTGCATCAACGGATGTGTTTTTTGTGCCTACCAGCGCGAAGAAGGACAGGATGGTACGTTCGTCCTTACCAAAGAAGATATCCTTGCCAAGATCGAAGGGGCAGCCTTAAGCCCTCGTGAAATCCATATCGTTGGCGGGTGTCACCCCAAGTTGCCTCTCTCCTATTTCGAAGATGTCATGTCTTCCGTGAAAGACCGATTCCCCGAAGTGGTTCTCAAGTGCTTTACTGCCGTTGAAATTGCTCATTTTGCTCGGCTTGAAAACACTACCACGCTTGATGTCCTCACCCGACTTCATGCTGCCGGTCTCGACATGCTGCCAGGTGGCGGAGCTGAGATATTTGCAGAATCCGTTCGAAGCCAGATTTGCCCACGTAAGTCTACTGCCGATGAATGGCTCGCTGTTCACGAGGAAGCTCATTCCATCGGAATGAAAACCAACTGCACGATGCTTTTCGGGCATATTGAATCGCAGGAAGACCGACTCGACCATCTCATTCGACTGAGGGAATCGCAGGACCGAGGCGGTGGCTACACCTGTTTTATTCCTCTGCCCTTTCTCACTGAAAACAGTCAACTGACCATCGAGAAGCCTTTAACCGGGCTGGAAGAGCTTCGCACCATCGCCATCAGCAGACTGATGCTCGACAATATTCCTCACATCAAAGCATATTGGGTCATGCTTGGAGTGAAACAAGCACAGGCCGCCCTCAAGTTCGGAGCGGATGATTTCGACGGAACGGTTGTCGAAGAGAAAATCGGCCATGAAGCCGGGGCGACCAGTGAGCAGGGGCTGAGCCACACAGAACTGCAAGACATGATCCGCGGGTGTGGCTGCACCCCTGTGGAACGAGATGGCTTCTTCAACGAGGTGTAATCATGAACCTTCAATCAGTTTACCAAAAGATTTTGAACGGCGAGCGCATTGGCTTTGATGAAGCTCGTACACTGTATAATGAGGCAGATTTTTACGATCTGGGCTATCTGGCACATCAGATTCGCCTTCGTAAACATCCTGAACCAACCGTCACGTATGTGATCGACAGAAACATCAACTACTCAAATATTTGCGTGTGTTGTTGCAAGTTCTGCGCTTTCTACAAGGAGCCGGATCAGGATGGCGGCTACGTGCTGAGCTATGAAGAAATTGGCCAGAAAATAGCCGAGACCATAGAACTGGGCGGCACGCAAATCCTCATGCAGGGTGGACACCACCCCGACCTGCCACTTTCCTGGTACGAAGATATGCTGCGTCATATCAAATCGAATTACAATATCCATATTCATGCTTTTTCTCCGCCCGAAGTCGTTTTTTGGAGCGAATTGGAACAGATTCCTGTCGCTGAGGTGATTTCGAGACTTCGCAACGCCGGACTGGATTCGATCCCTGGTGGCGGTGCTGAGATTCTGGTCGATGAAGTGCGTTCCGAAGTCGCCCCCAACAAGTGCCCAGCCGACCAGTGGCTTGGCGTCATGGAAGAGGCTCACAACCAGGGATTGCGCACAACTGCCACCATGATGTTTGGGCATAAGGAAACTCCCGAGCAACGTTTGGAGCACCTCTTTGCCGTTCGTGAGACCCAGGACCGTACAAGTGGGTTTACCGCATTCATTCCCTGGACATTTCAGCCTGATTATACTGAGCTTCCAGAGTGCAGAAAACTGACCAGCACCGAGTACCTCAGAACGCTGGCTGTTTCGCGAATCGTTTTGGATAACATCGACAACATTCAGGTGTCATGGGTAACAATGGGTCCGAAAATCGCGCAACTCGCCCTCTATTTCGGAGGAAACGACTTTGGGTCGACCATGATCGAAGAAAACGTCGTAAAAGCTGCAGGGGTGGCCTTCAGGCTATCAAAAGAGGAAATCCACAGACTGGTCATTGACGCAGGGTTCGCCCCGCAACAACGCACTATGGATTACACCCCCTTGGAGACGAAATAGATGTCTCTTAGGCTTGGCAAAATCAGCTACCTTAATGTGCTTCCAATATATCGCCCAATTGAAAACGGGTTGATTGATCATGACTTTGAAATAGTCAGTGGACCGCCTTCAGAGCTGAACAAGCTCATGGACGCAGGCGAACTCGATATATCAGCAGCATCCAGCATTGAATATGCACGCCATCCAGAAAAATACCTGCTGGTACCGAACATAGCGATCGGAAGCAGAGGGCCGGTTCAGTCCGTCCTGCTTTTGAGCAAATATCCTGTCGAAGAATTGGAGAATAAGACAATCCTTGTCAGCTCCCAAACCCACACTTCGGCGGCTCTCCTGAAGGTGTTGCTGGCTGAACTATGGAAAGTGTCTCCAGATTTTGTAACGGGCGATGCGACGAGCCAACTGGAATCAGGTAACGAGTTTGATGCAATATTGGCTATAGGTGACGAAGCGCTGAACCTTCGTTACCACCCTTCTTTCCCTCACAGAGTGGACTTGGGCGAGTCTTGGCGCGAATTGACGGGGCTGCCCTTCATTTTTGGTGTGTGGATCGCACAACGATCCAGCTTTGAAGAGAACCCATCGGCTACGGTTGAGGGATGTAAAAAGTTGGTCGAAGCTAGGTTGTGGGGTGAAGAAAATATTCGCGATATCTGTTTGCTAGCCTCCGAAAGCAGTTGCTTGAATCAAACAGAAATGTGTTCCTACTTCGACGGCCTTGTGTACGAGTTTGGAGAGCAGGAACTAAAAGGACTCACAGAATTCTGCCGCTATCTTAAAAGAAATGGATTATTGGAAAAGATTCCACCGATGGACTTCCTGTCCTTATAAGCAAAAAAAAAGCCCGGATTACCGGGCTTTTTTTAATTCTTGATGTACTCAATAAACGTTTTAAGAGCTGGGAACATGTGTCTACCATGGTGGTAGATTAAATAAAATTGTCGCTGACCTTCTAGTTCTGGCACTTGTAACCGTATCAATCTTCCAGAATCGATCAAGTGCTTTGAAGCTGCCAAGGAAGTTATGCTGACACCAACCCCATTAATAGTGTGTGCGATTGTTTCGCAGGTCCCATTTACCTGACAGCGTATGTTCAGATCCTTGAGGGTCATCCCCGCTTTAATCAAAGCATTCTCCAGGACATTACGTGTGCCAGATCCTTTTTCTCGCATCACCCAGGGCATTGCGGTAAGTGCATCAAGGGAGACTGTACCGGAATCGCTCCAAGGCGCGTTAGGAGAAGCTACGACCACGACTTCATCTTCTGACATCAAATAAGACTCAAGTTGGTCATCGTCAGGTTCTTGCCCAACTATGCCAACGGGAAACTCGCCATCAGAAACACGTTTCATGATTTCACTGGAATCCAACGTGTTGATGGAAAAAGATACATCAGGATACTTTGCAGAGAATCCTGAAAGCACATCAGGAACTATAGTCAACGACGGGATAGTGCTACAACCAATTATTAGTTCACCCACTACCTTATCTCGAAGCAACTCTATAGAAGCCTTTGCTTGATCTAGATTTTCAAAGATCGCAACTGCCCCACGATACAAGACATGGCCAGCCTGGGTTGGAATGACTTTTCTCCCTAAACGATCAAAAAGTCGTACACCAAGCTGCTCTTCAAGGTTTGCCACATGGGAACTGATAGTTGGCTGAGATAAAAACATGACTTCTCCGGCTTTGGAAAAGTTCTGCATCTCATACACTTTACAAAAAGCATCTAACTTTCGAATATCCATATACCACTCGATTTAACCTATTGAAAAGATCGATAGCTATAAGCAAAAAAAAGGCGGACGTTACCGTCCGCCTTAATGACTTATTCTTCGCCCTTCTCTTCAGTCTTAGGAGCTTCAGGAGCTTCTTCGACAGGAGCTTCGGCTTGAGCCTTTTTGGTCAGTTCGATAATGACCATCGGAGCGCAATCGCCTTTGCGGGGCTGAGCGAGCTTGATAATACGAGTATACCCACCGGTTCCGCCTTCAAAGCGAGGACCGATTTCGTCAAACAAACGCTGCACCATCTGATGGCTACCAAGGACTTTGTAAGCCTGGCGGCGGGTGTGCAGGTCATTGCGAAGAGCCAGCGTGATGAGCTTGTCAACAATACGACGCAGTTCTTTAGCTTTGGCTTCAGTGGTTCGGATCTGCTCGTAGGTCATGAGCGCGCGGGCCATGTTTTTGAACATGGCAGCGCGGTGAGTATTGGACCGATTCAGTTTACGACCGGACTTTCTATGCCTCATTTTTCTCTTTCCTCTTCAACCATTCCTGGTATTTCTTGTCAAAATCCTCAACGGTCATACCGAACTTAAGCTGCATTCCATCCAAGACTCGACGAATCTCATCAAGAGACTTACGACCGAAGTTCTTGGTCTTCAGCATGGCCTGTTCTGTACGCTGTACCAACTCTCCCACCAACTGAATGTTGGCAGCCTTCAAGCAATTGGTTGCTCGAACAGAGAGTTCGAGCTCATCAATGGACTTGAAGAGATTGGGGTTCAGATCGATGGAATCTTCTTCTTCCTCTTGGGCTTCGGAAGACAGCTCATCGAAGTTAATGAACACAGAGAGTTGATCTTTCAGGATCTTGGCACTGTATGCACAGGCATCCTCAGGAGTCACGGAACCGTCGGTCCAGACTTCAAGGATGAGTTTATCATAGTTCGTCATCTGACCGACACGAGCCTGCTCCACAGAGTAAGCTACCTTCTTTACAGGAGAGTAGCTCGCATCAAGGATCATGGAACCGATCTCATCGGTCAAACCTTCATGCATGTCAGCGGGGACGTAACCCTTGCCCATGCGCACTTCGATCTCCATTTTGAACGGACGATCTTCAGTGAGAGTGGCAATAAGCTGATCGGAGTTCAGAACCTTTGCATTCTGATTCTCCTGAATCATGCTCGCTTTGACCGGGCCTTTTTTGTTGGCTTCGAGAACCAACCGCTGAGGCTCATCAGTGGTCATAGCTATACGAACCTGCTTCAGGTTCAATACGACCTCAGTCATATCTTCGAGCACACCAGGAAGTGTGGTGAACTCATGCTGCACGCCCTCAATAGAGGCGGCAACAATGGCACACCCCTGCATAGAGGACAGAAGGACCCGGCGCATGGCATTACCAATGGTAGTAGCATAACCGCGCTCAAGGGGTTCACAGATGAACTTGCCGTAATTCTCACCGGACTTTGGGTCACGGGTGAGCTTTTCAGGTTTGACCAGTTCACTCCAGTTGCGGGTGTTGATTAATTTGTCGCCGTTCTCAATAAGCATGAAGTCCCCTATTTACTTGGAGTACAATTCGACGATGAGCTGCTCGTTGATCGGGAACTGAATGTCTTCCCGGCTAGGCATAGCCTTGACAGTACCCTTGAAGTTGGGACCATCGGATTCGAGCCATTCAGGGCAACCGCGACGAGCGATAACTTCCTGGGCCTCACCAATGACAGGGATCTTGCGAGCTTCTTCACGGACCTCGATAACGTCTTCGGGCTTAACCTGCATGGAAGGGACGTTTACGCGACGGCCGTTCAGCATGAAAATACCATGACGTACAAGCTGACGAGCCTGATCACGGGAATTAGCAAAACCAAGACGGAAAATCACGTTGTCCAGTCGGCGCTCAAGGAGCATCAACAGGTTATGACCGGTTACACCCTTCATGCCGTCGGCACGATGGTAGTAATCACGGAACTGTCCTTCGAGAACTCCATACATGCGACGCACTTTCTGCTTCTCACGAAGCTGGATTGCGTAGTCACTCATCTTGTGACGCATGCGACCGGAGTGTCCCGGAGGGTACGGACGCTTTTCATAAGCGCATTTATCAGTGTAGCAGCGGTCGCCCTTCAGGAAGAGTTTTTCTCCCTCGCGACGGCACAGCTTGCATTTAGCTTGAGTATATCTTGCCACGATACTTCTCCTTAATTAGACCCTGCGGCGTTTGGGCGGACGGCAACCATTATGCGGAATCGGTGTGATATCGCGAATAAAGGTCACCTTGAAGCCAGCGTTGTTAATGGCGCGCATTGCGGCTTCACGACCAGAGCCGGGGCCCTTGACGTAAATACCAACAGTACGCATTCCGGAATCCTGAGCACGCTTGGCAGCGGATTCGGCAGCCATCTGCGCTGCAAACGGGGTGGACTTGCGGGAACCCTTGAAATGAGCGCCTGCGGAAGCCCAGCTGACAACATTGCCCTTAACGTCAGTGAAGGTCACGATCGTATTATTGAACGTGGCTTTAACGTGAGCAATGCCTACGGGAATGTTCTTTTTCTCTTTTTTCTTCCCAGCTCGACGAGGTCTAGCCATGGCCTAAATCTCCGTTTAATAAAAGTCTTAACATACGTAACTCATTTCTAAAAGCTACGTGAATTGTCTGTAGGTACCGACGCTATTTCTTCTTGCGTCCCATGACGGAACGGCGAGGCCCCTTACGGGTACGAGCGTTGGTTTTGGATTTCTGACCGCGAACGGGCAGTCCACGACGATGACGCAGGCCGCGATAACAGCCGATGTCCATCAGTCGCTTGATGTTGCCGGTAATCTCACGACGGAGGTCACCTTCAACTTTGTAGTTGTTTTCAATCTCGTTACGAATCGCGTTGACTTCATCAGCAGTGAGGTTGTCACTGTTGGTCTGCCAATCGATTTTAGTATCATTGAGAATCTGCAGGGCCATGGTCCGGCCGATGCCGTAAATGTAGGTCAGCGCAACATCCATGCGCTTATTTCTCGGCAGATCAACACCAGCTATACGTGCCATAGTTATTACCCTTTATCCTTGACGCTGCTTGTGACGCGGGTTGTCACAGATAACCCGCAGCACACCGTTGCGCCTGATTACTTTGCACTTGGGACACATTTTCTTAACAGAAGGTCTGACTTTCATGACCGTCTCCAAACTGTCTAAATAACAATAATGCCAATACCCCAAATGGGGTGGCCTTTTAAACGAATCTGTATCTCATACAGCGATTTCCGATAAAGTGCAAGTCTGTTTTGCACCAGCCAAGTGGTTAATCAGACAAGCTCAATATCCTGGGGCCGTCACTTGTAACTGCTACAGAGTGCTCAAAATGAGCTGACAGTTTCCTGTCTTTAGTAACAGCAGTCCAATTATCATCAAGCACTTCAACTTCATAGCTCCCAACAGTGACCATCGGCTCTATGGCAAGCACCATTCCGGCCTTGAGAGGAACGCCGGACATGCCCTTGGGAATGAAGTTAGGGATTTCAGGCTTTTCATGTAAATGACTGCCAATCCCATGCCCGACAAAACGACGGACAATACCGAAACCGAAACCTTCAACATATGACTGGATTGCCGCGGAAATGTCATACAAGTTGTTACCAGGTACGGCTTGTTCGATACCCTTGTAAAGCGACTCACGGGTTACGTCCATGAGTTTTTTTGTTTCTGGAGAAACATTACCTACGGCAAAAGTTCTGGCAGAGTCTCCAAAAAATCCTTTGTACACAACTCCCATGTCAAAACTGACAATGTCACCCTCTTGAAGGATGCGTTCTTTGGAAGGGAAGCCATGAACAATTTCTTCATTAACAGAACAACACAGAGCAAAGGGAAAACCCTGATACCCCATGAAGGCAGGCCGTACATTTAATTCTTTGCAGCGAGCCTGGCAAATCTCCTCGAAGAGAATAGTGGGAACGCCAGGTTTGACGTTTTCACCGAGTTCATCGAGGATTCGGGAAACAATACGATTGGCCTCACGCATGAGGCCAATCTCTTTATCATTCTTTAGGAAGACACCCCTGAACTTCTTCAAGGCTACCTACCTTTTCCGGCTTTACCCATCAAGCCTTCGTACTGACGCGAAATCAGATAAGACTCGATCTGTCCCATGAAGTCCATAGCAACGCCGACGACAATCAACAATGAAGTTCCACCGAAGTAAAACGGAACACCGAAGTTTGAGATCAGGAACATAGGAACTACACAAACAAGAGACACATAGAATGCACCCCACAGAGTGATACGTGCCAGTACGCGATCAATGTACTCACGAGTTCTGGCGCCAGGACGAATGCCTGGGATAAAACCACCCTGCTTCTGAATATTTTCTGAGATTCCTTTGGGATCAAACATGATCGCAGTGTAGAAATAACAGAAGAATATGATGATTCCGATGAACAACAAGTTGTACACGATGGAATCAGGGCTCATGAAAGCCGAGATGTCCTGCAACCACTGCACGTTGGAAAACTGTGCGAGGGTAGCGGGGAACATAAGGATGGACGATGCAAAAATCGGGGGAATAACACCCGCGGTATTGATCTTCAGAGGCAGATGTGTGGTCTGGCCTCCAAACATGCGTCGTCCTTGCTGACGTTTAGCATAGTGAATGGGAATTCTGCGTTGTCCACGTTCCATGAATACGATGAATGCCAATGTGGCAATCATGAATAATACAATGAAAAGAAGGACAAACAGGGTGATTTCTCCCACGGTCATCAACTGCACAGTATTAACTACTGCCGAAGGAAGTCCGGCGATAATACCTGCGTAAATGATGAGAGAAATACCGTTCCCAATTCCCTTTTCTGTCAGCTGTTCACCCAGCCACATCAGAAACACGGTACCTGCAGTCAGGGTCAAGATGGTCATCAACTTGAAACCCCAACCAGGAATCAGGACCATGGGAGCCCCAGTGGGGCTCGCAGCCGACTCAAGACCGGATGCAATGGCAAAGCCTTGCACCACGGTAATGAGCACGGTTCCGTATCTGGTGTACTGAGTTATTTTCTTTCTACCGGCTTCGCCTTCTTCTTTCTGAAGACGCTTCAACTCGGGAGACACGACGGTCAGGAGCTGAAGGATAATTGAAGCCGAGATGTATGGCATAATACCCAGGGCGAAGATGGACATGTTGGACAGTCCACCGCCCGAGAACATATCGAATATCCCGAAGAGTGTGTTCTGCGCTTGGGCGAAAAACTCGGCAAGCGCTGCACTGTCGACCCCAGGAATGGGAATGTGAATGCCGATCCGGTAGACAGCAAGCAGTGCGAACGTCCAGAGCAGTTTTTTCTTCAGCTCTGGTAATCGGGCAAGATTCTCAACTCCTGACATCGCCACAATAACCCTTCCGATACCCTATAAGGTTAGCCTTCAATGGCCTTGGCGTTACCGCCGGCCTTGGCAATCTTCTCAGCTGCGGATGCACTGAAGCGATGTGCTTCAATGGTGACAGCTTTTTCCACTTCACCGGTTCCGAGAACCTTGACCGGAGCGCCTTCTTTGGCAACTCCACGATCATAGATGTCAGCAAGGGTGATTTCATCCTTGCCTTCAAACATGCTGATCAACTGGCCAACGTTAACAGCTTCGTATTCCACACGGAAGGGATTTTTGAAGCCACGCTTGGGAAGGCGACGCGCCAGAGGCATCTGTCCACCCTCAAACCCGGGGCGAACGCCGCCACCGGAGCGAGAATTCTGACCCTTGTGGCCCTTTGCGGAGGTCTTACCCCAGCCAGAACCAGAACCACGGCCTATACGACGACGATTCTTATACTCTTCCGGGAAAGCATAGAGTTCATGAAGTCTCATGATTCAACTACCTCCACCAAGTGTCTGACCTTATAGATCATGCCACGAATGACAGCGTTGTCGTCGTGTTCCTTGATCTGTCCGATCTTGCGCAAACCAAGCGCTGCCAGGGTTTTCACCTGGTCAGGCTTGCAGGCAATTTTGCTTTTAATCTGTTTTACTTTCAACACGGCGATCTCCTCTACTTTCTCGGCGTAGAAACCGGGACACCGCGAAGAGCGGAAACATCCTCGGCACTACGCAGGGATTCGAGACCGGCAATGGTAGCACGCAACACGTTATGCGGGTTGTTGGTACCAATTGCTTTGGTCAGGATGTCATGAACGCCTACGGCTTCCATGATCGCGCGCACAGGACCACCGGCGATGATACCGGTACCACGGGATGCAGGCTTGAGCATAACGCGGCCAGCACCGTAGCGACCCAGTACTTCATACGGCAAAGTGCCATCAAGAAGAGGAACCTGGATCATGTTCTTTTTAGCACGCTCGCTAGCCTTACGGATGGCTTCAGGCACTTCGTTGGCCTTACCCAGTCCGTAGCCTACCCCACCTTCACCGTCACCGACGACCACCAGGCAGCTGAAGCTGAAACGGCGGCCACCCTTAACAACTTTGGCGACGCGATTGAGGTAGACGATTTTTTCGATCAGTCCACTTTCATTTTGTTCCATTGTACTTTCCTAGCTGCCTAGAATTTCAGCCCGCCCTCGCGGGCACCGTCGGCAAGGGATTTAATCTTGCCGTGATAGATATAACCATTCCGGTCAAAGACGACGGTTTCGATCTTGTTCTCCAAAGCCTTCGCAGCAATGTCTTTACCGACTTTGGCTGCGGATTCTTTGTTGGCTTTCAGAGACTCGCCTTCCTTAGCCAACACCTGAGTGCTGGAAGAAGCGAGAGTCACACCGTTTACATCGTCAACCAACTGAGCATAAAGATGCTGGTTGGAGCGGAAGACAACCAAACGGGGTCGTGCTTCAGTACCGGAGACCTTTTTTCTGATGCGGGGCTTACGAGTAAGCCGCTTTGCATTCTTGCTTTTACTCATGGCTACTCCCCCTACTTGGAACCGGACTTACCGGCCTTGCGGCGAATGACTTCTTCAGCGTACTTAATGCCTTTACCCTTGTAAGGTTCGGGCGGACGTACGCGACGAATCTGAGCCGCGACTTCACCGACAAGCTGCTTATCAATGCCTTCGATGGTCAGCTTAATGCCTTCCGCCTTAGCATCGATACCGGCGGGCAGATCGAATTCAACGGGATGAGAATATCCAACGTTCAAAACGACTTTCTTGCCCTGAACGGACACCTTGTATCCAACACCAATGACTTCCAAACCCTTGGTATATCCTTTGGATACGCCTTCAACGCAGTTAGCGAGCAGGGTTCGACGCAGGCCGTGCTGACCACGAGCATTGCGGGAATCGTTAGTGCGAGTGATATAAACCTTGCCATCCTCGACCTTGTACTCAACGGTTTCATGAACCGGAGTAGTCAAAGAACCTTTCGGACCTTTGACCTGGATCTCGGAGGCTCCGACGGATACCTCGACACCCGCAGGGATGTCGATGGGATTTTTTCCTATACGAGACATTTGGAACCTCTCTACCAGATTTCGGCCAGAAGCTCGCCGCCAATTTTGGCCTCTTTGGCCTTGGCACCTTCGAGCAGCCCCTTTGAGGTGGACACGATACAAATACCGATACCGTTCTGGACTCGGGGGATATCAGCTGCACCAACATATACGCGACGACCCGGCTTGCTGATCTTTTTCAGACCAGTGATAAGCGGTTTGCCATTGGCGTATTTGAGGGTAATACTGATGTCCCTGTCCTCGACAGCGTAGTCGGTGATATAACCTTCTTCCTTCAGGATACCCGCAATAGAAGCTTTCATCTTGGAAGCGGGGACGGCAACATCGGTATGATATGCACCGTACGCATTCCGGATGCGGGTCAACATGTCGGCTACAGGATCAACAACAGCCATTTCATTTCTCCTTAATTACCAGCTCGCCTTGCGGACGCCAGGAAGTTCCCCGGCAAGAGCTTTGTTGCGGAAGCAAATACGGCAGATGCCGTAACGCCTCAGAAAAGCACGAGGACGGCCACAAATCGGGCAACGATTGTAGGCGCGAACCTTGAACTTGGGTTTGCGGCGAGCCTTAACGCGAATGCTTGTTTTGGCCACTTTCCGTCCTCCTATTTCTTAAAGGGCATGCCAAGGAGATCAAGAAGCATCTTGCCTTCCTTGTCAGTTTTTGCGGTCGTGACGATGGTCACGTTCATGCCCTTCACTAAATCAACCTTATCGATTTCGAGCTCAGGGAAAATGGTGTGTTCCTTGATGCCGAGAGTAAAGTTGCCGCGACCGTCGAAACCACGATCGGGAACGCCGCGGAAGTCACGGACTCTGGGCAGCGCGAAAGACACGAGCCTATCGTAAAAGTCCCACATGCGTTCGCCGCGAAGCGTTACACGCGTACCAATCGGCATACCTTCACGCAGCTTGAACTGAGCGATGGACTTCTTGGCCTTGGTGATAACAGCTTTCTGACCGGCGATTGCGGTCAGTTCCGCTACAGCGGGCTCGATGAGCTTGCTGTTCTGCGAAGCTTCACCGAGACCGATGTTCAGGGAGACCTTCACCAAACGTGGGATCTCCATTGCTGAACTGTAGCCGAACTCCTTCTGAAGCTCAGGGACTACTTTTTCTTTATATACACTTTCGAGACGTGTCATACTGATTCCTATTTGAAGATCTCGTTGCACTTCTTGCAGAAGCGAACTTTCTTCCCGTCTTCAGTCTTCTTGTACCCGATCCGCGTGGGCTTGGTGCATGCATCGCATACAACGGCCACATTGGATACATGAATCGGGGCTTCCTTCTCGATGATCCCGCCAGGCTGCTGGGCATAGGGATTGGCCTTGGTGTGACGCTGAACCATATTGACTTTCTCAACGAGGAGTTTGTCTTTTTTGGTCAGAATCTTGAGAACCTTGCCAACCTTTCCCTTGTCCTTACCGGCGATGACCATGACTTTGTCGTCTTTACGAATCTTCGTCTTCATCATCATATCCTCTTACAGGACCTCAGGAGCGAGGGAAACGATCTTCATGAAGCCGGCCGCACGCAACTCACGAGCAACAGGTCCGAAAATACGGGTACCTACAGGCTCCATGTTGTTGTTAAGCAGAACAGCCGAGTTGTTGTCGAACTTAATGTAGGAACCATCGGGACGACCGATTTCCTTTTTGGTGCGAACAACAACCGCCTTCATGACGGAGCCTTTCTTCACTTTGGAGTGAGGCATGGCTTCCTTGACGGATACTACTACGATGTCACCGACGCTGGCGTAACGGCGCTTGGATCCACCAAGCACCTTGATGCACTGGACCTTCTTGGCCCCGGAGTTGTCAGCCACGTCGAGTTTGGATTCAACCTGTATCATTTGATTTCCTCCTAACCCTTAGACGGCCTTTTCGAGGATCTGCACCAGGTGCCAGCGCTTACGCTTGGACATGGGCCTCGATTCGACAATCTGCACCTTATCGCCAACACCGCAGTCATTAGCCGGATCATGGGCCATGAACTTCTTGCGGCGACGAATATACTTCTTCAGCAGCGGGTGCTTGACCAGGGTCTCGACGCGGACGACAATTGTCTTGTCGGCTTTGTCGGAGACGACCAGGCCGGTGAGCACACGCCTGTTGCCTTTGTATTTGAACTCAGCCATTTCTCTACGCTCCCTGTCGTTCCTTCTGAATAGTCAGGATACGGGCGATAGTCTTTTTGGCGCCGCTGAGAGCCTTGGTATTTTCCAACTGAGCGGTAGCATGCTTGAAGCGCATGGAGAACAACTCCTTGCGGGTTTCAACAAGCTTCTCGCTGAGAGCGGCGTCATCCAGTTCACGAAGTTCTTTAGTAGTCAGCATTTACGCACCCTCCTTAACGACGATGGCCGTTTTGATGGGCAGCTTGTAGGAAGCACGCTTGAGAGCTTCCTTAGCAAGGTTAATGTCAACACCTTTGACTTCGTACATGATACGACCCGGTTTCACCGGTGCAACCCAACCTTCGGGAGCACCTTTACCTTTACCCATGCGGACTTCCGCGGGCTTGGATGTGACGGGGAAATCAGGGAAGATACGGATCCAGACCTTACCACCACGCTTGATGTGACGCATGATGGCGACACGAGCGGATTCGATTTGCTGGCTGGTGATCTTTCCATGCTCCAATGCCTTCAGGCCGATTTCGCCGAAGGACACGCTGTTACCCCGTTGGGCCTTGCCTCTGAGGCGGCCTTTTTGCCGCTTTCTGAATTTAACTCTTTTTGGAGCAAGCATTACTGTTCAACCTCTTTGTCAAGAATCTCACCCTTGAAGATCCAGACCTTGACACCGATTACGCCGTAGGTGGTAGCTGCTTCGGCAAAACCGTAGTCGATATCGGCACGAAGGGTGTGCAGGGGCACACGCCCATCACGATACCATTCGCCGCGTGCAATTTCAGCTCCGGCCAAACGACCGGCACATGCGACTTTGATACCCTCGGCGCCGAATTTCCTGGCAAGGCCCACCGTGCGCTTCATGGCACGGCGGAAGGCAATACGACGTTCGAGTTGTTGGGCAATGTTCTCAGCTACGAGCTGAGCTTCAACCTCCGGTCGACGGATCTCGTTGACCTCAATGGTGAATTCGGTTTGAAACTTGCTGCGGAGTTCTTCGCGCAGCTTTTCTATCTCAACACCCTTGCGTCCGATAACGATACCGGGACGTGCGGTGTGGATGATCAGTCGAATCTTACCGCCGGCACGTTCGATTTCGAGACGTGCAATACCGGCTTGGTAAAGTTTCTTCTTTACGAATTTGCGGATTTGATCGTCCTGGAGAACGAATGCCGGGTAATCCTTCTTGCTGTACCAGCGGGACACCCAGTTCTTGTTATAACCAAGACGAAAACCGTAAGGATGTACTTTCTGTCCCATACTATTGCTCCTTCACCACGATGGTGATGTGGCTGGTACGCTTGCGGATACGATAGGCGCGGCCCATGGCACGCGGCTGGATACGTTTCCAAGTCGGTCCTTCGTTGACTGTGACCGAATCAACGATCAGAGAGTCAACATCAACTCCGGGCATCTGTTCTGCATTGGAAATGGCAGAGTACAGCACCTTGCTGAGAATCTGGGCAGACTTTTTCGGGGTGAACCGAAGAATGTTGAGGGCATCCTCAACGCCTTTACCCTTGATGTTATCAGCGACAAGGCGGGTCTTGCGCGGAGATACACGAATGTATTTAGCTACTGCTTTAGCTTCCATAATGTCCTCCCCTACTTCTTCTTGTCGGCAGCGTGGCCGAAGTAGGTACGGGTGGGCGAAAACTCACCTAATTTGTGACCGACCATATTTTCGGTCACGAAAACCGGGATGAACTTGCGTCCATTGTGAACAGCGAAGGTCATACCGACCATCTCAGGGAAAATCGTGGAGCGGCGCGACCAAGTCTTGATGACACGGCGATCCTGATTTTCAGCAGCGGCTTCGACTTTCTTCATAAGGTGGCCGTCAATGAACGGGCCTTTCTTAAGAGATCTAGGCATTAGTTATACTCCTACTTCTGGCCGCGGCGTTTGACGATGAGCTTCGAAGAAGCTTTCTTCTTGTTGCGAGTCTTGTAACCCTTAGCAGGTACGCCCCACGGAGAAACCGGGTGACGACCACCAGAGCTACGACCCTCACCACCACCAAGCGGGTGATCGATCGGGTTCATTGCAACGCCTCGAACCTTCGGGCGACGGCCAAGCCAACGAGCACGTCCGGCTTTACCGATCTTAATACTTTCGTGATGAATGTTACCAACCTGGCCGATAGTTGCGCAGCAGGTGACGAGGACCTTGCGGACTTCGCCGGAAGGCATGCGCAGGAGAGCGTATTTGCCTTCTTTAGCTACCAACTGAGCGTAGGTGCCGGCTGCACGACAGAACTGACCACCCTTTCCAGGATGCAGCTCAATGTTGTGAACGACGGTACCAGTCGGAACCTGAGAGAGCTGCATTGCGTTGCCGGGCTTGATGTCAGCACCTTCACCAGCAAGAATGCGGTCTCCCTGATTGAGACCAACAGGAGCCAGAATGTAACGTTTTTCACCATCTGCATAATGCAGGAGTGCGATGCGAGCACTGCGGTTCGGATCGTATTCGATCTCAGCAACCTTGGCCGGAACGCCAATCTTGTTACGCTTGAAATCGATGATACGGTACAGAGTTTTGTGCCCACCACCACGACGGCGCATGGTTACGCGACCATTGTTATTGCGACCGGCCTTCTTGGTCAGGCCTTTGGTCAGTGACTTCTCGGGAGTGGTCCGGGTGATCTCGGCAAAATCCGAGATCGTCTGGAACCGGCGGCCCGGAGAAGTAGGCTTCAGCTTACGGGTTGCCATTTGTTACACTCCTTCGAAGATTTCGATCTTATCGCCTTTCACGAGCTTCACATAGGCCTTCTTGTAACCGGGGATACGACCGGTGACACGACCGAAGCGCTTGCGCGGCATGGCTTTTTTACGAATGATGTTAACGGACTCGACCTTAACGTCAAACGCTGCCTCAACTGCCTTCTTCACCTCGATTTTATTGGAATCAGGGTGGACGAAGAAGGTGACGTGATTGGACTGCTCCTTAGCGTCGTTGGCCTTTTCAGACACAACGGGCTTAAGCAAAACTTGGGAATAATCCATTACTTCAACCTCTCTTGAACGTCTTGGGCGGCAGCCTCGAGCATTACCAGCTCAGGGTACAGCAGCACGTCGTAAACATTCAGCTTAGCGGCTTCGATCACTTTGACGTGAGGCATGTTCCGTGCGGAAAGTACCAGCTTTTCGTCAGCGTCTTTTGCCACGATGAGGGTTTTACCGAGACCGAGCTTTTCAGCAACTGCTGCGAAAGCCTTGGTCTTGATTTCATCGAGTTCGATAGACTTAACCACTGTGAGTTTCTCTTCGGAAACACGAGAGGAAAGAGCCATCTGCAAAGCCAGCTTGCGGACCTTTTTATTCACTTTGAAAGAATAGTCACGGGGCTGGGGACCGAAGGTGGTCGCACCGCCACGCCACAGAGGCGAACGGGAAGAACCAGCACGAGCGCGTCCGGTGCCCTTCTGGCGCCAAGGCTTGCGTCCGCCGCCCGTGATAAGGGCGCGGTTCTTGGTTGCGTGCGTACCCTGACGCTTTGCAGCGCGCTGGGAGCGGACAACCAGGTTGAGAATTTCAGGCTGAACTTCAACCTCGAAAACCTCAGGGGCCAGTTCGATATCGCCCACTTTCGTATTATTCTGATCAACTACTTGCAATTTTGCCATGATATCTACCTCTAACCGTTCTTGCGGATCATCACGAGGCCATTGGTGGGTCCAGGAATCTGGCCCTTGACCACCAGGACGTTGTCCTCGGGCCTGACATCAATGATTTCCACGTTGCTGACGGTCACGCGGGCGTTACCCATTTGGCCGGGCATTTTCTTGCCCTTCCAGATACGGCCCGGGAAAGTTGCGTTACCAACGGAACCGGGTACACGATGAACCTTCTCCGCACCGTGAGATGCGCGGGAACCAGCAAAGTTGTGACGCTTCATGACACCCTGAAAACCTTTACCTTTGGAGGTACCGGTTACTTTGACCTTTTCTCCGGCGGAGAAAATGTCAACAGTGATGTCCTGGCCGAGTTCGTACTCATCCACTGCATCAAGAGGAAATTCCTTGAGGGTGCGGTACATTTCTTTGCCGGCCTTGGCCTGATGACCCTTCATGGGCTTGTTCACCTTGCGCTCGGCGATGACATCATAGCCGATCTGCAGGGCGTTGTAGCCTTCCTTGTCCGATGTCTTGATCTGCATAACCGGGCAAGGACCTGCCTCAATAACGGTCACAGGGCAGATGGTACCATCGTCTTTGAAAATACGGGTCATACCCAGCTTCTTACCGAGAATTCCAAGAGTTTTAGCCATAACTAGTACTCCTAGAGTTTGATCTCGACATCGACGCCAGCGGGCAAGGAAAGCTTGCCGAGAGCGTCAACTGTCTGCTGAGTGGGTTCAAGAATATCCAGAAGGCGCTTGTGAATGCGCATTTCGAACTGCTCACGGGACTTTTTGTCAACGTGAACAGACTTCTGAATGGTGGTACGATGTACGCGGGTGGGCAGCGGTACAGGACCAGCTATTGCCGCACCAGTATTCCGGGCAGTGTCAACGATCTCGGTGACAGCCTTGTCCAGAATACGGTAATCGTATGATCTCAGTTTAATTCTGATGCGATCGCTCGCCATCGAAGCAGCCATAGTGCTTTCTCCTCAAAGGATCTATCTTCACTGTCCGCAACAAAACGGACACACAATTATCGAAGCGGTCGGGAGATATACTCCCAACACGCTTCGAATGTCAAGCGAAGGTAAAATCCCGGCTCGTCGTTAATCTTTCTGTGTCATCAACTCTTCAGCCAAGCTGTTCGGCACTCTTTCGTAGTGATCGAACTGCATGGTGAAAGTTGCACGGCCCTGAGTCTTCGAACGAAGGTCAGTTGCATATCCGAACATTTCGGAAAGAGGCACAAACGAACGTACAACCTGTACACCTGGGCGTGCTTCCATTTCGCCGACACGACCGCGACGACCGTTAAGGTCACCCATGACGTCGCCCAGATAATCTTCCGGAGTAACGACTTCAACGGACATGATAGGCTCAAGAAGCACAGGCTTGGCTTGCCTGCAGGCTTCCTTGATAGCCATGGAACCGGCAATGTAGAAGGCTTGCTCACTGGAGTCTACCTCGTGGTAGGAACCGAAGACGAGCTTTACCTTGACATCGACAACCGGGAAACCGGCGACGATACCGTTCTTCATGGCATCAACAATACCCTTATCAACAGCGGGGATGTATTCTTTCGGAATTACGCCGCCCTTGATCTCGTCCTCAAACTCGTACCCTTTTTCGCTGTTGGGTTCGACTTCCAGGACAACGTGGCCATACTGACCACGACCACCGGACTGTTTGGCATGCTTAACATCAACCTTGGTCGCTTGGGAAATGGTTTCTCGATATGCAACACGGGGGGCACCCACGTTAGCGTTGACGTTGAATTCCCGAAGGAGGCGGTCAACGATGATTTCGAGATGCAACTCACCCATTCCGGCGATCAGGCACTGACCAGTCTCGTCATCAGTCTTAACACGGAAGGAGGGGTCCTCCTTAGCGAGTTTGACGAGGGCATTGGACAGGTTATCGCGGTCTGCCTTGGTCTTGGGTTCGATGGCAACTTCGATGACCGGGTCCGGAATATCCAGGGACTCGAGAACTACTGCGTGCTTCATGTCGCACAGAGTATCACCGGTTGCCAGGTTTTTGAGGCCGACAGCGGCGACGATGTCACCGGCGTATGCCTCTTTTATTTCCTCACGCTTGTTAGCGTGCATTTTCAAAAGACGACCAATGCGTTCTTTTTTGCCAGTGGCACCGTTCATGAAGGTGGCACCGGATTCGATCTTACCGGAGTAAAGACGCAGGAAGGTCAAGTGACCAACAAACGGATCGGTCATGAGCTTGAAGGACAATGCAGCCAGCGGCTTGTCATCGTCACAGGGGCACTCGATTTCTTCTCCAGAAGAAGGATCGACACCTTTCATGGCATCAATATCAAGCGGAGAAGGAAGGTAATCTACAATGGCGTCCAGCAGCGGCTGTACACCTTTGTTACGGAAAGCGGTACCACACAGAACCGGACAGATGGTCAGGCTGATGGTAGCCTTACGTACGCCTTCACGAAGCTCTTCAGCGGTCAATTCCTCATCAGCCATGTACTTTTCGAGAAGAGTTTCATCTTCCTCAGCAATGGCTTCGATCATTTCGCCGCGCATTTCTTCGTATTGATCCTGCAACTCAGCAGGAACATCGACGGTGGTGAAGCTGGTACCATGATCTTTGTGATCATAAATGTAAGCTTTACCTTCGATCAGGTCGACTACGCCTTCAAACTCATCTTCAGCACCGATGGGCAGCTGAAGAGGAACAGCCTTGGCTCCGAGGCGAGTCTTCATCATCTCAACGCTACGAGAGAAGTTGGCACCGATACGGTCCATCTTGTTCACGAAGGCCAAGCGGGGAACATTGTAACGGTCAGCCTGACGCCATACGGTTTCAGACTGAGGCTCAACGCCTGCAACGGAGTCGAAGACAGCTACGGCACCATCAAGTACACGCAGGGCACGTTCTACTTCCATAGTGAAGTCAACGTGACCCGGGGTATCAATGATGTTGACGCGATGATCACGCCAAAAACAGGTGGTTGCTGCGGAAGTAATGGTGATTCCGCGCTCCTGCTCCTGGACCATCCAGTCCATGGTAGCTTCACCATCGTGGGTTTCACCAATTTTGTGGGAAACACCGGTGTAAAACAGAATACGCTCTGTGGTCGTGGTCTTGCCCGCATCGATGTGGGCCATAATACCAATATTGCGTTGTTTCTCTCTGGGAACTTGTCTTGGCACTGTTCTTCTCCGTGACTACCAGCGGTAGTGAGCGAAAGCCTTGTTGGCTTCGGCCATCTTGTGGGTATCTTCGCGCTTTTTGACTGCGCCACCACGGTTGTTGAAAGCGTCAAGAAGCTCGCCGGAAAGACGGGCAACCATGCCCTTTTCGCCGCGACCACGTGCGTAGCCGATCAGCCAACGAATGGCCAAAGCGGTCTGACGGTCCGGGCGGACTTCCATGGGTACCTGGTAGGTCGCACCACCAACGCGGCGGGATTTGACTTCCAGGGCCGGACGAACGTTATCCAGGCATTTTTCAAATGCACGCAGAGCATCTTCGTTCGTCTTGTCTGCCAGGACTTCGATAGCCTGGTAAAAAATTCTTTCAGCGGTGTTCTTCTTACCGTCAAGCATGAGACGGTTGATGAACCGAGTAATAAGCTTGCTGCCGTAAACTGGATCCGGCAGTATCTGCCGCTTGGCGACAGGTCCTTTACGAGGCATTTTTTTCTCCTTCGAGTTTCACCGGGGGGACATTATTTCGGGCAGCCTCCGCCCTACTTTGTCATCCCAACCCGGGCATTACGAAAAAACTACAACCTATTTCGGGCGCTTGGTGCCGTACTTGGAACGACCACGACGACGATCATCAACACCAGAGGTGTCGAGGGAGCCGCGAACGATGTGGTAACGGACACCGGGCAAGTCTTTTACACGACCGCCGCGGATAAGAACCACGGAGTGTTCCTGCAGGTTGTGGCCTTCACCACCGATGTAGGCGGTGACTTCGATGCCGTTGGTCAGGCGGACACGAGCAACTTTACGAAGAGCGGAGTTCGGCTTCTTCGGAGTCGTGGTGTAAACCCTTGTGCAAACACCGCGACGCTGAGGGCATTCCAACAGTGCCGGGGTCTTCTTCCGTTTGAGTTGCGCTTTGCGCCCCTTACGGATGAGCTGGTTAATGGTAGGCATTCATCCTCCAATCAATAGTTAATACAATACCACGCGCACTAATGCGCAAAGAGGACCGCAAGTAATCCAAAAGTTCACGGGTTGTCAAGTGATTTACCCTTCCCTTTCGAAAAACATGGCCTCTCTTGGAACATAAAAATATGGGAGAGGCGAGGCCTCTCCCATATTTACAGGCAATTAGACACTATCTGCGATGGTGTTATTATTATTCCGATTCAACCAAAAGCGGACTTTCCTCTAATTCTTCGAGGAACTTGTCAGGACGCTCAGTCTGGTCTGGTACGATAATACCGGAATCGGTGTATTTACGGAATCCTGTTCCAGCCGGAACAAGACGACCGACAATTACGTTTTCCTTGAGTCCACGGAGGTTATCAGACTTACCCTTCAGAGAAGCTTCAGTCAGAACCTTGGTGGTTTCCTGGAAGGAAGCAGCCGAGATGAAGGAGTCAGTAGACAGTGAAGCCTGAGTGATACCGAGAACAAGTGTCTCGGCAACAGCGGGCTTACCACCTTCAGCCAGAACCTTGTTATTCTCTTCCATGAACCTCAGCTTGTCGACCTGCTCGCCAATAAGGAAAGAGGTGGAACCAGGTTCAAGGATGGAAACCTTCTTCAGCATCTGGCGGACGATAATCTCGATGTGCTTATCGTTGATGTTAACACCCTGGAAGCGGTAAACATCCTGGATTTCTTCAACGAGGTAACGAGCAAGGTGTTTTTCACCCTTGATACGCAGGATATCGTGCAGCTCAGGGGAGCCTTCGGTCAGCAGATCGCCGGCTTCAACGAAGTCGGACTCCTGTACAGTGATGTGTTTACCTTTCGGAATCAGGAATTCCTTGGCGTCACCAATCTCAGGAGTAACTACGACCTTACGCTTACCCTTCGTTTCAGGGCCGAATGTGACAATACCATCGATGGAGGAAACAACACCCATATCCTTGGGCTTGCGAACCTCGAAGAGCTCTGCAACGCGCGGCAAACCACCAACGATATCCTTGGTCTTGGAAGACTCACGCGGCTTACGTGCGATAACGTCACCGGCCTTAACCGTGTCGCCATCCTTGATCATCAGAATAGCGCCGACAGGCATAGCGAAGTTCGCCGCAATGTCAGTACCAGGACGACAAACTGCATTATCCTCTTCGTCGAAGATACCGACAGAAGGACGATAGTTCGTGGTCCGGTATTCCATGATGGTGTAGGAAGCCTTTGATGTACGGTCTTCCTGCACAGTCTTGCCTTCGATGATGTCCTTGAACTTAATCGTACCGGAAACATCAACGATGAAGGGCTCCATATACGGATCCCAATCGGCAAGCGGTGTACCCTTCTTGATATCCTGTCCGTCTTCGACCAGCAATCTGGCACCGGAAGGCAGGACGTATTTTTCCCTTTCACGTCCCTGGTCATCCACGATACCGACCTGACAACTCTTACCAAGGACCATCTTGTGCCCTTCGGAGTTGACAACAGTCCGCATACGAGAGGTGACAACGCGACCGTTGTGCTGGGATTCAATGGCAGACGATTCAATTTCCTTGGATGCGGTACCACCGATGTGGAAGGTACGCATGGTAAGCTGGGTTCCAGGCTCACCAATGGACTGAGCAGCGATAATACCGACAGTCTCACCAACGTTGACCAGATGACCGCGAGCGAGGTCACGTCCGTAACACATGGCACAAATGCCCTGCTTGGACTTACAGGTCAAACCGGAGCGAATCGTGATGGAGTTCACGCCGGACTGGTCAAGTTTCTTCGCATATTCGGAATCGATCACAGTGTTGCTGGGGATAATCAGCTCACCATTATCTTCATTATATATATCAAACATCGTCACACGACCGTGGACACGTTCTGCCAGACGCTGCTTGATCTCACCACCCTTGATAAGGTGGGTAAGCTCAAGGCCATCGACAGTGCCGCAATCGAGTTCAGATACGGTTACATCCTGAACAACGTCGACAAGACGTCGAGTCAGGTAACCGGAGTTTGCAGTTTTCAGTGCGGTATCAGCCAGACCCTTACGAGCACCGTGAGTGGAGATAAAGTACTGCAGAACCGACAGACCTTCACGGAAGGAAGCGGTAATGGGAGTCTCAATAATCTCACCCGACGGCTTGGCCATCAGACCACGCATACCAGCAAGCTGGCGCATCTGATCCTGGTTACCACGAGCGCCGGAAGTGGCCATCATGTAGATCGGGTTAAAGCTGGAGTTGACTTCCGTCTTACCGGTTTTGGGATCGGTAAGGATGTCGGTAGACACTTCCTGCATCATCTCATTGGAGATCTCATTGGTGACCTTGGTCCAGACGTCAACAACCTTGTTGTATTTCTCAGTACGGGTAATGATACCGTCCTGGAACTGGTTTTCGATTTCGTCCACTTCAGCGTGAGCAGTATCAAGCATGCCAGCCTTGGCATCAGGGATTCTCAAATCCTTCACACCAATGGTAACACCGGCGCGAGTAGCGAATTCATATCCCAGATCTTTGATGCGGTCACAAAGGATAACAGTGGCCTTTGTTCCAGCCTGACGATATGCACCGGTTACCAGTGCAGCGATGTTCTTCTTATTCAGAACGCAGTTGACCATATCGAACGGCACTTCGCTCGGAATAAGCTCGCTGACGATAACGCGACCGGTGGTGGTCTCCTCGATCTTGCCGTTGATACGGACTTTGATTCGAGCATGCAGACCAACAGCGCCATGATCGTAAGCTGCAATAACTTCAGCAGGATCAGAAAAGACCATACCCTCACCCTTGTCGAAGGATCGCGGCGTGGTCAGGTAGTACAGACCAAGAACGATATCCTGCGAAGGATTGATGATGGGAGATCCGTTTGAAGGGCTCAAGATGTTGTTTGTAGACATCATGAGTACACGGCACTCGATCTGCGCCTCAACAGACAACGGAACGTGAACAGCCATCTGGTCACCATCGAAGTCAGCGTTGTAAGCGGAACAGACGAGCGGGTGCAGCTGGATAGCTTTACCTTCTACGAGAAGCGGTTCAAATGCCTGGATACCGAGGCGGTGCAGAGTCGGTGCACGGTTGAGCATGATCGGGTATTCGCGAACTACATCTTCAAGGATGTCCCACACGACCAGATCTTCGCGTTCTACCATCTTCTTTGCAGATTTGATGGTCGTGGCGATGTCACGCTTTTCCAACTCGGCGTAGATGAATGGCTTGAAAAGCTCCAGAGCCATCTTCTTGGGAAGACCGCACTGGTGCAGTTTCAGCTTCGGACCGACAACAATAACGGAACGACCGGAATAGTCGACACGTTTACCGAGAAGGTTCTGACGGAAACGCCCCTGCTTACCCTTGATCATGTCGGACAAGGATTTCAGCGGACGACCATTGGTGCCGGTAATGGCACGACCACGGCGACCGTTGTCAAACAAGGCGTCAACAGCTTCCTGCAGCATACGCTTTTCGTTGCGGATGATGATCTCGGGGGCACCGAGCTCGAGCAGACGCTTCAGACGGTTGTTACGGTTGATAACACGTCGGTACAGGTCGTTGAGGTCGGATGTGGCGAAACGGCCACCGTCCAGAGGGACGAGAGGACGCAGCTCGGGCGGAATGATGGGAATAACTTCCATGATCATCCACTCGGGCCTGTTGCCAGACTCCAAAAACGCTTCAACGATCTTAAGGCGTTTGGTGATTTTCTTCTTTTTGGTCTGAGAGCGAGTGGTTGCTGCCTCTTCACGCAATTCAGTGCGAAGAGTCGGCAGATCCAATGCTTCCAGCATGGTACGAACGGTTTCAGCGCCCATACCGACTTCGAGAGCGTCCTCACCAAAGTGATCGATGACCTGGAAATACTGGTCCTCGGAAACGACCTGGTGCGTCTTGAGCGGGGTTTCGCCCGGATCAAGAACGATGAAGGAATCGAAGTACAAAACCTTCTCGAGATCGGCCATGGTAATATCCAGGAGTGTACCGATCTTCGAAGGCAGGGTTTTCAGAAACCAAATGTGCGCAACAGGAGCAGCAAGCTCGATGTGGCCCATGCGTTCACGACGTACTTTGGAGGCAATGACCTCGACGCCGCATTTTTCACACACGATACCACGGTGCTTCATGCGTTTGTACTTACCGCAGTTGCACTCGTAATCCTTCACCGGGCCGAAAATCTTGGCACAAAAGAGGCCATCACGTTCCGGTTTGAAGGTACGGTAGTTGATGGTTTCGGGTTTCTTCACCTCACCGAAAGACCATTCGCGAATGGTTTCAGGTGCGGCAATGGATATCTGGATAGCCTTTAAGTTACGGCCTTGGGCCGCCTGATTCGGCGCTCCACGCAAGGTGAACAGATCGTCCAACGTCATGGATATCCCCTATCGTAAAATGTTATCTGATGCCTGGCCGATCCATGATCGGCCAGGCTATAAACCTTTAAACAGTCCCGGCCTTACGGATTAAGCGGCCTTGGGCCACCGTAAGAGGGGCCGGATGGACGTTTGCGGTCCTCGTAGTGAAGGGTCACATCAAGACCCAACGACATGAGTTCCTTAACCAGGACGTTGAAGGATTCCGGCAAGCCGGCTTCCAGGAAGTTGTCACCCTTGACGATCTTCTCATACATCTTGACACGGCCCTGAACGTCATCGGATTTGACGGTCAGGAATTCCTGCAGGAGGTATGCGGCGCCGTAGGCTTCAAGAGCCCAGACTTCCATCTCACCGAGTCGCTGACCACCAAACTGGGCCTTACCACCCAAGGGCTGCTGGGTTACCAGCGAGTAAGGACCTGTGGAACGGGCGTGAATCTTCTCATCGACCAAGTGGTGCAGTTTGAGAATATACATGATGCCCACAGTAACGCGGTTGTGGAACGGCTCACCTGTACGACCATCGTACAGAATGAACTTGCCGTCATCGTCACAGCCAGCCTTGGTCAGCCAGCTCCAGATTTCTTCTTCCTCGGCACCATCAAACACTGGGGTTTTGGCAACGATTCCGTTCTGGGTCTTCTTGATGCAGTTGATGAGTTCCTCATCGGACATGGAATCAATGAAGTCATCCATTTCCTTGGAGTCGAAGATGTGCTTTGCCTGATCGCGCAGGTCAGAAACACCCTCTTCCATCTTTGCATGCAGTTGCTGTCCAAGTTTGCGGCCGGCCATACCCAAGTGGGTTTCCATGATCTGCCCGATGTTCATACGGGAGGGAACGCCCAGCGGGTTGAGGACAATGTCCATGGGGGTACCGTCATCGAAGAAAGGCATATCCTCTTCCGGCAAGATGCAGGAGACAACACCCTTGTTACCATGACGACCAGCCATCTTATCACCAACGCTCAGTTTACGCTTAACGGCGACATAGACTTTTACCATTTTAATAACACCCGGAGGAAGATCATCACCTTCAGTGACTTTTTCCCTCTTGATGTCATACATATTTTTGATGAAGGCGATCTGCGCTTCGTAATCAGCAATGATCAGTTTGAGCTGGTCATTGATCTCACGGTCGAACACACCAATCAATTTCTTGACCGGTACGCCATCAATCGCTTCACGCTCAACAACTTCACCGGACTTTCCAAGAACGATTTTCTTGGAGCCGACAATGTCTTTTTTCAGCTTGGAACCGGCAGCAGCTTCCCAGATTCTCTCACGGGTAGCATCGGTCAAAGCAGCAATGTGCTTCGTTTCCTTGGCATCAAATGCTGCAAGCTCTGCATCTTCGATAGCCTTGGTACGATCATCCTTATCGGATGAGCGACGGTTGAAGACCTTGACGTCAACAATAGTACCGGAGATTCCTGGCGGAACCTTGAGGGAAGTATTCTTAACATCGCGGGCTTTATCACCAAAGATCGCACGAAGCAGTTTTTCTTCAGGAGTAAGCTGCGTTTCACCCTTGGGCGTAATCTTACCGACCATGATATCGTCGGGTTTGATACGTGCACCGATGCGGATAATACCGCATTCATCAAGGTTACGCAGCATTTCTTCAGAAACGTTGGATATATCTCTGGTAACTTCTTCGGGTCCGAGCTTGGTGTCACGAGCAACGAGTTCGAATTCCTCAATGTGAATCGAGGTGAACACGTCTTCCTTGACCATGCGCTCGGAAATGAGGATGGAGTCCTCAAAGTTGAAGCCACACCAGGGCATAAAGGCAACAAGCAGGTTTTTACCAAGAGCCAGTTCGCCGTCATCAATACCAGGACCATCCGCGAGGATATCCCCTTTCTTGACTACCTGGCCAACCTGAACCTTCGGACGCTGTCCAAAGCAGGAGTTCTGGTTCGACTTGTGCCATTTCTGGAATTCATAGTGTTTTGCGCCACCCGAATCACCATAAACGCCACCTTCGTAGTTAACGATGATGCGTTCGGAGTCGACATAGTGAATGACACCGTCTTGTTCGGCGATAACGCATGCTCCGGAATCTCGGGCAACCGGGCCTTCCATTCCAGTACCAACCAACGGCTGCTCTGCCTGAAGAAGCGGAACGGCCTGACGCATCATGTTCGATCCCATAAGTGCGCGGTTAGCATCATCGTGCTCAAGGAACGGAATCAAGGCTGCCGAGATAGATACGGTCTGGCTCGGACTGATGTCCATGCAGGTGACTTCTTCCGCTGCGGTCAACTGGACATCACCAGCAAGGCGAGCATTGACACGCGGGTTGGAGAAGACGCCATTTTCATCCAAGGGAGCATTGGCCTGTGCCACAACTTCCTTGGCTTCCTTGGAAGCATCCATGTAGTAGACTTCGTCAGTCACCTTCTTGTCGTTGACCATACGATACGGGGTTTCAATGAAACCGAAGTCATTGACTTTCGCATAGGTGGTCAAAGAGACAATCAGACCAATGTTCGGTCCTTCAGGAGTCTCAATGGGACAAATACGGCCATAGTGAGAGGTGTGAACGTCACGAACCTCAAAGCCTGCACGTTCTCGAGTCAGACCACCGGGGCCAAGAGCCGAAAGACGACGCTTGTGAGTGACTTCGGAGAGCGGGTTGGTCTGATCCATGAACTGGCTGAGCTGCGAGGTTCCGAAGAATTCCTTCAGTACTGCAGCAACCGGTTTCGGGTTGATCAGATCATGCGGCATCAAAGTAGCGACTTCCTGCAAGGACATGCGCTCTTTGATAGCTCGTTCCATACGAACAAGCCCAATACGGTATTGGTTTTCCACCAATTCACCAACTGGACGAACACGACGGTTACCGAGGTGATCGATATCATCGGCCGGGCCGTGAGTATCTTTAAGATGCATCAGCTCCTTGACCGCAAGGAGGATATCCTCGTTGGTCAGGGTCCGTGTATTGAGATCTACATCCTGGTTCAAACGAGAATTGAGCTTGTAACGACCAACGTTAGACAAGTCATAGTAGTCGGAAGATCTGAAAAGATTCTCGAAGAAGTTTGAAGCAATTTCAGGAGTAGGCGGAGAGCTCGGGCGCAAACGACGATAAATCTCAATCTGCGCAGTCTCCATATCAGTGGTCTTGTCAAGTAACAAGGTGTTACGGAGTGCATCAGATACATCCATACCTCGGGTATGAAGGACATTGAGTTCCTTGATACCGAATTCACGCATTCTTTCGATGAGCTCTGCAGTTACCTCTTCAGCTGCTTCTGCCAATACTTCACCAGTATTGTCGACCAAATCAGCGGAAAGATACAAGCCAATAAGTGAAATGGGGTCAACCTCAATGGTTTTGACCTCATTTCGTACAAGCTTCTTCCATGCACCCTTGGTGATGGGAGCACCTTTCTTGACCAGAACCTTGTCGCCGACTTTAATATCTGCGAAAGCAATCTCTTTCCGGAATTGATCTTCTACAACATGACGCTGAACCTTGGTCTTCAACAGATTGTAGGTTTCAGTATCGTAGAAGTATTCCAGGATATCAGAACGGGAAAGACCCATAGCCTTCAACAAGATGGTTGCAGGCATCTTACGACGACGGTCAATGCGGACATACAAAATGTCTTTATGATCGAAGTCGAAATCGAGCCAGGAGCCGCGCATGGGAATGACACGACAGGAGTAAAGCACCTTGCGGCTTGAGTGGGATTTACCGGAATCATGCTCAAAGATGATGCCGGGAGAACGTTGGAGCTGGTTGACAATTACACGCTCGGTGCCGTTGATGACATACGTTCCCTTCTCAGTCATCAGCGGAATGGTACCGAAGTAAATGTCTTGCTCTTTGATGTCACGAATCGTGCGATTGTCTGTCTCTTCATCCACGTCGAAAACTACGAGACGGACGGTAATACGAATGGGTGCTTCATAGGTGAGTCCCTTAGAAATGCACTCATCGACGTCGTATTTTGGTTCACCGATTTCGTAACTGACAAAATCAAGGCTAGCGGTCTTGTTGAAATCTTCAATGGGAAACACTGACCGAAACACGCCTTCCAAACCAAAGTCGCCGCGCGACGCCGGTGGCGTTCCTTCTTGCAGGAAACGCTTGTAGGAGTCGACCTGCAATTCAAGCAGGTGCGGGATGGAGAGCGTGTTGACGATGCTACCGAATTGTTTTCTGAAATGACCCATTGTACCCTCATGTATGAGTGGTTGGTGGTTGGGACGTTAGAGTCACGTGGAGACTCTTGCCCTCTGTCGGTGCAGCAATCTTCGAAACGATCACTGCGGAAATTGGGTGCTAAGCCATGGTCGGACATGCAATTCCGAACACATGTTGAACGAGGAGCAGACGTTTACATACGTCTACGTATGCTTAAACCCAGAAAATAAAGAATTACCCAGTATATACATAGACAGAGCAAAGAGCGCAACACCCTTATTAAAGGGTGAGCGCTCTTTGCTATGAATAGCTTAAAAGGCTGAAGTTACTTAACTTCAACTTCGGCGCCGGCTTCCTCGAGCTGCTTAGCAGCTTCGTCAGCTTCTTCCTTGGAAACGCCTTCCTTGAGAGCCTTAGGAGCTTCGTCAACGATTGCTTTAGCTTCCTTGAGGCCGAGACCGGTGATGGCGCGAACAGCCTTGATGACTGCAATCTTGTTGCCGCCTGCACCAGCGAGAATTACGTCGAATTCGGTCTGCTCTTCAGCACCACCGGCGTCGCCGCCAGCAGCAGGAGCTGCAACAACAGCAGCAGCAGGAGCAGCAGCTTCTACGCCGAAGACGTCTTCGAGCTCTTTGATGAATTCGGAAAGTTCCAGGACGGTCATGTTGCCGATGAATTCAACAACTTGTTCTTTGGTGATATCTGCCATGATAAATTCTCCTTAAGAAATTGATTCGCTTTGAACCTTGTTTACGCAGACTCTTTCTGATCCTTGATCGCAGTCAAGGCATACAGGAATTTGCGTTCGATGTTTGCGAACAAGCAAACGAAATTGCGCGGTACGGCTTGCATGGTGCCGAGTACAGAACTCAAAAGCTCAGGCTTGCTGGGCATTTTAGCGAGTTCTTTCACGCCGTCGTTATCAAGAAACTTCCCTTCAAGAGAACCGAAACGAATGGTAAACTTTTTGTTTTCCTTATCGAAATCGGCCAGCACCTTGGCAAGGGCGACAGGATCGTCGTACCCGAGCGCTACGGCGCAGTTCTCTTTGAAATGTTCGCTCAATTCACCGTGATCGGTGTCCTTGAGAGCCAACCGGGCCAGGGTGTTCTTGACGACTTGGTAGTCAACACCGGCTTCGAAGCACTTAGCGCGGAGCACAGTCAGCTCCTCAACGGTCAGTCCCTTGAAGTCGGTGACGACGGCAATGTTCGCCCGCGCAGCTTTTTCGTTCAGCTGCTCGATGATCTGGGCTTTTTCTTGCCTGTTCATCTACCACTCCTCGTCTTAGGCCCGGAAAGCAGGTCAAAGCGTTGTCTAAGCAGGGATTATGGGACACAGTCCCACCTGCCGTCTCTGACTCAACTCTCCGTGCATTATTCACAGGGTGTCCCGAAAGACACCCGGCATACCAGTAGGTTACGCGTCCAGGAAACGACGGACGGTAAGGGGATCGATCTTAACGCCGGGGCCCATGGTAGTGGAAACACCAACAGCTTTAAGATACGTACCTTTTGCGGACGAAGGCTTCAGCGCCATCACGGTGGAAAGCAGAGTGCGAAGGTTTTCACACAGCTTTTCAGCACCGAAAGATACTTTTCCGATGGGAGCATGCAGGATACCTGCCTTGTCCACCTTGAACTCGACCTTACCGGCCTTGAGTTCGGAAACAGCTTTAGCAACGTCCATGGTGACAGTGCCGGTTTTGGCGTTAGGCATCAATCCGCGAGGACCGAGTACACGACCAATTTTACCGACTACAGCCATCATGTCAGGGGTAGCGACGGCTTTATCGAAATCAAGCCATCCGCCCTGAATTTTTTCGACCAGTTCATCAGAGCCAGCGAAATCTGCACCGGCTTCCTTGGCTTCAGCTTCCTTCTCAGGCTTACAAAAAACGGCCACACGGACGTCTTTTCCAAGGCCATTAGGGAGGGAAACAGCTCCACGGATCATCTGATCGGAATATTTAGGGTCAACACCGAGGTTGATGGCGACATCCACGGTCTCGTCGAATTTGGCATAAGCGCTGTCAACAGCAGTCTTAACACCCTCTTCAACGGAAACGCGGACAACAGTGTCGCGATCGCCGACGGCATTGCGGTATTTTTTTCCATGCTTAGGCATTGCTTATATCCTCACTAGCCTTTGACTTCAATGCCCATGCTGCGGGCGGTGCCCTCAATCTGCAGCATAGCATTCTCAATGTCATTGGCGTTCAAATCAACCATCTTCAATTCGGCGATTTCCTGCACCTGAGCGCGGGTAACTGTACCGACCTTTTCCTTGTTCGGTTCACCGGAGCCCTTCTCGACTTTTGCGGCTTTCTTCAGAAGAACTGCTGCGGGGGGGGTTTTGGTGATGAAATCAAAAGAGCGGTCTTGGTAAACCGTGATGATGACAGGGATGATGAGTCCCTTTTGGTCCTGCGTCTGGGCGTTGAACGCCTTACAGAATTCCATAATATTGACGCCATGCTGACCCAGTGCCGGACCAACCGGCGGAGAGGGATTGGCGCCACCTGCAGGTATCTGCAGTTTGATCTTTCCTAATTCTTTCTTGGCCATTGTATTCCTCGATGAGAAATTTCGCAGTTAGCGAGTATATTCCTGGCTACCCTTTATCCACCTGGACAAAATCCAGTTCGACGGGAGTTTGTCGTCCGAAGATAGAGACGGAAACCTTCAATTTGCCTTTGTCGTAATTGACTTCTTCCACAACACCGTTGAAACCGCTGAACGGACCATCAATGACCCGTACTTCGTCACCACGTTGAAAATTGAACTTGGGACGAGGTTTTTCCTGGCGGCTCTCCATCATGGTGAGGATGTTTTCCGCCTCGCTGTCACGCATGGGTGTCGGACGATTTTTTCCGCCAACGAATCCGGTAACTCGCGGAATTGACTGGATAAGGTGCCAAGTGTCGTCGGTCAGGATCATCTTGATCATGATATAGCCAGGATAAAACTTCCTGGTGGACGTCTTGCGTTCACCCTTGACCATCTCGACGATCTTCTCGGTCGGCATGACAACCTCTTCAATGAGGCCTTTGTCCTGACCGGTACGTATCATCTCCCTGACGGTCTGCTCGACTCGTTGTTCAAACCCGGAATAGGTGTGAACAATGTACCAGCGGGCTTTTGGGGAAGCTTGTTCCATATTGGCATCCATAATGTGATCCAGCCTTTGCTCGTAAAAGGGACTTAGGACAGTATGGCCTCGACGACCTTTGAGAGTGCGAGGTCAACGACTCCCAGATACAGAGCGATGACAACGCTGACGACCAACACGGCCACACATGTGGAGATAGTCTCCTTGCGGGTCGGCCAGACAACTTTTTTGATCTCAACTTTGGACTCTTCAAAAAACTGAATAAGTTCTTTGACTTTTCCAACGGGACCGGTTGCAGTTGCCTGCGCGGCCTGCTTCTCAGCAGCCTTCTTGCTTTTTTTCTTGGCCATAACTTCTTTTCCCGAATTATTGAGCGGGTTGCGGGGCTTTGGCCGCCTAGGCCAAAACCCCGCTACGCGCTTTCAAAGACTTAATTGGCAGGGGTAGAGGGATTCGAACCCCCAACATCCGGTTTTGGAGACCGGCGTTCTAGCCGTTGGAACTATACCCCTGCTCTATCGAAACTACTTGGTCTCTTTGTGGGTCGTGTGTTTCTTGTCCCAGGGACAATACTTTTTCACTTCCAGGCGACCGGTAGTATTCTTCTTGTTCTTCTGCGTAGCGTAGTTTTTACGCTTGCACTCTGTGCATTGCAGCTGAATGTTGATGCGCATGTGTTACTCCACGATCTCGGTGACAACACCGGCGCCGACAGTACGGCCACCTTCGCGGATAGCGAAGCGGAGACCAACTTCCATGGCGATCGGTGCGATCATCTCGACGTTGAAAGTGGCGTTATCGCCGGGCATGACCATTTCGACACCATCGTCGAGGGTAACAACACCGGTTACGTCAGTTGTACGGAAGTAGAACTGAGGACGGTAGCCGGAGAAGAACGGAGTGTGACGTCCGCCCTCGTCCTTGGAGAGGACGTAGACCTCTGCCTTGAACTTGGTGTGCGGGGTGATGGAGCCGGGCTTAGCAGCAACCTGACCACGCTCAACTTCGTCACGCTTGATACCGCGGATCAGCAGACCGACGTTATCACCAGCCTGACCCTGGTCAAGCAGCTTGCGGAACATTTCAACACCAGTACAGGTGGTCTTCATGGTGTCCTTGATACCAATGATATCGATCTCGTCGCCGACGGTGATGATACCGCGCTCGACACGACCGGTGATAACGGTACCACGACCGGAAATGGAGAAGACATCTTCAACGGGCATGAGGAACGGCATGTCGATGTCGCGCTCAGGCTCGGGGATGTAGGTGTCACAGGCTTCGAGCAGCTCGTAGATGGGCTTTGCAGCTTCATCATCAGCGGACTCGGCTTCGAGAGCCTTCAGAGCAGAACCCTGGATGACCGGAATGTCGTCACCCGGGAACTCGTACTTGTCGAGGAGTTCACGAACTTCCATTTCGACCAGCTCGAGCAGCTCTTCGTCATCAACCAGGTCGCACTTGTTAAGGAAGACGACCATTGCAGGTACGCCAACCTGACGTGCGAGCAGGATGTGCTCACGAGTCTGAGGCATGGGACCGTCGGTAGCGGCACAAACGAGGATAGCACCATCCATCTGTGCAGCACCGGTGATCATGTTTTTGATGTAGTCGGCGTGACCGGGGCAGTCCACGTGTGCATAGTGACGGGATGCGGTCTCGTACTCGACGTGAGAAGTAGCAATGGTGATACCACGTTCTTTCTCTTCAGGAGCCTTATCGATTTCGTCGAAAGCGACGAACTCACCGTGGCCAGCCATAGCGGCGAGCTTGGTGATGGCGGCGGTCAGAGTGGTCTTACCGTGGTCAATGTGACCGATGGTACCGACGTTAACGTGAGGCTTGCTACGTTCGAATTTAGCTTTACCCATTGTGATCCCCCTAACGTAAAAGTTGTGTAGGTTTTATTACTATCAAAATTAACAAAGCCATGAACGATCTTCGTCCATGACCGGGCTTGTACCGGTATCGGCGTCCTAAATCAAGGACACAGTGCCGACTGTATATACTAAGGAGGATGTAACGTTAAGAGGAGCAGAAGCTGGAGCGGGAAACGGGACTCGAACCCGCAACCCTCAGCTTGGAAGGCTGATGCTCTACCAATTGAGCTATTCCCGCTCACTCCCGTAGTCACCAACACCCCTCAAGGGGGCATCTCCTACAGCGCGGCTTAAGAAAATATGTGGTGGTGGGGGGAGGATTTGAACCTCCGAAGGCGTATGCCGACAGATTTACAGTCTGTTCCCTTTGGCCACTCGGGAACCCCACCATTATTCTTTTGTCTATGGAGCTGGCGATGGGACTTGAACCCGCAACCGGCTGATTACAAATCAGCTGCTCTACCAATTGAGCTACGCCAGCTCGCGAGTCAGATGTCTTATCCACCAATATTTCAAAAAGCAAGAGTTTTTTAAACTTTTTTTCAACTCTTCCACCCGGAGGTGGTTTTGCTTTCAAGCTTTCGCTCGAAGACGGGCGTGTTTAAGTTGGAAACCGATGTTTTGTCAACCCTTATTCATCATTTTAATTAAAATAATCACAGCCAACCCATTACTAATATAATAAATAGCGCCCCTCCTTCAAGACAAACCATACCATCCCCATACTCCTTTGACCCTATTGTTGTTCTACTAATTTTACTTCGATCCGCCTTTTTCTTTGACGCATCCACCATCTGCAATTATGTGCATCTCACAATGAATCAATTAAACATCACCCCAGATTCCCCTTGGCTGGCTCCTTTGGCCGGATATTCCGACCTGCCCTTCAGACTCCTTTCCAAACAATATGGATGTGGTGTCTGCTGTTCGGAAATGGTCAGTGTCAAAGGCCTTGCTTTCAAAAATGCAGGAACCAAACGCCTGATAGCCACTTGTTCGGAAGATGATCCTATGGTGCTCCAACTCTTTGGTGCCGAAGCATCCTATTACGAACCGGTCATGGAAAAGCTTGTAGGCCTTGGCTACCGCAATTTCGATCTCAATTCCGGCTGCCCTGTCCGCAAGGTTCTCAAGTCAGGCAGTGGCGCGGCTTTGATGATGGATTTGGACAAGCTGGTGAACCTGGCTCGAATCATGGTAAAAAAGGCCGCTGAACATCCGGATGGCGGCAGGGTCGGCATCAAGTTCCGGTTGGGCTACAACAATGGCGAGGATGTATACATTGACCTTGGTAAACGCCTTGAGGACGTTGGCGTAGACTGGATCACGATGCACCCCCGATACGGTCGGCAGATGTTTTCTGGTTCAGCAGACTGGTCCAAACTCAAATTATTGAAAGAAGCCGTTTCAATACCCGTTGTCGGCTCCGGTGATCTGTTTACTGCGGAAGACGGTGTCCGTTGCATACAGGAAACTGGCATAGATGCAGTGATGTTTGCTCGCGGTGCCTTGTATGATCCTTCAATCTTTGCTCGTTTTGTGGCCCTGCGAAAGGGAGAGCAACTCCCCGCTCGAACCGGCGAGCATCTCTCACAGATTGTAAGTGAACATATCCGTCTTACGAGAAAGTACGAGGGTGACGGTCGCTCTTTCCGTAAAATTCGTTCTATTATCCCACGATATGCCAAAGGGTTGAAAGGCATTCGTACGCTCCGGGCTTCATTGCTGGAATGTGAAAACTGGGAAGAACTTGAAAAAGCTGCAGCGGTCATCGCTGACCTTGAGCAGGCAGATGGCCTGCCGAATGAAACTCTCATTGACGACATTCAGCAGTAACAGGTACAAGCCTAATAAAATCATGATTTAATCACGCCTCAACAAGGAAGAAATACTCTCATGGCCCAGTCGTCCACTGAAATACTACTTGAAGCTGGTACAAACGAGCTTGAAATCGTCGAGTTCTACCTTGAAGAAGAACCCAAGGCGGATGAAGATGGTGAGTTGAACGAGGAAGTAACAGATCCCTCTTCATCAAAAGATGGACAGAGAAAGCCCAGCCGTAAAAGCTATTACGGCATCAATGTCGCCAAGGTACTGGAAATTATCAGAATGCCTGAGGTAACTGAGATGCCCGAGGTATCTCACCAATCAGTACTTGGCGCCTTCAATCTCCGTTCGCGCATTATTCCCTTGCTCGATCTTTCCATCTGGCTGAAGAAGAAGCGAGTTCAGAACGAACCGCCCAAGGTCATTGTAACGGAGTTCAACCAGGTCACTTCCGCCTTCATGGTTTCTGGCGTCACACGTATTCACCGCATCAGTTGGGAAGACGTCGAAGCCCCGAACAAATATGTTTCAGCCCTCTCCAGTGATTCCATCACCGGCGTGGTGAAACTGGATGACCGGATCGTTTTCATACTCGACCTCGAGCGCATTGTTTCTGAGTTGAACCCGCAAATGCGCCTCAAACTGGATGACGACTTCCAACTGGAAGGTGCCAGTGGCTACAAGGCGCTCATTGCTGACGACTCCCCGCTCATTCGAGAAATGATACATGACATGCTGGGCCAGGCCGGATTCCGGGTCGAGAAGACCAACAATGGCCGAGAGTGCTGGGATCGACTTCAGGAGCTGAAGGAAAACGCTGCTCAGGATGGAAGACCAATTACCGACTATGTCCAGGTAATCGTTTCAGATATTGAAATGCCCATGATGGATGGTCATCATCTTTGTAAACGCATCAAAGAGGACCCGGTTCTCAGGAATCTGCCGGTCATTCTGTTCTCCTCTCTGATTACGGAAAAGCTACGGCACCGAGGCGAAACCGTCGGCGCAGACGATCAGATTTCCAAGCCGGAGATCACCCAGCTCGCCCAGCGCTCTGCAAGCCTCATTGAGCAACGTAAAAAGACTTCCTAGATACTTTGTACTAAAAACAAAAAACCCTTCCGGCGTATGTCGGAAGGGTTTTTTGTTTGGAATCTTTTCAATCTAGCAAATACGAGGCAGTTGTTCGCCTTCAAGCATGTTCAGCAGTCGCTTGCCGCCAAGCGGTGTTTCCAGAACAACCTTGCCCGGATTGGCATCCGTCATTCTCCCAATTTGACACGCATTCTTGCCGAGCGGATCGGACTGCATGATTTCAAGAGCCTGTTCTACGTACTCTTCTGGCAGAATACAGAGGAACTTGCCTTCATTGGCAAGATACAATGGATCCAGCCCCAGAATGGAGCATCCACCCTTCACTTCCGGGCGAATGGGCAGCGAGTTCTCCACCAGTTCACAACACACATTGGAGCTGACGGTTATCTCGTTCAAGGTGGTGGCAAGCCCACCACGTGTTGGATCACGAAGAACATGTACTTCCGGCAACTCCTGCACCAGTCTGACCAGCAGATGATTCAGGGCTGCAGAATCGGACTCGACCTTGGCTTCAAAGTCCAATCCTTCGCGGGTGCCGAGGATGGTCAGGCCGTGGTCACCAATGGTGCCGGAGATCAGTACGGCATCCCCCGGACGAGCAGCGTCACCACTGGGCGCCGGATCTGCGATGATATCGCCCACACCAGTCGTGTTGATGAATATTTTATCCACCGCTCCTTTGGGGACGACTTTGGTGTCACCGGAAACAATGGTCACACCGGCATTTTCCGCGGCCTGCCCCATGGCTTTGACGATCTTCTCCAGATCATCCATGGGTAACCCTTCTTCAAGAATGTACGCGCAGGTAATATGACGCGGAATGGCGCCCATCATGGCAACATCATTCACTGTTCCATGAACGGCCAATGAGCCGATATTTCCGCCGGGGAAAAAGATGGGGTCCACGACAAATGAGTCAGTGGACATGGCAACACGCCCTGACATGGTCAACTCCGCTGCATCGTTCAGCCGATTCAGCTCATCATTGCCCAGATAGTTGAGAAAGAGGTCCGAAATAAGCCGCTGTGAAGCTCGACCGCCACTGCCGTAATCCAATAAGACTTTATCGCTCATGCCTAATCCAATTTGTATTTGTAGTAAGCGGCACAGCTTCCTTCGGTGGAAACCATGCACGGACCGACCGGATTGGCCGGAGTGCACGCCTTTTTAAACAGCGGACATTCATCAGGCTGCTTGATTCCCTTGAGGATATCGCCACACTTGCAACCGGGTAAGGCCGGGCTGTCTTCAATGGTGATGCCAAACTCTTTTTTCGCGTCAAAGAGTTCCCACTCCTCACGGATTTCCAAACCAGAGCCAGGAATCAAGCCAATTCCGCGCCAAAGGGCATCCACAGGTTCAAAGACCTCGTACATGATCTCACGGGCCTTGGCGTTACCGTCATCTGAAACGATACGCGTGTAGTTGTTGACCACATGCGCTTCGCCTTTGTTTTGCCAGCCAATCATCTGATCGAGCGACTGGAGGATGTCCAACGGCTCGAAACCGGCTACAACAGCAGATTTCCCGTATTTCTCGGCAATGAATTTATATGGCTCAAGTCCGATAATAGCGGACACATGACCAGGAAGAATAAACCCGTCGATGTTGCTCATGGCATCTGTCAGTAAGGCTTCCAGCGCCGTCGGAACGGTTTTATGAAAACAGAGGACTCGCAGGTTGGTGATACCCTGCTCCCGGGCCATTTTCATGGTTCCCGCTATGGTAGGAGCCGTGGTCTCAAATCCCACGCCAATAAAGACAACAGTGTCATTGGGATTTTCTTTTGCGAGCTTGAGGGTGTCGAACGGCGAGTACACGACTTTGATACGCGCACCATCAGCAGCAGCTTTTTTCAGGTTGCGACCATTGTGCCCGGGCACCCGCATCAAATCGCCAAAGGTAGCCATGATGACATTGTCCTTGCCCGCAAGATCGATGAAAGCATTCACTTCCGATTCATGGGTAACGCAGACAGGACAGCCGGGGCCACTCAAGTGAACGATCTCTTCAGGCAGGAGGGAACGCAGACCTGATTGAAAAATGGCGACCGTGTGTGTTCCACATACTTCCATAAATCGCAGACCGCCGGTCAATTCGCTCTGCATCTTGTCCAGAATTTTTCGACTCAGTGCCGGGTCACGAAATTTTTCCAATAATTCGAAGCTCAAATCAGCATCCTCGCTATGATTGTCACAACCTTTTTACATGATCAGAACTTTCCATATACTTCTTTAATAAACTCTTCAAACAAAAACCCAAGTTGATTGAACAAACAACTTCGATTCTTCGCTTTTCCTCTTATTGTTCAGCCAGAAGGACACATACGACAAACAGCATCCACAGCTTTATTTTTGTACGGTCTACTGGTATGCTCCCGAATGGTGTCGCAGTGAAGCGGCACGCCCAACCCACAAGATGTCCATGAGCACCAACGAGACACCCGAAATCGCCGAGGAACAGCCTCTGTCCCCTCTTCCGCCACCTCCCCCGGTGCGCCATGATGATTCTCTCCATGTCCCGAACGACCGTCAGTGCGCAGAGCACTGGGCTCACTTCTCCATGCTCGACAATATTGCCGAGCACAGCATGAAGGTGGCCCAAGTGGCGACATTTGTCGCAAAGCGCGGACGCGAGCTGGGCTTTGACATCGATGTACCGACGATTCGCGCATCAGCCCTGATGCACGATATTGCCAAGACCTACTCCATCCTGCATGGTGGCAACCACAGCCAGTTGGGCGGAGCATGGACGACAGAGATTACCGGTAACCCGACCATTGCCACCGGGGTTACGCACCATGTTTTCTGGCCGTTCGAGGTTGATATCAACAAGTACTTCACGCCACTCGCGGTCATTTATGCGGACAAACGCGTCCGCCACAACACCATCGTGACCATCGAATCACGATTCAGGGACCTGACCAAGCGATATGGCGCCACAGATTATATTCGGCAGCGAATTGAAGTCACCCGCTCGCAGGCGGTGGCACTGGAAACGCTGCTTAGCGACTCTCTTGAGGTAGATCTCAATGCATGTGATTTTGATAGCGGGCGGATGGTCTGACGAACGGGAAGTCTCGTTGTCAGGAGCAAAAAAGATTCATGAAGCTCTTGAAGAACTGGGCCATACCGTTACGTTTTTCGATCCGGCTGAAGATTTCAAAAATCTGCTGACCATTGCCCGAACCGCTGAGTTTGCTTTTATCAACCTTCATGGGACCCCCGGTGAAGACGGTCTGATTCAAGCGATTCTCGACAAAGCTGGTTGCCCGTATCAGGGAGCAGGAGCAGCAGCATCCTATCTGGCGCTGAACAAAGCCGCTTCCAAGGAAATCTTCGAAGACAGGAATCTCAATACTCCTAACTGGCAGCTCGTTACCCCGACCCAGGGGAGACAGGCACAGCTCAAGCTTGATCTACCAGTTTTCGTCAAGCCGAACAAAGGCGGCTCCAGCCTCGGCATGTCGCTGGTAAAAGAGGCCAAAGACTTTCCCGCTGCCCTGGATAAGGTGTTTGCCATGTGCCAGTCAGCTCTTGTTGAGGAGTTCATTCCCGGTGTGGAGTTGACCTGTGGGATACTCGGCGAAGAGCCGCTCCCGCTCGTGATGATCACTCCGCGCGATGATTCGGAATTCTTTGATTATGAGAACAAGTATGCTGCCGATGGAGCCGAAGAGATTTGTCCGGCACCGGTTGATGATTCCGTCACCAAATCAATTCAGGCTCAAATGCGCACAGCACATGAAGCGCTTGGGCTGACCGGCTATAGCCGTGGTGATTTCATCATGACTCCGGACGGTGAATTCTACCTGCTGGAGGTCAATACACTGCCGGGCATGACGCCGACCAGCCTCCTCCCGCGGGCAGCTGCCGCAATCGGCCTCTCTTTCACCGACCTAATTGCTCGCCTCATGGAACTGGGCATGGCCGGGAAGGACCAATAGCATGGGGAAAGGACTCATCAAGACAGCTCTGTCCGCTTACAATTTAGGCTGGAAAGCAGCCACTCCTTTTCTCAAGCTCAATCATCGGTTGAAGGATGGTTGGGAGCAACGCACCCTTTCCGGCGGCTACCCCGCCCATGCACACCTGTGGATTCAGGCAGCCAGTGGCGGGGAGGCGTACCTTACATGGGAAGTACTCAAACACCTTGAGAACAAGAAGAACTCCACATTACGGGTTTTGGTTACGGCTAATACTCTGCAGGGGTTTGAGACACTGCAACGCGCCGCCGATGAGATCAATGCCGACCGAAAAGGCATCGCTGTTCAGCCATGGTATTTCCCTTTTGATGCACCGGATATCATGCGCCAGATGATGCGCCATGTTCGTCCGGAAGTTGCACTGATCATGGAGACCGAAATCTGGCCCGGCTTCCTCAATGCCTGCAAGGAATTTGGCGTCAAGACTCTGCTTGCCAACGGGCGGATGTCTACCAAATCCCTTGGCGGCTACCTGTCATGGCCGTCACTGTTTCGCGAGCTCGGTCCCAACAGGATTATGGCCATATCCGAAACCGATGGAAGACGCTTCGGCACCTTGTTCGGTCGTGATCGCGTATGGGTCATGCCCAATATCAAATTTGACCGCATGGCCGGAGCCGGTCCCATGCAGCGGAAAGACAACCCGCTTGCCAGCTTCATTCCTGAAGATATGAATTTTATCGTCCTTGGCTCTGTTCGCAAGGAAGAGATGACGCCGGTCAAGAAAATCGCAGCCGCCCTCGTCCGCCATCGCACCAAAACCGTTGTCGGACTTTTTCCCCGGCATATGCATCACGTACCGCTCTGGTCAAAAGCACTGGATTCAGTTGGTCTCACATGGTCGCTTCGTTCAACAATGACCGAGCCTCCACGTCCGGGAACAGCCATTCTCTGGGACACGTTTGGAGAGTTGGTCCCGGCCTATGGACTGGCGGATGCAGCGTTTGTCGGAGGTTCTCTTGCCCCCCTTGGCGGCCAGAACTTTCTTGAGCCACTGACCTGCGGCGTGACCCCGGTTATTGGACCACACTGGTCAAACTTTACCTGGATTGGTCAGGATATTTTTGATTTAGGCTTGGCACGCATGGGAGAAGACGCCGAACATGTCCTCAACCTGCTGATTGAAATCCTTGACGAGGACGTTCCACGCAAGGAAATCTATGCCAAGGCAAACGCGTACATCAAGGACCGAACGGGCGGCGCGAAAGCTGTCTCCAAACAGGTTGCCGAATTCCTCAATAATGTTTAATTAACCACGACGCAGAACAATGAGCAATTTCCCCACGTGTCACGGCATCATCCCAGCGAGATATGAATCCTCTCGCTTTCCAGGCAAACCCCTTGCTATTATCGGGGGCAAACCTATGTTCTGGCATGTTCAACAACGTGCAGCACAGTGTCCTCTGCTCAGCAGTGTGACGCTGGCAACCGACGATTCACGCATTTTCGAGGCTGCCCAGCAGTTGGATATTCCTGTCGTGATGACAGGGTCGCATCATCAAAGCGGTACAGACCGGGTTCTGGAAGCCGCCATGAAGCTTGATTTGGACGACGACGCAGTCGTTGTGAACATCCAGGGTGACGAGCCTTGTCTCGCCCCTGAAATGCTTTCGGATTTACTCAAGCCCTTCTCCTCTAGTGAAGTGAAGGCTGCAACACTTGCCACTCCCATCGGGAGAGAGGAGGCATCGTCCCCGGATCGCGTCAAGGTGGTTCGGGCACACAACGGTCGAGCACTCTACTTCTCGCGCTCCCTTGTCCCATTCGACCGAGATGAAAAAGTACATTCATTTTTGTTACATATAGGCTTGTATGCATTTCGAATGGACGTACTCAAACGCTTTGGACAATTGCCGCCAAGCCCGTTGGAGTTGCGTGAAAAACTGGAACAGCTCCGTCTGCTCGAAGACGGTATCGATATTTACGTGACGGAAACCGATCACACCTGCCATGGGGTGGATCGGCCTGAAGATCTCGCTTATGCGAAGGAAATTTTGGAGAACATTTGATGAAAGCAATACTGGCGCTGGAAGATGGAACCATTTTCAAGGGGAGAAGCTTCACCGGACAGGGCGAAGCCAGCGGTGAAGTTATCTTCAACACCGGCATGACCGGTTATCAGGAAATCCTGACCGACCCCTCGTACACAGGTCAAATGGTGACGATGACCTACCCGCTCATCGGCAACTACGGCGTAAATCCCGAAGATATCGAATCGCATCAGGTTCAGGTCGGAGGATTCATCGTCAAGGAATGTTGCAAGAAGCCAAGCAACTGGCGCTCAACCATGTCGCTGCCAGAGTACCTGGAAAAGATCGGCGTCATGGGAATCGAGGGGATTGACACTCGCGCACTGACACGCCATTTACGCCTTCATGGAGCCCAGAGAGGCTTTATGGCAACTGGCGACGTCGACCCTGCAGAGCTGGTTAAAAAGGCCCGTGGAGTCGAAAATATGGAAGGGTTGAACCTCGCGGATCGTGTGTCCTGCGAAAAACCCTATACATGGGATGGCAAAAAGTGCGTCTTCATCGACAACCTCAAAGACTTTCAGTGGAAAGGCACCGGCCCCAAGCTTGCTGTCTATGACTTTGGAATCAAGTGGAATATCCTGCGCCTTCTCGAAGCCGAAGGGTTCGACATGATCGTCCTGCCGTCCAGCTTTACTGCAGCCCAGATCAGGGAACTCAACCCTGATTCCATTTTCCTTTCAAACGGCCCCGGTGATCCGGCTGCCGTTGAAACCGCTGTAGAAGCAACCAAAGACCTGTATAAGGACTACCCCATCGCCGGTATCTGCCTTGGTCACCAGATCCTTGGTCTGGCCATGGGCGGAAAAACATACAAACTCAAGTTCGGACATCATGGATGTAACCATCCGGTTATCGATCTTGAAACAGAAAAAATCGAAATCTCCTCGCAGAACCACGGGTTCTGTGTTGACATTGAAGGGTTGGACTTCCTTGAGAAAACCCATATGAACCTCAATGACAACACGCTGGAAGGCTTCAAGCACAAGGATTACCCCATGCTTGCCATACAGCACCACCCTGAAGCTGGCCCTGGACCACACGACAGCCGCTATTTCTTTAAGCGTTTTCGTGATATGGTGAAGGAAACCACGGGGAAATAACCCACTGAGGATCACTCGAAAAAGAGAGCAACTGTCATGTCCAATGATCTGATTACTTCAAGGAAGAAGCTCAATTCCGTATCGACCATGCTCAAGAAGGGCAAGTATATGGCCGCTGTTCAGGCGATCCATGACGGTCTGATCCTTTTCCTGAAGAATCCTGTCATGAAGAATGAGCGGGAAGAGTTTCAGGACATCCTTGAACGGGTGACACAACAACTGAACAGTGACCCGAAGATTCGGGAAGTATATCCCCTTGTCATCAAATACAATCCTGGCGATGAGCGAGCACTTCTCGAAGCCATGCATGAATTATTGCAGGAACTTCAACAGTCTCTCAATGACTCGATGCAAGCGATCCTTGCCCAGAAGAAAGCGGCTGTAGAGAAGGGGCAACAGCACCTGGACAGCCAGGAATGGGATAACGCCAAATCGGTATTTGACCAGTTGATCATTGACTATGGCGCTGACGCCGACCTTAAAGCGGATATTGCCGATCGATATCTTAACGCCGGTCGGTACAAAGAAGCGTTCCACATGTTGGACGATGCGCTGAAGGACGACCCCAACGCCATCCATCTGTACAATAGAATCGGTATGGTCCTTCGCAAGATGGAAGACTATGAAACCGCAGAAAAGTACTACCTCAAGGCGTTGACCCTGAGTTCAGACGACGAGTACCTTCACTACAATGTAGGCCGATTGTACTACGACTGGAAAAAGTGGAGCAAGATGGCACGCTCGGCGCAAAATGCCATCAGTATTAATCCGGACTTTGCAGAAGCAGCAAAGATGCTGAAGTTCGCGAAGAAAAAATTAGGATAAACCATCTGCCTTTATGAGAATCCCCAGCTGAACAGGTCGGGGATTCTTTTTATCGCCCACCCTCTATCAAACTATCTTTACAAAAGTGATACTAGTTGCTAATAGCTCCGAACTTTGTGAATAAAAAGGAGTTATTAATGAACTACTGGACAGAATTTGGCTGGGTGCTCATTCCAAAGACCCTGGTTGAAATCGGCTTCACGCTTTTGATGTGTTATGGCTCTTACTGGTTGGATAAGCGCAAGAAGTAGCCAGACCATTGGGCTTACTATTTGGAGCCTTCGTTCAGACGAATGAACTCTGCAGCGTCCAACAAATCATCAGCACAATAGTCTGCCTGTTCACCACAATCGGCTTCAGCTTTCCGACCATAGCCGGTACGTACAAGCACGGACACAGCACCTGTAGCCTGTCCAACCCCTATATCCGCCTTCTTATCCCCAATCATATATGATTCATTGGGATCGAATCCCAACACCTCCGCTGCCTGACGCATCAAACCCGGAGCCGGTTTACGGCAGTCGCAAGTTTCATCCGGGGCATGAGGGCAAAAGAAAAACCCACTGATCACAATCCCGTGAGGCTCAAGCAACTTCTGCAATTGGGCATTACACGCGCGCACTTCATCCTCGCTGAAATAACCACGTCCCACGCCACTTTGGTTGGTCAGGACAGCCAGCCCGAATCCCATGTCCTGCATGCGCTTGAGGCCCTCGGCGGCATTGGGCAGCAGCTCGACTTCATTTGGATCATGCAGATAGTGCTTATCGACAATTATCGTCCCATCCCGGTCCAACAACACAAATCGTTTAGGCATAGTTACTTCCCTTTGGATTCAACCAGACGGCGAACCATGTCGTAAGCAGCCTGAAAGCTCTTGATTGAAGCACGCCCGGTACCGACAAGGTCGTACCCGGTTCCATGATCTGGTGATGTCCGAGGACAAGGCAGTCCCAGTGTCACGTTCACTGCCTCACTGAAATGGAGCAGCTTCAACGGCCCCAACCCCTGATCATGATACATGGCAAGAACAGCGGCATATTCACCTTTGGCAGCGAAATGAAACACCGTATCCGCTGGCAACGGCCCACTGATGTTCATCCCCTCGCTCCGTGCAGCTTCAATGGCAGGAGTAATGACAGTCTCTTCCTCAAGACCAATCCGGCCCCCCTCCCCTGCATGGGGATTCAAGCCGCAAACAGCAATGCGATTGCCAAAACCCATTGCCTGCACGAAGTCATTGGTCAAACGCAAGCAATGGAGAATTCTTTCCCCGGTAACGAGCTTAGGGACTTCACAGATGGGGGGATGCGTAGTCACGAGACTGACTCGGAGCTTTGGTTTGTCGTCTTCCTTGGGAGCATGCCCGCACAAATGCATGCACACGTTCTCCTTACCGACTCCCAACTTTTCAGCCAGAAACTCGGTGTGTCCGGGAAAATCAAAGCCAGCCTTGTGCAACATGGCCTTATTCAACGGGCAGGTCAGCAACCCGTCAGCCTTTCCATCGGCCAAAAGCGATACAGCCACATCCAGGCTAACACCGGCTGCAAGCCCTCCTTCGCGGGTGGCTTCACCTGCCACAAATCCTAGACGGGAAAGCTGCGGAGGTTCATAGAGAAAGACGTCTGCGTCCTGATTCTCAATATCCTCCGGCTTGTCGAGTCGCACATAAAAGGGATGAACTCCGTGTCGATCCATTTCTCTGACAAGAGCTGACTCTGGTCCAATGATCAGCACCTTCTCATCGCGACGAGCTGATTCCCTGGCAAAATGCCGAACGACCAACTCAGGCCCAAGACCGCAAGGGTCCCCCAAAGTAATACAAACAGTACGCATAGATTTATCCGAAAAGAGTTCTATTGGTAGTCATTATGCAGAGATGCCATTCATGGCATCGTGACGTCTTTTAAAATCACAAAGAATCTGTTCATGGTCAAAAACCAGCTTTGGCCACTTGCCAATCGGCACAACTATCACCTTCTTGGCGTCATCTCCAGCCGACAATGTGGATATGTTCTTTGCCACGCCGGTATAAACGACACTCATCGTATGCTGACGGGGGTCCCGTCGCGGATCGGAATACACTCCTAACAGGCCGGTGAGCACAACATCAAGCCCGGTTTCCTCGCGCATTTCTCGAATGGCGGCGGCTTCGCAAGTCTCCCCTTCATCAACGAACCCACCGGGCAACGCCCATCCATGCGGAGGATTTAGCCGTTCAACCAGCACAATACCGTCCTCACCTTCTGCCCCGTCGGGGACAAGGATGACGACATCAACTGTTGGAGTGGGGTTGCTATATGTGGGAATTCCTTCACCACAGTGGGGACATGGTTTCAAGGTTTGCACGATGTTTCCTTATCTTGGCTTGCGCGGATGCAATGAGTGGTATCCGCCATTATCAGATGACGAGAGTCTACCCGAAGTGCGCCCAAAGGCCAATAATCAGAAAAACATAGGCGAACTTCTACCTGGCAGGCAGGGAGAAGCAGAAAGTGGCGCCATGAGGATAATCGCTCACCACCCAGACTTTGCCCCCATGGGCTTCCACAATCTTTTTGACGATTGGCAACCCGAGGCCGGTCCCGGATTCACCGCCTGTCGGCTCAATGCTTGTTTTGGAGAACGACTGGAAAAGGAGCATCTCTTCCCCTGGCGGTACGCCCTCCCCTTTATCCTGAATACATATTTTCACACTGTCTTCCTGAGACGAAACCAATACCTTGACGATGCCATTACTGGGAGAAAATTTGATTGCATTGGTCAGCAGATTGTCGAGCACCTGACCAATTCGATTCTCATCAAATGGGAAGGGTGCGACATCTTCAAAATACGGAATTAACTGAACCCCTTTGTTTTTTGCCATGTGTCCATGAATCCGCAAACGGTGTTCAACCAGGATTTCGATGTTGGACTCCCTTTTTTCCAAAACCAGTTTACCCGATTCAATGACGGAAATATCCAGCAGGTCATGCACCAGCAGCCCCATGTTCTTATTTGCATCATGGACAAATTGGATGATCTCTTTTTGCTCCTCACTGAGAGGCCCATACGTGCCATCCAGAAGCATGGTCGTAAAACCGTTAATTCCATTGATGGGGCTACGCAAATCATGCACAGCCATCCCCATAAACAGGTTTTTCAGTTGATCAGATTTCCGAAGTGCCCGAATCGTATCCAACATTTCGACATGGTGGTTGACGCGACAGAACAGCTCCTCGACCTGTACCGGTTTGGCCAGGAAGTCATTGGCACCGCTTTTGATAAACCGTGCAGTCAACATGGGATCAGAAACAGAAGACAATCCAAGCACGATTATTTCCTGCTTGGAATATTTGTTGCGGATGGCTTGTGTCAGCTCAATTCCATCCATGCCGGGCAAAGCATAGTCAGCGACAACAAGATCGATTTTGTCATGTGAGAGAATATACTTCCACGCTTCTTCGCCATCTCTCGCCTCAATGACATTGAACTGCTGCTTCTCCAGCATATGCCGCATCCAAAGACGAAACGACCCCGAATCCTCCACCAGGAGAGCGTGGATGCGGGTGTTGCGATATAAATTTGCAAGATATTCTATGAGATTATCGACAGTCTTTGAATTCTTGACCAGATAGTCAATGATGTTCTTCGACTGCATGCGCTTGCGGGTTTCCTCGGTGAAATCCGAGGTGTAGACGATGCTGGGAATTTTCCTTTCACAAAACATGTCCACAATCTGTCCATCCCGGGACCCCGGCATGTGCAGATCAAGAATTGCGACAAATATAGGCTGTTCATTGGAATCAAGAAACGATTGAGCCTCATCAAACGACTTCAGAACAACGACTTCAAATTTCAGATGCTCTTCGATTGTGGACTTAAGGGCAGTATAGACAACCTTACTGTCCTCTGCCACGAGAATAAGATGCGTATCAGGACTGATCTCGGTTTGCGTCATGATGGTTCTCCCAGTATCTGAGAAAACCTACCATGAGTATTCATTCTGCGAAAGTCAGTTATTTTCTATCTAAAGAGTAACTGAAAAACCTTTGTCGCAGAGCATTTTCACCGATACGGCACCCTCACGCAACACCTCAAGCCTGTTGAAGCTGAGTATGCGTATAACAGTGGATGGTTTTCCACCTTTGGGCCACGGAGGATCAAAATAAGCCGCCCCGGCCAAATCAAGGAGTCGGCTGTCCAAATCTTCCGGATGTGCAACAGGAGGTTTTCCGCTAAGGTTTGCACTGGTGGAGACAATAGGCTTTCGCAGACGCCGTGATAGCTCAGCAGCAAAAGGATGACCGCTCCAGCGCACGGATGTGAACCCATCATCATCCGAGAGACTGGCAGGCAATTCGGGCAATGCCTTGACGAGGATGGAAAGAGGGCCGGGCCAAAAGGAACTGGCAAGTTCCTGAAGAACCTGGGGTCTGTCGTCAGTGACGAGCCCCAGCATGTCCACACCACCAATGATCAGCGGCAGCGGCTTGGCTTTCGGCCTGTTCTTTATCTCTATGACCTTGTTGCACGCAGCTTCTTTGGTTGCATCGCATCCAAGAGCATAGAGAGTCTCGGTAGGATAGACGATTGTATCGCCTTCGGTCAGCGCTTTTATGAGATTCTGCAAAGTTGCCTCCAAGCAATTCCTTTCATTCCAAAAGAGGAAAGGAAAGTTCTTTGGTCGATTATGTATCCCCGAAGCCTACCACTTTCAACAGAAAAATACATTCTATCGTTCATACCATTCAGATTGCATCTGCGCCAATTCCTCTTCAGAAAAGGAAGGAGCGTCATACAGCCCGGCTTCCTGCCGCTGCTTGGATGCTTCGTATAGTATAATGGCTGCTGCCACGGAGACATTGAAGCTCTGCACCATGCCGAACATCGGAATGTATATTTCGTCCGGAACCACCTCAGCGATTTCCGGTGCTGTCCCATTGTGCTCATTGCTGAGAATGATTGCTGTCGGCTTGGTGAAATCAAAATCCATGACTGGCCGTGCGTCCGCGGAAAAACCGGTTCTCAACACCTGGCAACCATCACTGCGGAGCTGGCTAACCATGGCCTCTGCATCAATGTGGCGCGTTCTTCTCACCCACTTTTTTGCAGATGCCGAGCTTTTCTTGCCAAGGTCAGGCCATTTGGATGTTGTGTAGTAGAGATGGACGTCGGAAACCCCGAAAGCATCACAACTGCGTAAGACAGCGGAAACATTGTGCGGGTCCCAGATATTATCCATAACCATGGTCAATGATTTCTGGCGTTTGGCTAAAACCGCATCGATTCGCCGTTTACGCCTTTCGGTGATTGGTCTCGACATGAACGACTTGGTACTCTTTCCGAAAGTTTTGATCAAGTGGCATCGTGTATGTCTGAGCGGGGTCCTAAGACAACCGTCAAGAGAGATTCATATCAATAGTTGCAGAATTTTAGCTTATTATCATTGAATAAGAAATGAACTAGATGTAACAATTTGATTGATTTTAATGTATAGAAACAGAGACAGAAAAACGGAAAGCTATATTTTAGATCAGCATATTGACAAAATTTTCAATTACATAGGAAAAGATCACGTGAACATCACTGCATGGACATGGAGTTATAAATGAGAGCACTCATTGTCGAAGACGAATTCCTGAGTCGAAAAGTGCTGAAATCGTTCCTCATGGCACTATTTGACGTGGACATTGTTGTTAATGGACGTGAAGCGGTGGAGGCATTCAAGCTGGCCCACACCGAAAACAAACCATACTCACTTATTCTCATGGACATCATGATGCCAGAAGTGGATGGCATTGAAGCGCTCAACCGGATACGAACCATGGAAGAGCAGGAAAGCCTCAGCCCCAAGGCCAAAGTGATCATGACAACAGCGCTGGATGATCCGCAGACCGTGCTAAAATCATTCTATGACGGGGAAGCATCCGCTTACATCGTCAAGCCTGTGGCCAAAGATAAATTGTATATGGAATTGAAAAAGCTCGGTTTGCTCAACAATTAGGACAGGATTGGGAATATGACCGACGATCCCATGATCGAAGAATTCTTTTCCGAGGTCAATGACAAGTACTACCCTCAAGTGATGGAAGGGTTGGAGATGCTCGAATCCGCAGACGTTGGCGAAGGCATTGAGATTCTCTCACGCCCTTTGCACACGATCAAAGGGGTTACCGGGTTCATGGCCGGATTTGAACCTGCATCTCACTTCACCCATCAGATCGAGGATTTTCTCAAAAAGGTCCAATCGGGGGATGTGGACCCAACCAGCGAAAATCTGACGCTGCTCTCTCGTGGCGTCAACATGATCTTCCAGGTTCTGGAACAGTTGCGTGATGACGAAGTGGATGAAGAGGAACAGCAGGAAGTCCTGGCATTGATAGCCGAAGCTTCGGCCTCGGGTCAGGAAGATGGGTTTGTGGCAGGGGCCGGAGTGGCAGTGGAGACCCGGGATGAGGTCACTATTCTCAGGGTGAAAGATCCTCGTGTTCATATTGATGCTCATTACAAGCCCATCATGGGCGCAATCATGGGAGTGGAACCCGGAGACAAAATACTCCTTGATCTCTCGGAGGTACTGACCTTCGGATCAACTGCGTGGGGCGCAATTGCCAGCATGGGAACGACATTTCAAATCGCGGCATGCGGCTTGTCACCTGACGCAAAATCCACTCTCTATACTTGGAAATTTGATTCGACAATCGCCATCTATCCTGATGAAGAAACTTATTTTACGACGCAATAATTCGGGGAACATACATGCAGGACAGCATCATCCAATGCATCGAAGAGATTGAGAAACAAATTCTCGAAGTATCAGCAACCGGCCAGAATGCCGGTGACGCTGTGGATGCGCTCGGACTGTCCAACATGAAACTGTCAAGCGCCAGTGTCATTGCCATATTGGACATGCTGACCGACGGCATCACGCCGGTCAACGACGATATCATCACAGCCATGCTCGGCGTCTGCGAAGCCCAGAAGCGATTTTTATTCGCTCTTGGCGGCAACATGGAAGCCGGTGCCACCTCAATGGGCATCGTCGATTCCAAGCCCGTAGCAGATGAATCCTTCCTTGAAGAAAATGAAGAGGAAGCAGCCAAGGCATTCGAGGAAAAACCGGAAGAAGTATCACCTGCCGAAGCGGATGCAGCACCGGAAGCCGAACCACAGGAAGCAAAAACAAAAGCCAAAGCGGAAAAGCCCTCGAGCCAGCAGGCCATTTCATCGATACGTGTTCCGACCGACAGCCTCGATCGCGTCATCGAACTGGTAGGAAAGCTCATGGTCACCTACGCTGTCATTGCACAGGGTGGCACGACCAACCTCAATCAGGTGGCATCTTCGCTGCGTGAACTCGACAATGTCATCAGCCAGCTTCAGAAGGAAGTTGATGCCATCCGGCTTGTTCCGCTCAAGCAGATTTTCATGCCCATGCATCGCCTGGTCAAATCCCTTAGCCAGAAGATCGGCAAGAAGCTTGACTTCACGGTCAAGGGAGATGAACTCCCCCTCGACAAGACCATTGTCGAAAGCCTCAACGAACCACTGGTTCACCTGCTGCGCAATGCAGTCGACCACGGTTTGGAGACACCGGAAGAGCGTAAGGAAACCAGCAAGCCCGAAGTCGGCAATGTCACTCTCGCCGCATGGCGCAAGGGCGACAACGCATACATTCAGGTCAAGGATGACGGTCGCGGGCTTGATCCCGACCGCATTCTGAACAAGGCGATTGAGAAGGGGCTGGCCGATCCATCGGAAGAGTACGAAAAGAACGAAATTCTTCAATTCGTCCTCCAGTCAGGCTTTTCAACGGCAGAAAAAATTACCGACGTTTCCGGTCGCGGTGTCGGCATGGATGCGGTCGTCAACGCCATTCGTGTCACTCTTGATGGTGATGTGACCATCGAAAGCGACCTGGGCCACGGCGCATCGTTCACCATATCCATCCCCCTCGACCGCTCGGCCAACGAAGGCATTGTCGACGCCCTGGTCTGCAAGGTCGGCGGAGAGGTCTACATCGTTCCCAGTCGTGACGTCATGGAAATCTACATGCCTCGCCACAACGAGGTCGTCGAACTGCCGGATGGTCGCGAAACTGTTGACGTTCGAGGCGAAGTCCACTCCCTGCTCAGACTTGGCGATCTTCTCGGCATAACACCCGAAGTGGACGACATTGAAATGGCGCAGGCCATCGTCGTTCGAGTGGGAGAATACAAGGCTGCCATTCTGGTTGATGAAGTGCTTCGCCAGCAGCAGGTCGTTATCACCGGCTTCACCGTTCCGGTAGAAGAGATTTTCCATGTCCCCATTCTGGGCTACGGAATGATGGGTGAATCCGATGCACTGGTCATCGACACTGAAGAGATGCTCCAGAATTTTCAGGATCGCATCAACACCTCCAGTTAGACGACCTTGACAGAGACTGGACGACCAGCCTATTAGCTCAGCTTCAGGTGTCCTGACGGACTTGATAGGGAATCCCGTGTAAATCGGGAGCGGACCCGCCGCCGTGACGCTCTGCCGAACTGTTTTCATTATGCCACTGACCACCGGTCGGGAAGGCGAAAACAGGAGGAGCCAGCCGGAAGACCTGCCTGAAAACGATATTGGTTTGCCTCGGTGGTACGTGGGCTTGCCGCCACAGGTATACGAAGGGAAAAAACGGTTCCCCTTCCTCAGAATATGGTGAGGGAGGGGAATATTTTTTTGCCCTGTAAACAGCCCTCCTTTTGGAGGAACCATGACCCTATTGACCCGCCGTACACTTGTACCGGCGCTCCTTATCTTTTTCTGCCTTGTGACCACCTTGCCAGCAAAGGCCGGGCATCACGTAAGCGAACCCGCCAAAAAAGCGATTGTTTTGGCGGCCTTTGGCACATCGTATCCAAAGACGCTTGAATCCATCCTCAACATTCGGAACAAAGTTGCTGCGGAGTTTCCCGACATTCACATCCGCCTCGCTTTTACGTCCGATATCATCCGTGGCATCTGGCAAAAGCGCCAGTCCAATGAGCAGTGGCTCAAAGAGAATCCTTCCATTCCTGAAGATATCCTTTACGTCAAAAGCCCCTTGGCCACTCTGGGGCTCCTGCAGGATGCAGGGTACAAGGATATCGCAGTTCAACCACTGCATATCTTCGCCGGTGAAGAATTTGCCGATCTCAAGGCTGTCATGGTGGGGCTTCGTTCCATCAAGACGGTAAAAGCCAAATGGCAGCCCTTCACCTCCCTGCGTCTTGGACGCCCTGCCCTCGGTATGCCGGGAGACAAATATCCGTATATGGATGACATACGGACCGCGGTTGATGCCCTGGCCCACGATGTCGAGGATGCCAAAGCAAACAATGCGGCGCTCGTTTACATGGGGCATGGCAACGACTTTTACTCAACAGGCATTTATGCAGAATTCCAGCGTGAGATGCAGGCAGTCCATGGGTATCCAGTATTTGTCGGATGCGTGGAAGGATTTCCAAACTTCAACGACCTGCTGGCCGCGCTGAAAGCCTCGGGCAAGAAGAATGTTCTCATGAAACCTTTCATGGTTGTAGCCGGTGATCACGCCTCCAACGACATGGCTGGTGATGAGGATGATTCCTGGAAGGTCATGCTGACCAAAGCCGGATTCAACGTGAAGACCGAACTTCGTGGGCTTGGCTCTGTGGATGCATTCGCACAAATGTATGTGGATCATCTCAAGGACGCTCTCTCGCAAACGCACATGCTGCCGTAATACCAACATGCCTGCCGTCCTTCACAGCTCATCCCGCGCCACTCTGGTCATCACCTCGCTTGCAGCAGCACTTTTGCTTACTGCAATCGTGGCAACTGGTATGGGATTCATCGCCATCAGCGCAACGGATGTTGTCGCTTCCATCTGGCATGGCCTGCTGGGGACGGCAGGCTCGGTTGACCCCTTGCATCAAAGCATCGTCATCGACGTAAGGCTGCCGCGCATACTCACATCCATTTTCGTGGGCTTCGGTCTTGCCATGGCTGGCACTGTCTTTCAGGGACTGCTGCTCAATCCTCTGGCTGACCCATTTACCCTCGGTGTTTCATCAGGAGCGGCCTTCGGAGCGGCCCTGTCGTTGCTGCTGGGCTTATCGTTTCTGGGACCGACCACCCTGTGCGTCATGGCTTTTATCGGTGCAACAGCCACACTGTTCGCGGTCATTGCCATGTCAGGCCGTGACAGTGAGTTGGCTCCTGCCAACCTCATCCTTTCCGGCGTCATCGTTTCCGCGATCCTTTCGGCTGCCATAAGCTTCATCAAATACCTGGCCGATGAACGGGTGGCCGCCATTGTGTTCTGGCTCATGGGCAGTTTCAGTTCCCGAACATGGTTCGACGCCAGCCTAACCGGCATCGCCGCCCTCTGTGCTTTTCTCATCTGTCTGTATTATGCGCGTGATCTCAACCTCATGAGCCTTGGCAGTCGGACAGCGGCAAGCCTTGGGGTCGAGACTCCCCGCATTCGGTTAACCCTGCTGCTCACCGCCTCACTGGTCAGCGCCATCTGTGTTGCCATATCCGGTGTTATCGGCTTTGTCGGACTCATCATCCCCCACCTCATGCGATTCATCATCGGCCCGGACAACCGCTTCCTCCTGCCCGCATCAGGCTTGGGTGGAGCATTACTCCTGATCAGTGCAGACACCTTGACCCGAGCCATTCTGCCCCATGAAGTCCCCATCGGTGTCCTGACCGCCCTGATCGGCGGCCCGGTCTTCTGCTGGCTCTTCACCAAAACACGTCGTGCAGGCAACCATGCGTAGTGTCGAAGTAGGCATCGAATCCGTAGCATTCGGATACAGGAACCAGCAGGTTCTGCATGGGCTGGACATCACGTTTGATGCAGGTCAACTTCACGCTGTCATAGGACCGAACGGATGCGGTAAGACAACGCTGCTCAATACGATTTCCGGCAACTTGCAGCCATCCGGCGGCAACATTTCCATTGGAGGCAAAGACCTTCACTCACTCCCCATTCCAGAGCGAGCCAAACAGATTTCCGTCGTTCCACAGGAATCTTCCTTCACCTTTCCATTCACGGTTTTTGATGCCGTGCTCATGGGGCGTCATCCGTATATCCCACGATTCAACAATCCCACCGAAGAGGATTTGAGCGCTGTTCATGCCGCCCTGGATTGTATGGACCTCAGTCACCTGACACACCGCACACTTGATCAGCTCTCCGGCGGGGAACGGCAACGAACCGTTTTTGCGCGGGCACTGGCACAGGACACCCCTGTACTGTTGCTAGATGAGCCCACATCAAGTATGGACATCCGGCACGCCTTGAAAGCCATGCGTGTGCTCAAAAGACTGGCACGCGATAAAGGACGCACGGTCATCACCGTGTTGCACGATCTCAGCATGGCCGCACGATACTGCGACCGCATAGCCGTCATGGCAAACGGGCTTCTGCACAGCCAGGGGACACCGCGCCAGACATTGACTCCGGCTACCATTCAGGAAGTCTTCGGAGTCAAAGCGCATATTGCCGAGCACGGTCCTTCCGACAGCCTTACCGTCACATATGAATCAGGGGAATAATCTTGAAACGCTTTTTACTCGTATACTTTCTGCTATTTCTATTCTGTAATCCGGCCCATGCGGAAAAGATCACTGACGATGCCGGTCAGTCATTCTTTTTCAAGGCCCCCTACACACGAATCATTTCCTTATATGCCGCCCACACGGAAAACCTGTACACCCTCGGACTTGATGATGAAATCATCGGTGTCGGCAATAACGACAACTATCCACCTCAAGTGGGGGAAAAGGAACGCTTTAACACCCGCGACGGCGTGGAGCGTTTTGTTGCAGCCGATCCCGATGTGATCCTTATTCGTCCCATGCAGTACCGCGCCTACCCGGCGCTGTGGAATGCCCTTTCACGCCGCGGCATACAGGTCGTCGCACTGCAACCCAACACAGTCGACGAAATGTACGACTACTGGCGTACGCTTGGTCGATTGACCGGCAAGGAACTGCAAGCCGAACGCATGATCGGGGATTTCAAGGAAGGTCTTGAAGTCGCCCTGATCAAGCTGGAACAGATTCCCGGCACCGTCAGGCCAAAAGTCTTTTTTGAATCAATTCATAGGAAATATGCCACATTCAGCCCCGGTTCCATGCCAATTTTCGTCGTGGAAATGGCAGGTGGCGTGAATATAGCCAGCGATGCCAAGCCTCGGCACGGAACCAACATTGCAAACTATGGATTAGAGCGGATGCTTCACAAATCCGCAAAGATAGACATCTATCTGGCCCAGTACGGAACCATGAACCGGGTTGAGGTAAAGGACATAACCAACGGCCCGGCAGCCTCTCGAATCAAGGCGGTTCGCGATCGCAATGTCTTTCTCGTGGACGAGCACCTCGTGTCTCGCCCGACCATGCGACTGCTCACGGGAATTGAAACCGTGCACAGGTTACTTCACCCGGTGAACAACCATTAATACGTAATAAGTCAAAACAGTTAATCAGTCACTTCAAGGAATTATCATGACACGCCAAGGAACATTATACGGCATCGGGGTCGGCCCGGGCGACCCGGAACTTCTCACCCTCAAAGCAGTCCGTGCATTGGGCGAAGTTGATGTCATATTCGCTGCATCGTCGACTAAAAACGATTATTCCACGGCGTATGGTATTGCCAAGCCCCACCTGAAGCCCGGAGTGGAAGTCATCAACCTTGGCTTCCCAATGACAAAAGACCAGGACGAACTGGAAGCTGCATGGGATAAAAATGCACAGATCGTTTCGGAGGTTCTGAAACGCGGCGATAACGCGGCCTTCATCACCTTGGGCGATCCGCTGACTTACTCCACCTACGGCTATCTCCAGAGAACCATGCTGAAAATGGACCCGTCCATTAAGCTGGAAGCGATTCCCGGGATCACCTCGTTCCATGCCGCTGCAGCCAAAATAGGGCTGGTCCTTGCCGAGTCCAAGGAATCCCTGCTGATTACATCAGGGGTGACAGACGACGAATCTTTGGAAAGACAGCTTGACGTGGCCGATAATGCCGTTATCCTGAAGGCCTACAAAAATTTTGAAGCAATACGCGGAACGCTGGAGAAAATGCGCCTCAACGACAAGACCGTACTCGTATCACGGTTGGGGATGGATGGAGAATCCATTCTCATGGACATAAAGGATGCCCCGAAGACACCGCATTATTTCTCTCTCGCGCTCGTGAAAAAGAATAATACCATATGAAGACAGCCATACTCCTCGCCGCATTCGGTTCTCGCCACGAGCGAGCCAAAGCTTCTCTGAATCACATCACGGAAGAAGTACGCCAAAAGTATCCGGATACGCCGGTGCGCGTCGCATACACATCGAGTATCATACGCGGCCACATGAAAAAGGCGGGCGAAGAGGTGGACTCTGTTCCCATAGCTCTCGACAAGCTTCTTGCCGAGGGCTTCACTCATGTGGTCATCCAGTCTCTGCACCTCGTCCCCGGCATGGAGTTCCACGACCTGCTTGGCATAGCCAACGATTACATGCTGGAAGATAACGGATTCAACCGAGTGGAAATCGGCTTCCCCCTGGTGGCTGGAGAAACAGGCCTTGAACATGTGGCCGAGACCATCCTCTCCATTGCCAAAGAAGGCAAAGGCGACAATGACGCGGTCCTGTTCATGGGGCATGGCACACGCCATGACGGCGCTGTCTACTATGCGGAACTTCACCGAGCATTTCAGGAACGCGACAAGACCGTCCATATGGGCGTGATGGAGCACATTGAAGAAGCCGGTATCGATGTCATTCTCGCCCGCTTCAAAGAAGATGGCGTCAAGAAAGCCTACCTGCTCCCCTTCCTGTTCGGAGCCGGATGGCATGTGGCCCGCGACATGGTCGGCGACAGAGAAAGCAGTTGGAAATCCCGACTGGAACAAGAGGGCATCGAATGCGAGGCCGTGCTCAAAGGCGCAGGAGAGTATCAGCGCCTCGTCAACATATGGCTCAAACATCTTGATGATGCCATGCGACGCCTGACTCGCTGCTAATCGTTAGCATGATCAAAGATTGATTACCGCAACAGGTGCGGGGTCAAGCCCGCGACAGCAGTTCACACCCTGCGCCGTATTTGTTCGACGGTCCAGCTAATCATTGGCGGGCCGGGAAAAGCCCGTTTACAGGTCTCTGACCATGGGCTACTCTTCGCGCAACCATGGAGCGAATCGTGAGCATACGTATCAAAACACATGACGGGACACTGCTGGCCCTGGAACCTCGCGAAGGGGACACCCTGGCCAAAACCATCGTTATGAGCAGGTTATGGCATGGCGTGGCTCTTTGCTCCGGCCTTGGGAAATGCGGATTGTGCAAGGTCCGCTTCACTGAAAACCCGCCTGAGCCGGTTCTGGAAGAAAAAAAGAAGCTCGGCGAAGAAGCTCTGGTTCAGGGATGGCGACTCTCCTGCCTTCACCCCTCCGAGTCGTGCGACATCGAACTTCCCGCTCCAACACGCAGTCAACGAGCCATTCGAGCCACCTCCACGACTACCGGAGACTTTTCCCTTGCCATTGATCTTGGCACGACATCCATACACTGGTCCGTTCTGATAGGAAATGAGTCAGTCGCCACCGGCCACGAACTCAACCCGCAAATGGGACTTGGCAGCGAAATAATGTCCCGACTGGCTGTTGCTGCAAACGCTGAAGGCCGATTCATCCTTCGAGCGCTCATTCTTGATCGTCTGACAGAGCTGGTCCGGCTTGCCAGTCACAACATGCAGGGCAAGTGCGTGTCCATGGCCGTGTCCGGCAACTCCGCCATGACATACGTTCTGCTGGGCAAAAAACCGGACGACCTTGCCAGCGCCCCCTACACGCTTTCCTATTTCGGCGGTGAAGAAAAAAAGCTCGGGGCTGATCTTCCCCCAGCTTACATAGCGCCACTGTTGGCACCATTCATTGGTGCTGATCTCAGCGCCGGGCTGACTGCCATCGAGTATGACGCCGATGTTGAGTACCCGTTCCTCCTTGCCGATCTGGGTACCAATGGCGAATTCATTCTCGCACTCGGCCCGGACAAACGGCTCTGTGCATCGGTTCCCATGGGGCCTGCATTGGAAGGAGTCGGGCTGACCCATGGCAGAACAGCCGGCCCCGGAGCAGTAACCGGCTTTCGTTTGACGCCCAAGGAATTACAGAAGGTCTTGTTTGACGAGTCGCACACGCCCCCTACCGGCATGACTGGGACGGGATATATTTCATTAACTGCCACCCTGATCCGCCACGGTATCCTTGACGATTCCGGCCAGTTCGGGCAAGGAACCACACCACTGGCTGCAAAACTCGCCAAGGATCTGATAACAACAGAAATTGGAGAGCCAGCCTTTGCACTGGATCACGGACTCATGCTTCCGGCGTCAGACATTGAAGAAATTCTCAAGGTTAAAGCAGCATTCAACCTCGCCATGTCTGCCCTGTTACATGAGGCCCAACTCAAACCATCTGCTTTAAAAACAATTTACATAGCCGGTGCATTGGGCGAGCACGTCAGCTTGAACGATCTCGAAACAATCGGTTTCCTGCCTCCCAACTGTAAAAACAGAACCGTCAAGGCGGGCAATACCGCGCTCAAGGGATCAGAAATCCTCGTTACAGACCCTGATGCGCGCCGATTTGCCGAGACTCTCCCCACAACCATAACCGCCCTGGATCTCGCCTCAGATGCAAGCTTTGGCGATCAATTCATGAAAAGGATGCGTTTTACATATGTCGACTGAACAACTTTTCCCACTTCTGACTGAAGAAAACGAAGCCGAACTGGAGCGTTTCATTCGCGTTCTCAAAAAAGTCTGGCCCATGAAAGCCAGACACAGAGAGCACCTGAAATACGACATACGCGACATGTCCCGCGGACTGACCAGCGAGCGCTCCGAACGCAAAACGGATTACATGAGTGAGGCGAAATTCCAGTCGCCTTACCTCCACTATTTTCTGCCCTGGAACCTTTTCCGCATGTCACGGCTCTTTTCCGGCCTGGAGCTGGATATTCCTGATGGTGGCGATGTGGTTGATCTCGGCAGTGGTCCACTGACCGCAGTGCTCGCTTTGTGGATGTCACGCCCTCACCTGCGCGAACGCAAGCTGAATTTCACCTGTATGGATCGCGCTCCCAAGGCGATGCAGACCGGCCTCAAAATCTTCCAGCAGATTGCCGGAAAGGATTCCCCATGGAGAATCAAGACCGTCAAAGCCGCATTCACCGACCGTATCAACCGCAAAGCGGATTTGATCATCGTTGCCAATGCCTTGAACGAACTTGACTGGTCCGGTCGCGTAGCCAGACCGCAGGCAGAAAAGCTGACCAAGCATCTTATCAATTCTGCCAAAGACACCGGGCGCGTCCTGCTGATCGAGACCGGCGTGCGTCTGACGGGTCGCGTCATTGCCGAAATGCGCAGCCAGATGATGGACAACGGGTTCAAGCCCATTGCTCCATGCCCTCACGTTGAAGAGTGCCCAATGCCTGCACTCTCTCAATCCAGCCCGTGGTGCCACTTCAACTTCTCCGTCAAAGGTGCACCGCAGTGGTTGCATGACCTCTCCGCTGAGTCGAAGCTGGACAAGGACAATGTCTCCATGAACTTCCTCTACCTTTCAGGAAAAGGAAGCAAAGCATGGGGTGGCGTTCGTGTTATCTCCCAGCCCTTCAGACTACATGGCGGCATGGGACAGTATGCATGCTCGCACAAGGGGCTTACCCTTATCGATTACGGGAACAAGCGCCCTCTTGAGCCAGGCCAGCTTTTTGCTCCTGAATGGCCCGCCAAACCGAAGATCGATCTCAAGTCAAAGGCAATCATACTGCCCTACAAAGGATAGCAAGTCGGATGCGCATTCTGGACCTCGGGCTCATCCCTTATAATGAAGGCGTTGAGCTACAGCTTGAAACTCTCAACAACGTATTGGATGGCAAAGAGGAGAATACCCTTTTTGTTCTGGAACACCCGAAAGTCATTACGTATGGCCGTCAAGGCGGAGCCGAAAACCTGCACGTGGATGAGGGCTTCCTCAAATCACAAGGGATAGAGCTGGCCCAAACCACGCGGGGCGGGAACATCACCTGTCATTTCCCCGGTCAACTGGTTGCCTACCCCATTTGGCGGGTGGAGAAACGGCCGGGCGGCATGCGCCGATTCTTCCATGACATGGAGGAAGCGGTCATCAATACCTGCGCTCATTTTGGCGTATCAACGAAGCGGCGCAAAGGGCACCCGGGGGTCTGGGTGGACGAGTCGCGCAAAATATGCTCAATGGGCATCGGTGTCAAACGCTGGGTCACATACCACGGCCTGGCACTCAACGTCGGCCCGGACATCAGTCTGTTTGAAATGATCACGCTGTGCGGCATTCAGGGAGCGACGCCAACGTCCATTTCCCGTGAATCCGCTAACGATATAGACATGAAGGAAGCCAAGGATGTCTTCATCCAAGAATTCAGAAAAGCCTTTGCGGATTCCGCCGTGGCTCCGCGTTAAGCTACCAAAAGACGAAAACTTTTCCTGTACTTCAGGATTGATCAAGGACCTGAAACTCAACACGGTCTGTCAGTCGGCGAAATGCCCCAACAAGTGGGAATGTTTCTCCAAGAATGTAGCGACATTCCTCATCATGGGCCGCATATGCAGCCGCAACTGCGCTTTCTGCAACATCACTCCCGGCGACATACTGCCGCTTGATTCGGATGAACCGCAGCGCGTGGCAGAGGCCGCACACCGGCTGGAACTCAAGCATGTCGTTATCACATCCGTTACTCGCGACGACCTGCCTGACGGCGGTTCAGCGCATTTTGCAGCCACCATTCGTGCTGTCCATGAACGCATGCCCGAGTGCACCATTGAAGTACTCATCCCGGATTTTCAGGGCGATGAAGACGCGCTGAAAACGGTCCTCGATGCCGGGCCGGATGTGCTCAACCACAATCTGGAGATAGTGCCCGATCTCTATGACGAGATCAGACCGCAGGCAAATTACCGCCAGAGTCTGGAGCTTTTGGAGCGCGCCAAACGCATCGCACCGACCATCCCGACGAAGTCCGGTATCATGGTTGGACTGGGCGAAACAGACGAGCAGATCATGCCTGTTCTCGATGACCTAGCTGCCATCAACTGCGACATCGTCACCATTGGTCAATACATGCAGCCAACGCGGCATCATCCCATGGTCAAACGATACGTTGAACCTGAGCAATTCGATAAATATGCTGAAGAAGGCACCAAGCGCGGCCTGAAGCATATGTTCAGCGCTCCGCTGGTTCGCTCCAGCTACAACGCCGAACAATTTGTCGGCTCCAAGTCCTAATAAGTGAAAAGGCTCAGTTAATTACACTGAGCCTTTTTTACTTCGTTAAAAGATACCGTCCCAATCACGTATTCTGAGATCAATACGCGGCACCCCCTGAAAGCGATCTATCTTGGGAGTGAACGCGAATCGCATCACCCTCCCCTGCACATCACGCTTGAGCTTGTCTGCCATGCGCCAAGCCTTACCCGGCAGTCTGGCGCCGGTCACATCGTCGGCCAGTACCAATTTGACATGCTCTCGCTCTCTGCCGAACGTTCTGTGCTCAGCCACTGTTACCGGGGCCGAGGCAAAAACCGGCTCCGGGTTACCCATGCCGTAGGGCTGGAGCATTTCCAGTTCGGAAAGCAACGTGTGGGTGATTTCACCAAAGGGCAGCTCCCGATCCAGCTTCAAGGTCGGCGTCAGCGGTTTAGGCCCCAGTTTCTCGACAACATGGTCATTGAACTGCTCGCGAAGAGCGTCCAGTTGATCCGGCTGAATGGACAACCCAGCAGCCAGTTTATGCCCGCCGAATCCATTCAGAATCGGACTGATAGCTTTAAGACTCTCATGCAAATCAAATTCGGAAATACTTCTTCCTGACCCCTTGTAGAGGGTGCCATCTTCCGTAGCGCACAGGATCAATGTGGGCCTGTAGTATTTTTCTACAACGCGTGAAGCAACAATACCGATGATACCCGGGTGCCAATGTTCCGCAAACAGAACCAACCCGGCCTTGTCGCGCATGGACTCTGCCTGCGCAAAGGCTTCCTCGGTTATTTCCTGCTCCTGACGACGACGCTCCATGTTGATGGCGTTCAACTCCTCAGCAAACGGCATGGCTTCGTCAAAGGACTTGGCAAGCAGGAGACTCAACCCCTTTCCGGGGTCACCCATTCTGCCTGCAGCGTTGATTCTTGGTGCGAGATTGAAGCCAATCTGACCGGCACCGAGGTCGGCATCGCGTTCATACTCGCTGACCACCTTGAGCGCAGCGATTCCGGGACGCTTGGCTTCCTTGATCACCAGCAGTCCGTTTTTAACCAAAATTCGATTCATGCCCTTGAGGCTGACCACATCAGCGACTGTTCCCAGCGCCACGAGATCAAGCAACTCGCGAATTTCTGCAGGTGTACCTGGCAGCAGTTTGTTCAGCGCGGCCATGAGCATGAATGCCACGCCAACACCTGCCAGATCGTCATACGGTCCACCCTCGCTCAATCGCGGGTTACAGATCGCATGGGCATCCGGCAAAGTGTCGCCCGGAAGGTGATGGTCGGAGACAACGACGGTCATCCCCAGCTCACGAGCACGGGCCACGGCTTCATGATCGGATATGCCGCAATCGACTGTCAGCAACACACCGACACCATCTTGCGCCAGACGCTCTACCCCTTGAACATTAACACCGTACCCTTCTTCCATGCGATTGGGCAGATACTGAAGAATATCGATGGAGCGAGCAGAAAAGAAATCCGATACCAGCGCTGTAGAGGTGATTCCGTCAACATCATAGTCACCCCAGACCGCCAATTTGCGCCCTTCGCCCAGCGCCTGAGTCAACATCTCAGCAGCCTCTTTCAACCCCGGGACTTCATTGGGGTCAGCCAAATGCCGCAGGCCCGGACTTAGAAATTGATCCATTTCCTGCAAAGAGCTCAAGCCCCTGTTCATGAGGATATCAACAATAAGCGGAGAAACGGACAGTTCCTCCGCCATGCGCACGGCTTCATCGGGCGAGGGCTTCTCCCCTCGCGCTTTCCATATACAAGGCAATATTTTTTCCTATGGCTAATTGAGCAATTGAACGAACTCTTCGACCTCGTCGGACTCGGCCAGCTCATCCGTGATTTCCATCACTTCATCAAGGTCCAGCTCCATATCAATACAGAGCTGCTCCACTCGACCGGCGTAGGGTCCCTCGGGGTCGGCAACGGCATGGGCCGCATAGTCGGCAAGGCAAATGATGGTAGCTTCGTTACTGTACCCTGGCGCCAATTCCGGCGAATGATGCCAGTTTACCGGTTCCACCAACATATCTGGAAGATCCCAGGATTTTAAAACAAGCGCGCCAATGACAGCGTGATCCACGCCCCAGTAGCGATCTTCGGCTTCAGAATCCACTATTTCTTCATCCTCTGCCAGCTCGACCATGGCCTGCCAGTCATCTGGCCTGAACATAGCAGTAATGAGTTTGCCGATGTCATGCAGCAGCCCGGCTGTAAAGAGATTCTGCGGGTTGCCAACACCGACCAACCGGGAAAGTTCTTTGGCAACCGTCCCCACCAGAAAGTGATGCTCCCAGTATTCTGCCAGCACGAAATCGTCAGGAAGCGGATACTTGGCAGCAAGACGCTGCACCCCGAGCATCAAAACGATATTACGAATCTCATTCAGCCCAATAACGGCAGCAGCCCGCTCCACAGAGCCGACTTCCGCCTGAAGCCCGTAGTATGATGAGTTGGCCAGGCTGAGAATACGTGCCGTCACACCCTGATCCTTACTCAGGGTTTCACCGATCTGCTGCATCGTGGCGTTTGAATTTTCTCCGGTCTGACTGTGCAATTGCTGCAGCAGAGCGGGAGAGAAAGGAAGATCTTCTCGAGTATTCGACAGCTCCCGGAGGAAGTCCTTAATCTTCTCCTGGTACATGAAAACTCCTTGTCGGCGCAGGCTTGAAATTCAAATAAGTGTCGTTTCTACAATCACTCCGAGTCAGCTTCAGAAGTCTCTGCAACATCCTGGATATCCTCGTTATCCCGAACAAAGCCTTTGCTCTTGAGGAACGCCCAGAACATCTTGCTTTCCTTGAGATTCGGATTGATCTCCAGACTCTTTCTCAAATACTTCTTGCACTCTTCTACATCCCCTTTCTCGTAGTAGCAACGGGCAATGTTGTGGAACAGGTGCTCATCATCACGCACCAACTCCTGCGCTCTGAGATAGTATTTCAACGCCTGATCAAACATACGATTTTTCCGCATGTTGATACCAAAGTCATTGAAGAGATGTTTGTGTTCCGAGTGAAACGCTCCGTCCAGTCCGACAATACGTTCAAAGATATCGTTGGCTCTGACCTGATCCCCTCGATCAAGATACGTCAGACCCAAACCGAAGTTGGCTCGGACATTCTCTTCATCGACGGCTGTGACCTGCTTGAACTCGAATTCGGCGCTGTAGGCAGCCCCACGCTCCCGATGTTTTTCACCACGCACAATGGAGTCGTCCACCTTCTTGATCGCCGGGTAGACGGTGGTCATGTAGAATTCTGGTTCTGGACTGTATTTGGCTAGAAAATCGTCGCGATCAATGGTCCGCTTCGGACCGGAAGGGATGTAGTTGCGGTTGAGGGGTTGGATTTCAATACGTCCGTCTGCCAGTTCTTCACCACTCCAGTAGGTCTTCTGAATGGTTCGACGCTGCGTTGTGCCTGTACCCACTTTGGAAACAGACTGTGTGGAGAAGACCCCTTTGATCTTCTCCGCACCATCACGGACGATATCCTTTTCCTGCGGCTTCTTGCCGCTCTGATTCGTCATTGTAACCCCTGTTATACGCGCTGCATCTCCTCCATGATGGCCAAGGCCACCTCTTTGGGCGATGCTGCACCGGTGATGGGTCGTCCCACCACCAAATAATCCGACCCGTTTATTACAGCCTGAGCGGGCGTCACAATTCTCCTCTGATCATCCTTGGCACTGTCCGCAAGACGAATGCCAGGAGTCAGACAGATGAATGCATCACCGCAAGCCTGCTTTATCCGTTCCGCTTCCAAAGCGGAACAGACAACCCCATTTAAGCCATATTGCTTGGCTTTTACAGCAAGGTCAAGGGCCATCTCCGACGGCGGCGGCGCATTATCCACCGGCAAATCCCCTTCTGCCATGGACGTCAGCATGGTGACAGCCAGAACAATGGGTGGCGTTCCGCCATCAGGAGTGCCTTCGAGAGCCCCCTGCATGGCTGCTGCCCCCATACGCTCTCCGCCCAAGGCATGGATGTTAACCATGTCCACCCCCAGTCGGGCAGCCGAGCGGATCGCACCCTGCACAGTGTTGGGAATATCAAAGAATTTCAAGTCCAAAAAGACGTTAAAGCCCTTTTTTTTCAACTCGGAAACAACCAGCGGTCCCTCTGCCGTGAACAACTCAAGACCAACCTTCATCCAGGGGACAACACCAGTTACAGTATCCGCCATTGCCAGTGCTGATCGGGCATCCTTGTAGTCAAGGGCAAGAACAAGCTCAGCCATCGATCCCCCAGTCCTTCTTAATGATCTGTTCCACATCTGTCCGCAGTTCCGGTTTGCATGCACCAGCTACGAAAACGGCACGCAGTTCTTCGTACGCCTTATCCAGATCATCATTGATGATCCAGTAGTCAAAGAAACCGGCTTCAGCGATTTCCCCTTCGGCATTGGCCAGACGCTTGCTGATGGATTCTTCCGAGTCAGTTCCCCGGCTGGTAAGACGTCGAATCAACTCTTCCTTGGATGGAGGCAGAAGGAAAATGAACGTTCCCTTGTAGAACGTCTTTTTCAACTGTTTGGCTCCCTGCACATCGATATCAAAGAGGACATCCTTACCCTGATCAAGCATGTTGACCACCGGCTGCGTCGCCGTGCCATAGAGATTGCCGTGGACTTCAGCCCACTCGCAGAACTCACCCTGACTGCGCATGGCGACAAACGTGTCACGTGAGACAAAATGATATTCACGACCGTTCTGTTCATCCCCTCTGGGCTTGCGGGTCGTATAGGAAACGGAGAAGCCGAAATTCGGAAACTCTTCTCGCAGTTTGCTGATTAATGTTGATTTACCGGTGCCGCTCGGCGCACAGACCACAATGATCTGGCCCAGGCGGGAAACATTTTCAGACATTTATTCTCCCTCTTCTGCGCTGAAACGCTGTGCAATTGTTTCAGCCTGGATGGCGGACAAGATAACGTGGTTGGAATCGGTGACGATGATTGCTCGTGTCTTGCGTCCGAGGGTGGCATCAATGAGCCGTCCTTCCGCTCTGGCGTCTTCACGAAGACGACGCATGGGAGCACTGGAAGGCAGCGCAATGGAAACCACCCTGTTCAGCACCACGAAGTTACCGAAGCCGATGTTGAGTAACCCCTGTTTTGCCATGATATCCCCTTAGCTCACTGGCGGTTATTCGATGTTCTGAACCTGTTCGCGGCACCGTTCCAATTCAGCCTTGAAATCAACGACCAGACGGCTGACCGTGGTGTCCTGCGCCTTGTTGCCGCAGGTGTTAATCTCGCGGAAGGTCTCCTGCAGAAGGAAATCAAGCTTCTTACCGGCATCACCGGGGGTGCTGAGGACTTCACGAAGACGATCGAGGTGAGCATCAAGGCGGGTCAACTCTTCCGACACGTCAAGCTTGTCGGTGAGGTGAGCCACTTCCTGCAGCATTCTGTCTTCGGAGAATTCAGCTCCGGCGCTCTCCAGCATTTCCTGAATGCGCTGCCTGAGGCTGCTCTTCTTCTCTTCCAGAATCTCCGGCACGCGCTCGCCGATCTTGTCGGCCAGATCCTTGAGCACATCAAGGCGAGCCAGCAGATCCTTGACCATGGCATCGCCTTCCAAAGAACGGGCGCTCACCCAATCCTTGAGGGCGGCTTCGAGCCCTGCAGTCAGGGATTCGGTCAGGCCGGGGTCCGGCTCACTGCCGTTGTCGCGCCACAGGGAAGACATGGACAGAACCTTGTTGTAATCGGGCTTGAACAAATCACCGCGGGCCGATGCCAACTGCTCCATCTGCTCAAACATGGCTTTGGCCATGGTCTCGTTGAACGTAACGCCCAGGATGGCGGAGTCCAGTACTTCAAGATTAAGGGAGATATCCACCCGCCCGCGAGAGGCATGGGTCCGAACGATCTTTTCCCAGCCATTCTCCAGGCTGCGCAGGTAACCGGGCATACGCCACTTCACATCAAGAAAGCGGCCATTGACACTTTTGATTTCCCATACGTGGGTCCAAGCATCATCATTTGTCTCATTACGACCGAAACCGGTCATGCTAACTGGCATATATATTCCTTTTTGGTCTATCCGCGTATTGTATGACGATTCTACGTTTGCGGATTGTTCAGCATGTTTTTATACGACTGACGCATTTTTGTCAGCCGCGATTTCATATCGTCTCCTGCATAGTCAGGAAACGTCCATGGAAATTCGACCCACTGTTTCTTTTGCCACATGAGCGTCAGGTCGGCCCATATGCCATCTTTCAAGTAAATTCGATGCGAATAGTTTTTGCCGGTGGCAAGGACAAGGCGCTGGACGGTGATGAACCCCGGATCGAGGTTGAACATCCGCTGGCCTTCATTGGCCTGGGATTGCTCAAGTTCATTGGTGAACAGCTTAATATCCGCCAGTTCATCCAGTGGGCGGAGTGTCGCAAAGGAGACCAGTCGTCTGGTGATGGGCGTCCCCAGTTCCTGATCATAATAATCCGTCTGGTCAAAGGCGAACACCTCGGACACATGGTCCGCCTTGCCAAAACGCTCTTCCAACGTATCAAGCAACCCCGGCCAGCATTCATCCCATCTCGAACTCAGGATGGAGATGATCAGCAGCCCTGGATCGGGAATGATCGGCGTACTCATTTGATCACCTCAAACGGTTCCGCAAGAATGACATTTTTACGAAGCTCAACAGGTCGTGCGCGCACAAGTGAACGAGGGGCCGCGCCATCCAGTGTTTTTGTAAAGCGGCACGCAGCATAGTATTCACTGACGCCGCGACCGGAGTCGTCCTGCTGAAGGACATTGAGGCTCTCTACAGTGAGCAGCTTGTCCAGAAATGCGGTTTTCTTCCCGTTGATCAACGAGCGCAGACGGGCAGCCCGTTCTTTACGAACCGGCACATCAACGCTGTCCGCCAACTCCAGCGCCTTGGTTCCGGGGCGTTCTGAATATGGGAAGACATGACCATAGGTCAGCGGCAGTTCCCGGCACAGCTCCAATGTCTCTTCAAAGTGAGCCTCGGTCTCACCGGGGAATCCGGCGATCAAATCCGCGCCCAGACCTGCGACAGGCCACTCGGCCTTCATGCGCTGCATGAACTCCACGGCCAGTTCCGGAGAATAGTGACCGCGTCCCATGTTTTTGAGCACTTCAGCCGATCCGCTCTGTAAGGAAAGATGTAGCTGCGGACAAACCATGGTGGATGCAGCAAGTGTGTCGAACGCCTTGTCCGTCAACTGGCCCGGTTCCACCGAAGAGATTCTGAATCGCGCACGCCCGCCCCAGTCGAGCCCGAACTCCTGCTCAAGGTGAGATACAAGATCCCAAAAATCGACCTTATCAGCCAAGCCACGACCGTAATGGCGCAGATTGATACCGCTGAGGATAAACTCACGGAATCCCGCTACTAACAGCCGGGAGATTTCATCGACAACTTCGTCCATGGGGCGGCTGACGGATTTACCACGAGTCAGCGGGACAATGCAGTAAGTACACCTGTGGGAACACCCATCCTGCACTTTGACGACGGCTCTGGAACGGCCGTAACCGGAGATGGAAAAAGGAGCGAAGTGCGGCTTATCAGCCTTTGACTGCTGCTTAGCTTCCGGCCCTTCAAGGAGCACGGATTTGTCTTCCTGCTTGATCACACGAACAACACCCGGCAACTCGGCGAGCTCTTCGGGCATGACCTGGGCAGCACAGCCGGTAATGATGATTTCCGCAGTCGGGTTGTCCCTATGAAAACGGCGCACGGTCTGCCGCAGGTCAGCTACGGCATTGGCGGTCACAGCGCAGGAGTTGACCAGTATGAGTTCGGCGTCTGTTGCCGAATCCACTTCACGAGCCTGCATGCCGGACGTATCGCGCACCCATGCCTCCGCAATGGAACGGGTCTCGTACTGGTTAATCTTGCAACCCAGGGTGGCGGTGAAGAAAGTAATCATGCTATATTCAATTTGGTAATGCGTTACGACATCAACCCATAAGGTAAATGCAATCTCATGACAAAAAAAGTTTATTTGACAACGATCTCACTCTCGCTGCTCGTCATCCTCATCGGTTGCCCACCGCCCCACCAAACATCCGGAAACATTTCCATGGCCCTGAAGGATTATGAGCAGGCCGTAGTTCAGTATCAAAAAGGACTTGAAAGCGACCCGGATTCAGTGACACTGCTGACAGGCCTGGGACGCGCCCACTACAATCTGGGCGAATACGACGAAGCCATTGAAGCGTTTCAACACTCGCTCGACATAGAAGAGTATCCACTGGCATCATTCTATCTCGGACTGACCTATATCGCCAAGGATGAACGCGAAAAAGGATTTCGCATCCTTCACGCTTTCCGGTATACAGGCAAGCGTTATTTAACCAAGTCCGTACGCGACATGGCATACTACCTGGAGCCTCAGACCACAGCTACCTCCGAGGAGATTACTACCAAGATGTTCCGCGCCTGGAACGACGGTCTGGCCATGGAAGAGGACGCCGCACGTCCCGGTAATTAATGTGCGCTGACAAGCGGCCTAATGGAAAAGCGCAAAAGGGTCAAATCATGAAATATACCATTGCATCCATACTTCTCACGCTCCCCCTTCTTTTCTCCTGCGCTGGCGGGCAGGTCACCGTTGGGACCGGCAGCGGCATGGCTGGTGTTTCCGCCCGTGCCGGTGTCACCATTCAGTTCGGCCTCCATGGCGACTATCTCTATAACACGAACAGCAAAGCCTACAGCAACAACAAACGGGGTTTGAGCGCCTTTCGTGATGCCGACTATCTTGCGGCAAAACAGATTTTCCAGTCGACACTCGACACGTACCCCAACAATTCCGATGCGACCTTCTATCTCGGCCTGACGATGATCTACCTTGATGAACGCGAGCAGGGATTCGATTTGCTGGCTTCCTATGAAGACTCCTACAGCAATCGCATCAAACAGGAAGTGCTCTGGTGGGCAGATTATTGTCGAAAGAAACCGGAAATGACCGCCGAAAAGATTCATCACACAATGACCCGCAACCGCGCCCAAGCCTATCGTGAGACCGAGCGCTTCTACTATGAACGACGCCGCGATTTCTGGCGCTGATCAAAGAATCGGAGACTCGATGACCCCACCGCCGAGGACGACACCGTCTTCGGTGTACACGGCTGCGATCTGACCGGGAGTCGGGCGGGAGTGTGATTCCAGAAAGTTGATGACAAGCTTATCGTCTTTAAGTGTGACCGTTCCCGGCTTTGCCTTTTGTCGATAACGGGTCTGGATCATGACGGTTTCCGGCCAATCTGCCGGATCAGCCATGCAATTCACCTGAGCAGCGATGCACCCTTTTGAGGCGAGTTCATCCTTGGTGCCGACAATAAGCGTGTTGCGCGAAACATCCTTGTCCAGCACATACAGCGCTTCTTTCCACGCAATCCCCAAGCCGCGCCGTTGGCCCTGGGTGTGACGCCAAAGCCCGTTATGCGTGCCGACTTTGGTTCCATCCGACAAAACAGCCGGTCCCTTGCCGCCCATTTTTCCACGGCTCAACAGAAACGCCTGATAGTCATCGTCAGGCACAAAGCATATTTCCTGACTTTCACGAGGGATCGGCGGTTCAAGTCCGTACTTGTCGAGCAGACCCATTACGTCTTTCTTGAAAATCTCTGCCAAGGGGAAGTGCGCACGTCGCAACGTATCGGAGGGCACCAGTGAAAGGAAGTAACTCTGATCTTTGGAACTGTCAGCGCCGCGAACAAGCATCCTGCCCAATTCGCCCCGCTCTTCCATGCGCACATAATGGCCGGTGGCGATTTCATCGGCTCCGAGTGAGCGCACGGCATCGAAAAGGATTCCGAATTTCATCCGGGGATTGCACATGGCGCACGGATTCGGTGTCAATCCTGCCTTGTATGCCGTCACGAACGGAGCAATGACCTCACGGTCAAAGACTTCATGGAGATCAAGAGCGTGAAATGGCACATCGAGTTTTTCGCAGACCGCCGTCAACCCACTGGTCACTTCGCCCCAGGCCGGACTTGGGGGTAGGAAATGGCCGTGAACAGCCATAACATCAAATCCCTGCTCCTTCATGAGGACCAGTGAGAGCAGGCTATCCATACCTCCACTGACAGCAACCGCGACCTTCATTTACTGAACTCCAAGCTCTGTTATCGTGGCCTTAATCAATGCCACATAGTTTCCTGATATCATAAAAAAGCCGACTGCACACAGTACGGTGCAGTCGGCAAAATGGACATTGCTAATCTAGAGTTTCGGCATGGGCATGGGGTCGATGTTGCGCTCAAGGCACTCGGCCACGGAGAGCATGACATCTTCACTAAAGGCCGGCCCCATGAATTGAAGGCCAACAGGCATCTCGGAATCCTTGCCCAATCCAACCGGCAGACTCATGCCCGGCAGGCCAGCAAGGTTGCAGGAGATGGTGAAAATATCCATCAGGTACATCTGGAGCGGATCAGCCTTTTCACCGGCCTTGAAAGCCGTGGTGGGGCAAACAGGACCCGCAATGATATCGCACTGCTCAAACGCCTTTTCAAAGTCTTCGCGCAGAAGACGCCGCACCTTGGCTGCCTTGTTGTAGTAGGCATCGTAGTAACCGGAAGAAAGAACATATGTGCCGATGATGATCCGTCGCTGCACCTCATCGCCGAACCCTTCAGTACGGCTGGAGGTATACATGTCGATCAACTCCTCGGCTTCCATGTTGCGGTGTCCGAAACGAACGCCATCGAAACGGGACAGGTTGGAGGAAGCTTCGGCCATGGCAATGATGTAGTAGGTGGCGATGGCGTAATCGGTCAAAGCGAGCTTGACCGGCACGGTCTTGGCTCCCAGTTCCTCCATCTTCTTGACGGCATCCCTGCAAGCCTGCTCAACTTCTTCATCCAATCCTTCACCCCAGTACTCTTCGGGCAGACCAATGGTCACGCCCTCAAGGGATTCCCTGCCCAGTGCAGCCAGATAGTCCGGCACAGGCACATCAACGGAAGTGGAATCCTTGGGATCGTGTCCGGCCATGACCTGCAAAAGACGAGCGGAATCCTCGACGTTGCGCGTCATGGGACCGATCTGATCCAGTGAGGAACCGTAGGCAATCAGGCCGAAACGGGAAATACGCCCATAGGTCGGCTTCAGGCCAACGATACCGCAGAAAGAAGCAGGCAAACGAATGGAGCCGCCAGTATCCGTGCCAAGGGCTGCATAGCACTGCCCTGCTGCGACGGTTGCGCCGGAACCACCGGAAGAACCACCAGGAACCCGATCCAGATCCCACGGATTCAACGTCTTCATATAAGCCGAGTTCTCAGTGGATGATCCCATGGCGAACTCATCCATGTTGGCTTTACCAATGATAATGGCGCCAGCTTCGCGGAGCTTGGTTACTGCCGTGGCATCATAAAACGGGACAAAATTTTCAAGAATCTTGGAAGCGCAGGTGGTCTTGGTGCCTTTAGCGGCGAGCAAGTCCTTAAGGACAATAGGCACACCCCACAACGCCTTCTCGGCATCAGGCCCTTCGGCATCCATGGCTTCGGCCTGTTGCAGGGCTTCATCCTTCATCACCGTAAGCAGCGCCTGAACACGGGGTTCGGTGGCCTCGATACGCTCAATGCAGCTGGTGACGGCATCAACGGCTTTCACTTCGCCGGACTGAAGAAGTCCGGCGATCTCGCCTAAACTTTTTTCAAACAATTCTGACATGATATATCCTGAAAAAGCGAGTTATACGATACGGGGAACGATAAAGAACTGACCATCCTGCTTGGGGGCATTGGAAAGCACTTCATCACGCTTGTAGTCTTTACGAGCTTCATCCTTGCGGAGCACGGTGGTGTGCTCGACAGGGCTATACATCGGTTCGACTGCATCGGTATCCAACTCACCGAGCTTATCCATATATTCGAGGATGTCGCCAAGCTGACCGGCAAACATCTCAAGCTTTTCCTGCGGCAAATCGAGTCGCGACAAGTTCGCAATCTTCGCCACATCTTCAGGGCTGATTTTCATTGCTCTCTCCTTATATTCACTATGCCTTTCGGCTTGCCGGACAGTATACTGCCCGGATATTACATTCCTTGTTGAGCGGATTTGGCCTTCTCGATCTGCTGTTTGGCTTCTTCTTCCATCCGCTGCTCATATGCTTCGATACGCTTGTCACGACGAGCCTTGGCCCGTTCGATGCGTATCTTCATCTTGTCGGCATCCACCAACTGTTTTCCGTTACGAACCGGGCTGAACAGGTACAAGTCCTGGTGGGCTACGCCGTCGGAATTCCATGAAATCGGTGCCATGCTAAACGGAATTTTCTCCGCTTGAGCAATACGTTTATTGATGTCATCCGCATCCCAGGAGGGGGAAACCGCACCGAGCTTTCCTGCAAAGCGAAGAAAGTCGTATCCAAGAGCCACCCAGAAATCAGCCTGTCCCAATCCTTCTTCATTCAACGCATTCTGAAGGTTGCGTCCGCCGTCAGTATCTTCCAACCATGCTCCGGGGCACACCGCCAAACGGTAGTAGTGCTCATCGATGTCCTTGGCATTATCCAGGGCACGACTCCAGAGCCCGGGGCCAAGGAAGACCAGTTGATCTCCCTCATAAAAGAAGAAGTTCGGCAACAGGGTCTGTGCCTGTCCCCAACCATCTGGGATGAACACAGCACCGAAATCGGGCTGTTCAAGTGGCGCATCCTTGTTATCCCTGAAGTCGTCAGGAACATTCAAAAGCTTGCCAATACGCGCACCCCACTGCTTGAGCTGGCGCGGCGGGTAAGACTGCATTCCCTTGATGCGTCCACCCAGTGGATAGGATTCACTATAGAATGTTTCGGCCATGGCACGGCCAAACTTTTCTTCGGGATAGAAAATTGCCAAATCCTTGATACCCAGTTCTTCGACCGTCATCCGAACAAGACTGCGGACCTCATCATTGTGACTGGTAAAGAACCGCCATGCGTCCTGCCCTTCCTTCAGATCGCCAAGACTGGACATGAAGGTGAAAAAGGCACGATCTGCAAGAATGCTATTGCCCGCAGTGGTAGCAGTCAATTCCTTGAAAGCGCTCACTCGCAGCGGTCCGCCGACGACAGTATAGTGGGATGGGAGCGCTGCAAGCCGTTCGTTCCAATCAGAAGACTCGGTATTGATGACCCGCATATCGATGTCAACGCCCTGCTGGGCCAGTCGCCATTGTGCGAGGCCAACGCCACGCAATATCTTCACGCCGACCTTGCCATAGGGACCGGTGAGCGGCAGTGCCAAAGCAATACCGATGCGGGGTACACCGTACTGGGATTCCAATTCCGAAAGTTTGGCTTCCAGCGGAGCGGTATCGACCAGCTCGGCATTTTTCACCAGACTACGCATGTTGCGCCAGACAGTGGACCATGCCTCTTCATCGGATGCCTTACGTGCATCAAACTCGAAGCCCACAAGTGCGTACGGGAACCGCCAGAGATTTTCCGTCGTGATGGCACCGCTCAAGTCATCCAACTGACGGTCCGTCATTTCCTGCAAACGCTGCAGGTAGGCATTTTCAAACCCAGCCTTAGTGACTGTGTCCGGTGCTTCGGAGTAAAATTTGTCGAGGACATCCAGCCCCTCTTCAACGTAGCCTCGAGTCTGATAATACTGGCCGTACCACAAGGCGACTTCTTCCCTCGTCAACCAGGGAAGACGATCGTTGCGGAGCACCCAGGCCAGATGATTGCGCAGTCGCTCGGTTTTACCCAGCTGGGCCATTGTATCAAGATAGAGGCGCTCCCAGATCGGCTCACCAAGGGCGTCAGTCTGGACGTTTGCCCAATCCTCCAACGCGATACGAGCCTGATGGTAGTGACCGTTGCGATAGGCAGCATCAGCCAGCTTGGGATATACCTCAAGCTTGTCGTCGAGGAGAAAATCCTGACGCTCAAGCAGCTTGGCATAATACAACTCAGCCACTTCAAACCGTTTTGCTTCCCAGGCAGCATTGGCCTCAAGCAGCAGATTGGGAGTGGCAAGCATGTCGACATTGGTCATCGGAGCCTGCTTGGGAGCACAACCCCAGGCAAAAAGAACCAACGAGACTATAAGCAGAGATATTCGTACAATATGGGATAAGTATGTTCGGCGCATCAGGAAATCCATGTCAGCGTTTTGGGGCAGGTCAATAAAAAACCCGGCCCGTTTTCACGGGCCGGGTAATCTATACTTCTCTTGGGCTGCTAAAGCAAGGAGCTTTACTTGACCTCGGTGTAATCGGCATCGACTACATCGTCATCGTCCTTGGCTCCGGTAGCGTCTGCACCGGCAGCGCCAGCAGCTCCGGCAGCACCCATATTCGGGTCAGCGCCATCAGCAGACTGCTGAGCGTAGAGCTGCTCAGCGAGCTTGTGGGAAGACTGGGAGAGCTCTTCGGTCTTGGCCTTGATCTCATCAAGGTCATCGGTCTCCATAGCCTTCTTCAAAGCTTCGATTTTGGTCTCAATGTCGGCCTTCAGCTCTGCATCAACCTTGTCTCCGAGGTCACGCATGGACTTTTCGGAGGTGTAGATCAAGGTATCAGCCTGGTTCCGGGTCTCAATGAGCTCCTGCTTCTTCTTATCGTCATCGGCATGCGCTTCGGCATCCTTGACCATCTGCTCGATCTCGTCATCAGAGAGACCGGAGGAAGCGGTAATCTGGATGGACTGCTCACGTCCGGTGCCCATATCCTTGGCGTTGACATGCACGATACCGTTGGCATCGATGTCGAAGGACACTTCAATCTGCGGTACGCCACGAGGTGCCGGCGGCAGGCCGGTCAGCTCGAAGTTACCGAGCAGCTTGTTGTCCGCGGACATGGGACGCTCACCTTGGAAGACCCGGATGGAAACCGACGGCTGATTATCAGCAGCCGTGGTGAACACCTGAGACTTCTTGGTCGGAATGGTTGTGTTCCGATCAATCAGTCGGGTCATGACGCCACCCATGGTTTCAATACCAAGGGAAAGCGGGGTTACGTCGAGGAGCAGTACATCCTTAACATCACCGGCCAGGATACCACCCTGAATGGCAGCGCCCATGGCGACAACTTCGTCCGGGTTCACGGAACGGTTGGGTTCCTTGCCGAAGAAGCTCTTTACCTTCTCCTGTACCAGCGGCATACGGGTCATACCACCGACGAGGATAACCTCATCAATGTCGGAGGCGGACAGGCCAGCATCCTTGAGCGCCTTTTTGCAGGGCTCAACGGTGCGGTCTACCAGGTCCTCGACAAGGCGTTCCAGCTTGCCGCGGCTAATCTTGACCATCAGGTGCTTGGGACCGTTCTGGTCAGCAGTGATGAACGGCAGGTTGACTTCGGACTCCATGGAAGAGGAAAGCTCGTGCTTTGCCTTCTCTGCTGCTTCCTTCAGGCGCTGCAGAGCCATGCGATCCTTGGACAGGTCGATGCCGTTTTCCTTCTTGAACTCATCAACAAGGTACTCGATGATACGATGGTCGAAATCTTCACCGCCGAGGAAGGTGTCACCATTGGTGGCGCGAACTTCTACGACGTTGTCACCGACTTCGAGAATCGAGATATCGAAAGTACCACCGCCGAGGTCGAAGACAGCGATCTTCTCGTTGGCCTTCTTGTCGAAACCGTACGCCAGCGAAGCCGCAGTAGGCTCGTTGATGATACGCTTGACTTCAAGACCGGCGATCTTGCCAGCATCCTTTGTAGCCTGACGCTGGGAATCGTTGAAATATGCAGGGACGGTGATGACAGCCTCGGTCACCTCTTCACCCAGGTAGGACTCGGCGTCCTTCTTGAGCTTCTGAAGGATCATGGCGGAAACTTCCGGCGGGCTGTACTTCTTGCCGTCGATGTTTACCCACGCGTCATTACCGTTACCGGCAACGATTTCGTAAGGGCAGTGTGTTTTCCACTTATTGACTTCAGGCGCTTCCACGTTGCGACCCATAAGGCGCTTGATGGCAAAAACGGTTTTCTCGGGGTTGGTTACGGACTGGCGCTTGGCAATATCACCAACCAGACGTTCCTTGTCAGTGAAGGCGACAACAGACGGCGTCGTACGTCCCCCTTCGGGGTTGCTGACGCATTTCGGGTCTTTACCTTCCATGACGTAAACACAGGAGTTGGTGGTTCCAAGGTCGATCCCTATGATCTTGCCCATGTGTGTGTCCTCCTAATTCGCTATTGAAAAATTCGCTTGTAGCGTTTCTAGTTTTCGTTCTTTGTTCAATAATCACGCAAGACGGGTTGTAAAGGCCCGCATTGCAAAAAGTCTTAGGCTTTGTTGACCATAACCTTGGCCGGTCGCAGAAGGCGTCCTTTCAGGAAATACCCGCCCTGAACGACCTGGGCTATCTGGTTATTCTGCAACTCGCCATCTTCAACAGTACCGACGGCTTCGTGCATTTCCGGATTGAAATCCACTCCACGCTTGGCATCGACCTGTTCAAGGCCATGATTCTTGACCGCATCAAGGAACAGCTTGCGCGTCATATCCACACCAATGACAAAATTCTTACACGCCGCATCCAGGCCATCAGTGTGAGCCAGTGCGAGATCGAGGTTATCGAGAATGGGGAGCATGTCGGCAAGAATGGACTCGCCTGCATACTTCTTCATCTCTTCGGTCTCGCGCAACAAGCGCTTTTTGAGGTTCTCCGCATCAGCAAGGGAACGCAACTTGATGGCTTCGGCTTCCTTGTGAACATCGCACTCGGGACAGACGGATTCGCGGCACAGCGCTTCCAGTTCGTCCTGACTCAACGAGAAGGCTTCTTCACCTTCAACCTCTTCGGCGCCTTCCGCGACATCGCCTTCAGGAATGTCCTGTTCGACAGAGGCGTCTTTCATCTTGCCCTCCTCGTCGTACAACCCATTGATGGGAACTTCCGTATCTTTATGCTTGGCCATTAACTATTTCCTTACAGAACTGTTTTTATCGTGAAAAAGCCCCGCGATGAGCGAGACTTGTTTGTCAAATAAGCATGGCCGAAAGGTTGTCAATGGATGAGATGGAAAGAAATCAAGGAAAAAATGGTACGGGCTTCTCTTGAATCCAAAAGAAGCCCGCGGACAATAACATGGCTCAATTCAATGCAAAATGCGATTCTTCAACACAGCAGTGACCTAAAACGACTGGACACACGGATGAAGAACGTACTTGTCAGGCTAGAGCGTGAACTCTCCATTCTCATAAATGAGCACGGGTTGCCCTGTTTTCAACCAGGCCGTAACACGTTTGGGCTGAGTGTTAACCAGATCCCAATGCATGTCAGAGGAGTTGAACCCCAGTTCATATTCCAATTCAGGCATCAGCATTTCCACGGGCCCGGTGAAGCTCTCAAGAACCGACCCGCCAAGCGCGATATGGCAGTTGCCATTCTCACCGCCATGATTTTCATCAAGAAGCGTATGCGCCATGAACTGATCCACTCGCGAAAACCGCTTGTCGGTTAATGAGAACTCTCCCACCCTTCGAGCACCCGAATCTGAATACATTTGATTTTGTAAAAACACCTGCCCTCGCCCTGCTTCAACCCGCGCTGCAATCCCTTCGGAAAAATCGATGGAAACTCCCATGACGAGATGCCCGTATCGAAGCGTTGGCTGGTCGGCATAATAGGTGCCGCTGATACCACGGGCGTCCGGCGCAAAATAGATTTCATAGCCGGGGATATTGGCTCCGCCCACTCCGACAAAGCGCCTGTTGTCACCGACCGGCACTTTAAGATTGATATCTTCCGACTCCACCTTGAGCGATTTGATATCCATTGAATCGAGCCAGTCGCAGACTTCCTGCACTTCCCGCTGAAGGCGACGCCATTCCTTGACAGGAGTCGGCATATTCAGCCAGCAGGCCCGCTTGAGAGCATAAGCGTACTCTTCCAGGGTCATTCCCGACGCATCGGCCAGCGCCTGTGTCGGATAGACGCAAGTGGTGACACCAAGCTCCCGTGAATTCTTGCGGCGCTCCAGTATGCTTCTGTTTTGCGCACCGGCCTTGCGGGCCTCGGCTATGATCCGCGGATCGATGGTTTGCAAATGAGTCAGATCCTCCGGAGCAAGGATATTGATGATCCCGGCAGCCTTTCCATACATCTCTGCCACACCTGGCGGCTGAAAGAGCAACTGGCCGTAGCTGGAGTTGAGATACCGCTCCACCTCCATGTACGGTGTCGGTTGCGCCACCGGGACAGGCATCAGGTGCGCATCCATCAAACAGGAATAGACGGCTTCGGCAAGGGCCAGGCCCGGGATATCGTACCGGATGAGGACCACATCCCGGTTTTTCAAAGGACGTGTCCGAGTCTGATTCAAGGCCCACAGCAGGACCTCGGCATAATTCTCCATATCCACTTGATCGTACAACGACACACCGACTCCTAGGTAAATTGATATCCATTTGTATTCTTGCAAGATATACCCGATGCACCTATGGGGCAACGACTTTTCCGCCTCTGCGCACTTTGACATCTTCGCAGACTGTCCGTACATCAACTGCATGCCTGTACTACCAATTCCCGAATATCGTCCCCCGTTCCCGTTCCGTTCCGGTAATGCTGCGACTCTGTATCCGCCGTTGTTTCGCCCTACGCCGAATCTCCTCCCCGGACGTGAACGCATTGAAACTCCCGACAAGGATTTTCTGGATATCGACCGCCATAAATGCGGAACGACAACGAGCCGAAAACTGGTTGTCGTCAGCCACGGTCTGGAAGGCAACTCAAGGAAAAAATATGTCCTTGGCATGGCCCGGATGGCCCTTGATTTCGGGTACGATGCAGTGTGCTGGAACCAGCGTGGCTGCGGCACTTCGACCAATCGTCTGCTGCGCTCCTACCACTCTGGCGAAACAGAGGACCTGCACACAGTCATCACCCATTGTCTAAAAAGTGGTTACGAAGAAGTTGCGCTGATCGGCTTTTCCATGGGCGGCAATCAGATTCTCAAGTATCTGGGTGAAAATCCGGACCGCGTCCCGGCTCAGGTAAAAAAAGCCATCACCTTTTCCGTTCCCTGCGACCTGTCGGAATCGGAAATACTTATTTCCAAGCCATCCCGTCGTGTCTATTTCGAATACTTCATGCGAGGTCTGCGCAAGAAGGTCCGCACCAAGGAGGCCATGTTCCCCAACAAGGTGGATTCTTTCCATCTCGAAGGCATCACTTCCCTGCGGCAATTCGATGATATCTACACGGCACCACACAACGGATTTGCCAATGCCGAAGAGTATTATGCGAAGTCGAGTTGCAAACAGTTCCTGCCGAACATTACCGTTCCCACACTCCTTGTGCAGGCATTGAACGACCCCTTCCTCGCTCCGGCCTGTTTCCCTGTCACGGAAGCGGACAACAATGCCAATCTGATGCTTGAGATTCCGCAGTACGGCGGCCACGTTGGTTTCGTTCAAGCCGGACCGGAGAACATTTACTGGTCGGAAGCACGAGCCAAGGCATTCCTGGCTGAGTAGGCAACAAAGCAAATACTATCAGCGCGGTGCCGATCCATCCGGCACCACGCTTTTATCATCCAAAAGAAAAGCCCAGCCTGTCTGATCGACTTCAGACAGGCTGGGCTTCATATTTTTCATCGTGAAAGGTTTCTTTCCTCGGATGCATCCTATGCTTTCTTACGAACTCCAAGCAACGACACAAGTGGGATGAGTGCGCCTATAAACGCCAGAACGCCAAGGACGTAAATCTTTTTCCCCAGATCCAGAGCGATTATTTCCATGGAAAAAGCACCCACCATGAAAATCAAAAACGTCATGAGAGCCGAGGCGGCACCGATATCAGTCTCCACCTGATCCAGAATCAGGTTGTTACTGATGGGCCGGGACACACCAACGGCGTATGTTATGAAGAACATGGGGATCATGACACTCAGCGGCGTTTCTCCGCCCAGATACATAAGAACGCTTCCAGCCAGCAGCATTGTTATCAAGGCACCAATGAGCATATGGACGGGCTTATACACCCCGGACAACCGCGTACACGTCAGTGAACCAAGCATAAATCCGAGAGCATTCAGTCCGAAATAAATACCATATGTCTGCTCAGACAATCCGAGACCGGTAATATAGATGGCCGGAGAGCCGCCGATAAAGGCGAAGTGCGGCAGAACGACAACAGCGAACGCCATGGCGTAAATGATGTAATTGCGGTTTTTCAAAACGGTCAAATACCGCCCGGCCACAGACAGCAATCCACCGGAGGTAAACTCCTCCAACGGTTCCTTGAGCCGAATGGTTCCGTAAAGTGCCGCCAGTGCGAGTACACCCTGCAAGACGAAAATCATCCTCCAGGAGCCGACCTTGAGCAACAATCCACCAAGCGTCGGTGCCAGCATGGGACAAAAGGCCATGATGACGCCAATATAACCGAGCATCTTCTGTCTTTGGACGCCATCATAGAGATCTTTGGTCAGTGCCAGGGCAAGGGCGGAAGCACCCGCAGCGCCAGCAGCCTGGACCACACGAGCCAGAATCAGAATGGTAATAGAATCTGCCATCGCACAAAGTCCGCTACCAACTATGAAGGTGATGATTCCGGCCATCAGAACAGGACGGCGTCCAAACCGATCGGATAATGGACCGTGAATGAGCAGACAGACGCTAAAAGCAACAAAGAAAATGACAAGCGACAGATTGGCCTGGGCCAGCGAAATCCCCCACGTCATTTGCAAAGTAGGAATTGCAGGGAGATACATGTCAGTCGACAACGGCGGAAACGCCGCCAATAATGAAAGTAGAATCAGATTGGGCACGAAAAATCCTTGAATGGTATGAGTGAAGCATTCAAGGTCTGCCTGCATAGGAACAAAGTCAAGCGTTCTTTTTTTCCCAAGTCACGCCCTTTTGCTGAATCAAAAACAACTTTTGGAATCCTTAACTATTTCCTTTAAAAATTAATTTTCAATCCACGGGAAAAGCTCTCCCATAGAACAAAAAAAGAGGTGCCCGGTAATTACCGGACACCTCTTTGCATTTACACATAGTAGCATTACTCGAAAACGAGTTCGCCACCTTTCTCATCCACAGTCACGGTGTCGCCGTCCATTAGCTCTCCACCGATCAGCTTCCTGGCCAACGGCGTCTCAAGGTGAGACTGGAGATAGCGATGCAACGGTCGAGCACCAAAGTTCGGATCATACGCACCATCGGCGATGAAACGCTTAGCACCGTCTGTCAAAATCAACTCTATCTTCCGATCCGCCAGCCTTGAACTGAGTCCGGCCAAAAGCAGATCGATAATCTGGATCAGCTGATCCTTCAGAAGCGGTCGGAACAGCACGGTGGCATCCACGCGGTTAAGGAACTCGGGGCGGAAGTGTCTGCGCAGGACATCCCGCACTTTATCCTCCACACCTTCCATGAACTCGCCTGAGTTATCGATGCCATCCAGCATGTATTCCGCACCCAGGTTGGATGTCATGATGACGATAGTGTTCTTGAAGTCAACGGTACGCCCGTGGGAATCCGTCAGACGCCCGTCGTCAAGAATCTGCAACAGGACGTTGAACACGTCATGGTGCGCCTTCTCTATCTCATCAAACAACACCACCGAGTACGGCTTGCGGCGAACCGCTTCCGTCAACTGACCGCCCTCATCATAGCCGACATAGCCGGGAGGCGCACCGATGAGCCGGGCCACCGTATGCTTCTCCATGTACTCCGACATGTCGAGGCGGATCATGTTATCCTTCGAATCAAAGAGCGCTGAAGCAAGTGTCTTGCACAGCTCCGTCTTACCCACGCCCGTAGGCCCGAGGAAAATGAACGAGCCAATGGGACGCGAGGGGTCTTTCAGACCGGCACGGGCGCGCAGCACTGCATCGGCTACAGCCTGAACCGCTGCATCCTGCCCGATAACCCGCTCATGGAGCACATCGGCCAGACGTAGGAGCTTTTCCCTTTCGCCTTCCAGCAGTCTGGAGACGGGAATGCCGGTCCAGCGGGCAATAACCTGCGCCACATCATCGGGACCAACCTCTTCCTTGACCATGCGAGGCGTATCGCCGGACTCAAAGGCCGCGTTTCGTTCATTCAGATCTTTTTCCAGTGTCGCAAGCGTACCGTATTCCAACTCGGCCGCACGGTTGTAATCATGCACCCGCTTGGCTTCCTCTATCTCACGACGGGTGGATTCGATTTCCTCCTTGAGCGAACGCAAGCGTTCGATACCGGATTTCTCGTTTTCCCACTGGGCAAGCAATGCAGCCTGCTTCTCCTTGAAGTCTCCCAGGTCGACTTCCAGCTTATGGAGTCGCTCCTTGGAGGCATCATCCGTCTCACGCTTGAGTGCTTCGCGCTCAATTTCAAGCTGCATGATCTGGCGGTTGACCTTATCCAGTTCATACGGCTGCGAGTCGATCTCCGTCCGAATCAGGGCCGCGGCCTCATCAATGAGGTCGATGGCCTTGTCCGGCAGTTGACGATCCGTGATGTATCGGTTCGACAGGACGGCGGCTTCCACAACGGCACCATCGGAAATCCGCACACCGTGGTGCACCTCGAATCGTTCACGCAAACCGCGAAGGATCGATATGGTATCTTCCACAGTGGGTTCATCCACTGAGACCGTCTGGAAACGCCGTTCCAGTGCCGGGTCCTTTTCAATATATTTACGATACTCATCCGTGGTTGTCGCACCAATGCAGTGCAGTTCTCCACGGGCCAGCATGGGCTTAAGGATGTTACCCGCATCCATTGCGCCGTCGGTCTTGCCTGCACCAACAATGGTGTGCAGCTCATCAATGAACATGATGATCTGTCCGGCAGACTCCTGCACCTCCTTGAGTACCGCCTTGAGGCGTTCCTCAAACTCACCGCGATACTTGGCACCCGCAATGAGTGCGCTCATATCGAGGCTGAATACGGTCTTTTCCTTCAAACCTTCGGGCACGTCCTCGGCAACAATGCGCTGGGCCAGTCCTTCGGCAATGGCAGTCTTACCAACACCGGCCTCACCGATGAGCACCGGGTTGTTCTTTGTGCGCCTCGACAGGATGCGAATGACACGACGTATCTCCGAATCCCGGCCGATGACCGGATCGAGCTTGCCCGACCTCGCCTCCTCCACCAGATCACGCCCGTATTTCTTGAGCGAATCATAGGTGGCTTCCGGGTTGTCAGATGTCACACGCTGCTTGCCGCGCACCTCGTTCAACACAGCCAGGACCTTGTCCTTGTCGATGTTGAACTGCTTGTTGACCCGCCCTACGCCTGTGGAAGACGGCTCGTCCATGAGCGCCAGGAAAACGTGCTCAACAGAGACAAACTCATCCTTCATGCGCTTGGATTGATCACCGGCAGCCACAAGCACCTTTTGCAGACGCTGGGTTACCAGAATCTGATCAGGACGTGCGCCCGGCCCGGAGACTTTGGGAATCTTGGTGATTTCCGCGTCCACGGCACCAAGGTATGCGTCGGCGGCAACACCCAGCTTGCGCAGGATTTGCGGGACAAGTCCCTGCTCCTGCGTCACAAGGGCGTGCAGCAGATGTTCACAGTCTATTTGCTGATGCCCATTCCGAATAGCCATGCTCTGGGCTTCGGAAACGGCATCCTGCGTTTTTTTGGTGAAAGTATTGGGATCCATTAATGAACCTCCTTAAGCGATTATTATAAAAAATTAAACCAAGCGCTTAAGCTCTTCCACTTCCTGTTCGAGCTCTTCGACCCTGTCCAGCAGATCAACAACAATGGAGCCGCTGTTGAACGACATGTCGAGATCGTTGACGAGCCGCATGAGTTTGTGGATTCGGTACACATCGCGCAAACGAAACAGGTATTCATCGGCGCTGGTCTTTTTCGGACTGATCCAGCCCAGCTCGATCAGCTCTGCTACTTCTCCCGGTTGTATGGATGTCAATTCCACCAATTGCGCCCAAGCAACATAGTCGGAAGGCTCCGGCAAGTTGAGACCGGGCAGTTGCATCATCATTTCCCTGAGTCGTCTGGTCGTCATGCTACCCTCTTTTTAAAACTCTCTCGGCTTGAAGGTTGATACTTCCTGCAACTTTTCCCACAATTCACGCTCTTCATTCGATAAAATATCCGGTGCCTGGATCATGATCCGAACATATTGGTCGCCTTTTTTGGCTCCACTACCAAGCCCTTTACCCTTGATGCGAAGTCGCTTGCCGGAACCGATTCCAGGGGGAATCTTCATCTCAACGGCACCGTCCAGCGTCGGGATTCTGGCCGTTGTTCCAAGGGTCGCCTCCCAAGGGGCAAGAGGCAGATCAAGCACCACATCCGTGTCTTTCACTTTAAACATGGGGTGCGGCATCAGCTTGATCTTCAGGTACAAATCACCTTTGGAGCCGCCGGCCATACCGGGATTACCCTGACCGGACAACCTGATTTTCTGTCCGTCCTTGATCCCCGCAGGCACGTTGACCTCAAGGGTCTTGGTGGTCATGCGAGGGATGCCTTCCGGTCCGCTCACCTGCTCCTGCAGGGTGATGGACTTAGTCCCGCCACGGTATGCTTCCTCCAAAGACAGCTCATACGAAGCCTCGGAATCGGCTCCCCGTCTGGGGCGTTGTTGGTAGCCACCGCCACCGAATCCGCCCTGCTGGTATCCACCCTGCGAAAAACCACTTCTGAATCCGGCTCCACCTGCACCACCAAAGATCGTCTCGAAAAAGTCCGAGAAGCCACCCTGGGAGAAACCGCCTCCTCCAAAATTGACGTTGTCGTATCCGGGCGGCGGCTGGAAGTTCTGTCCATGCTCCCAGTTGGAACCGAACTGATCATACATTTTGCGTTTCTTCTCGTCCTTCAGGACCTCGTACGCTTCATTAATTTCCTTGAACTTGGTCTCGGCCACACTGTCGTTGGGATTGAGATCAGGGTGATACTTGCGCGCGAGCTTCTTGAACGCCTTGGCGATCTCATCCTTTGATGCAGACCGAGAAACACCGAGCAGCTTGTAATAATCTTTGTATTCCATTGAGTGTACGTTCCTTTATCAACGACGAAATTTTATTGAATCCGAGTGTAATGGTAAGAAGCCTGATCAAACTGTCAAGATGTCAAAAACAATTTAGCGCAACTTTTTCCACAGACTTTTCCACAGGCCCAAAACGTGCAGCTTTCAGGCATTCACTACCAGACTTTGTCTTTATATACGCTTTTGTCGGCTGTGTCTTCTCTCCTCGAATTCGAGGCTGAAACGCATACTATCATTGTAGAACCCAAAAACAAAAGCACCTCCGAAAAGGTGCTTCATCATATGGTATCGAAAAAGGATAATACGCGTCAGGAAACAGACTCAAAGGCCAGACGACCGACTCCCGGGGCGCAATGTCCACTGCGTAGTGCCTCCACAAGGTCGTTGCGACAGGAGATGGAGCGAGTAAACCGGATCGGGAAACGGCCAAGTTCATCAAGTGAATGAGCATCAGAGCCGGACACCCGGACGAATCCATGCTTGGCTGCCAGGGCTTCGGCCAGAGTGTCTTCCGCCTCGGTATTGCGGCCATTCACCACTTCGACCGCTGTAGGAGGATGCGTAATAATGGTGGAAGGATCAGAGGGACGCCATCCTCTATAAGGATGCGCGGCCACGATGGCTCCACCCATGCTATTAACATGATCAATGAGTGCACCAGCCGCCATGCCGGGGTGCAGTGACTCAACATCGCCATACACCAGAAAATCACCCTGGGGCGTGGTATACTCCATCCCAACCAGGACGAGCAATCCATCGGACTGGAAACCTTCGTCGATTTGTGCCAGAACATCGGTGGAATCGTGGTCCGTAATGCAGACACCATCCAGACCCAACGCACGGGCATTGGCAAGGATCTGAGTTACGGGCATACTACTGCAATCCGAGACATCGGAATGAACATGGGTATCGATAAGCATGGTGACGGGCTTTCCTCCTGATTGTGACAGCCGTTAACAGTATATGTAAACACTATGCATTCGATTGACAACCTCAATACTAGATCGTTTAAAAAAACAGCGCGACATTCGTTGCGCCGAGCTGGGAGACTGACGTGCCTAAGACTTGTGTCCTTATACTACTTGATGGCCTGGGAGACCGGGCGCACGCACTTCTCAACAATCAGACACCACTCCAGGCTGCTGAAACACCATGCCTCGACCGCCTGGCAGCAATGGGATCCACCGGTTTGTACCATGCAGGCAAACTCGGCCAACCCCTACCCAGTGAAAACGCACATTTTGCCATGTTCGGCAGCCCGAAAAGTGAATTTCCCGGCCGCGGCGTGCTCGAAGCCATCGGCGCTGACGTGGAGTTGGAAGATGGCGATATCGCCATGCTGGCCCACTTCACCAGCGTACTGACCACTCTGGAGAACTATCTTGTTCTCAAATACGACCGCATTTGTGGCACTCCCGACGAGATCGATGCCCTGTATGCCGCTGCCGATCATTATGAAAAGGATGGTATAACCATTCGCCTGCATAAAACCGGCGGCATGTTCAGTGTGCTGACCATGCACGGTGACGTATCACCCTACATCACCGACTCCAACCCGATGGTCGATGGCCGCTTCGTTTCCGCGGTCAGACCGCTTGCAACACACCGTGACGACCCGGATGCCATCAGAACAGCCAGAGTGCTGACGGACTACATCTCCTGGGCCTACCACCGCCTGAGCGCCGTGGAACAGAACAAGTTGCGCGTTCGCCAAACACTTCCGCCGATCAACGGCATCGTGACCCAGCGTGCTGGCCGCATGTGCCCTCGCGTATCCATGGGGAACAGGTACGGCATGCGGGCGTTGTCCATAGCCAGCGGCCACATGTATGGCGGTATGGCGAAATTCCTCGGCATGGATTTCCACAAGGTGCGCGACACCCGCGATCCGGGCAAGGATATTGCCAAGCGCCTCGAATATGCCGCCACCAGACTGGAGGACTACGAGTTCATCCATGTTCACACCAAGGCCCCGGATCAGGCAGCGCACACCAAAAGCCCCAAAGGCAAAGTGCGTGCGATCGAATCGTTGGACAAAGGATTGAGCCAGGCCATTGAGCCACTTCTGTACGACGATGATGTCCTTCTGGTAGTCACTGCTGACCACTCCACACCCAGCAGCGGCAAGCTGATTCACTCCGGTGAACCGGTGCCGGTCATGTTTGTGGGTGAAGGCGTGCGTCGCGACACCATCGACAAATTCGACGAGGTGAGCACGAGTGCTGGCGCGTTGAGCTGCCTGAGACAGGACGAGATCATGCACATGATACTCAACTATCTCGACCGGGCCCGTTTGGCTGGCATCCACGACTCGCCCCTGGCACAGGAATTCTGGCCTGGAGATTACGATCCGTTCATCATTCAGCCACGGGAAGAAGAAAAAGAAGACGAATAAATGCAACACCCCATCGGCTTCATACACGGAAGATTTCAGGTACTGCACAATGACCATCTAAAGTACCTGATGGCCGGAAAACGGTTATGCGACCACCTGATTGTCGGCATCACCAATCCGACGCCGGACACCATCGACGAAGAGGCATCCAACCCGGAACGCTCTGAACCGATGAACAATCCGCTGACCTTTGAAGAACGAAAGGCGATGATCGTTGCAGCTTTCAATGAAGTCGGTTTGCGGGATCACGAGTACTCCGTGGTCCCGTTTCCCATATGCAAGCCGGACCTGCTCCGGGAGACTGCGCCAGCCGATGCTATATACTACCTGACTATATATGATGACTGGGGACGAGAAAAAGAGCAGCGGCTCCGTGACCTCGGTTTGAAAACGCACGTCATGTGGGAACGGTCCCCATCCGAAAAAGGCATTTCAGGGACCGACGTTCGCCAGGCCATACGAGATGACCGCGACTGGCAATCCATGGTCCCTCCGGCGGTAGCAGAACTCGTGGAAGCGTGGAATCTTCAGAAACGATTGTCTTCTTCCAACTCTTCCGGCTCGTAGTCCGCTGTTGTCGGATTGAAACAGTACCGGCAATGACCAGGACGTCGAAACAGATGGATGAGAATCATCCCTGCCAGAAAACCACCAACATGCGCCCACCAGGCAACGCCGCTTGCCGCCTGCATTTTTGACGACATCAACCCCGACACCACCTGTGACAAAAACCATATTCCAAGAAAGAGGTAGGACGGCACCCTGAGTATCAGCGGTATGATGATGATCGGAACCAGGGTCAGCACACGCCCATGCGGATACAGCATGACATAGGCACCCATCACACCGCCAACTGCGCCGGATGCCCCGATGATCGGCAGGGAGGATGCCTGCTCGAATACCATGTGCAGGGCCACGGCAGCCAATCCGCACGTCAGATAAAAAACCACAAACTGCCAATGGCCGGTGACATCCTCGATGTTGTCACCAAACAACCACAACATCCACATGTTCAGGATGATGTGCATCCATCCACTGTGCAAAAACATGTACGTGACAAAAGGCCAGCCGATGGTCTGCGGATATCCGGCCCAGAGAGCCCACTCGGGCTCAAAGAATCGAGCGGGGACGACCCCAAAAAGATGATACAGGTAGACCATCTCCCGAAAATCGAGTGATTTGCTGTACATGAATGCAAGGACATTGATCGCGATGATCGCCATGACTGCAACAGGCATGGTCACACGCGGCACATTGTCCCGAAGTGGAATCATGCCTTGTCTCCCTCCCCTGCAAATTCCTGGGCCAACCGAGGCCACAGTTCATCGAGCCACTTGGCAAATTCGGCATTGCGCTCGGTAAAGCGTGCTGTCGCCCACTCGTGCAAACGGCGCGTTTCCTGTTCAAGGTCTTCCAGTGAGCCGCTATTTTCCACGACCATATCACATGCCGCGAGCTTATCCTGCTCGGGCCACTGCCATGAATCGAATACGGCCAGCATTTCACGCGACAGACCTCGTTGACGCCGCAGGTCGCCTGTACGCATTTCCTCTGGGCAACGAACACCTGCAACCACATCGACCTGGCCGGTCTTGTGCCACCCCCCTTCCAGTAGCAAAGGCACTTCGGCATACGCTACCGAAGTGTCACGGTGCGCCCGGAAGAACAGTTCGCACTCATGTCGAACCATGGGATGGACCATGTCCATGACTTCCCGACGCAGATTCTCAGAATCACACATGGCCGAAAAGAGCTTTGCCTTGTCAACGCTGCCGTCTTCGTGGCTGAACTGGTTGCCAAAGCGCTGGGCAATCATGTCAGCCCCATCGCCTCCGGCTTCGTAGAGTTTCGCCACGGATTCATCGGCGCTGAATGTCGGATGCGCTTGTTTCCGCAGAGAATTGACCACCGTCGACTTTCCTGAACCCGGCATCCCGACAATCCCCACACGGAGGCATTCACGATACAGCCCCTGGAGGAGCGACAGAATATCTTCAGGCGGTGTTTGCCAGAAGGTCAGCCGTTCTTTCGTCTGTGGATGGGTGAAAGAAATATGAAATGCATGGAGCATTTGTCGTGGCCCGAGTTGAGCCAGTTTGTCGTCGCGTCGCTTCCAGACCGCATCTTCCTGTGAACCATAGGTGGCATCTCCCACCAGAGGGTGTCCGATATGAGCCATATGCACACGAATCTGATGAGTTCTGCCCGTATGAATTCGGACTGCGACCAGACTTGCCAGCCCTCGCGGTCCGGTCCAGAGGACGCGATAATCGCTACGCGCCTCTCGGCCCCCTTTTTCGACCACGGCCATACGGGTCTTGCGAGTGGGGTGCCGCCCGATGGGAGCATCAATACCCCCTTCGGCTTTCTTGGGACGGCCATGAACCACGGCCAAGTAGACCTTGTCCACACTCCGCTCTGCAAAATCTGCAGACAGTCGAAGGCGGCCAGCTTCGTTTCGCGCCACGACAATGAGACCCGATGTATCCTTGTCCAGTCGATGCACTATTCCCGGGCGCTGACCATCCATGCCGGATTCTGCCGACGCCATATCCGGGTAACTGTGAAGCAGATAATTGACCAGTGTTGCATCCGGTTCACCCGGTGCGGGATGCGTGGTGACACCGGCGGCTTTATCCACAACCACTATATTGTCATCTTCATATACTATCTTCAGATCACCGGGGATGGCTTCTGCAGTATCTTCTCCTGAAGACTGCAGCTCACCGATCTCAAGCGTGTCGAACCCGGCCAGTTTATATTTGCCCTTGTCAACGACTTCACCATTGACCGTGGCCAGCCCTGATTCAATCCAGCTTTTGACTTTGCCTCTGGAAACGCCTGTCTCCGCCAGTTCACGTGCCCAAAACTTGTCGAGCCGCGTACCAATATCCTGTGCGGAAACGGTTCGTTCCCATCTGCCTGTGTTTTTATTATCCATCCGCGGAGGATATACCGGGAATCATTGGAAAGTAAATTTCAAATTGGGCGCGAATGGCTGATTGTGAAAATTCATCCTTGACCGGAACCGGTCATAAGAATAGAAAAGGGAAGTTTACGCAATTGAAACATACTTCATTAATACACGCTTCAACAATTTTCCCAGGAGGGATAGACCTGTGGCATTACACGTGGTTGACCACCCGCTTATCCGCCATAAAATCGGCATCTTACGTAAAAGCGACATTTCCACCAGCCGTTTCAGACAGTTGGCAAACGAGATCACTCGACTGCTGACCTACGAAGCAACCAAAGACTTTGAAACGGAAAAAACAACCGTTCAGGGCTGGGCCGGAGATGTGGAAGTCGATTCCATCAAAGGAAAAAAAGTAACTGTCGTTCCCATCCTTCGTGCCGGTCTCGGCATGATGGACGGCGTATTCGACATGATCCCCGGCGCCAAGGCTTCCGTTGTCGGCTTTTACCGCGACGAAGAGACTCTGCAGCCGGTTCAGTACTATGTAAAGCTCGCCAGCCAGATGGAAGAGCGAACTGCACTTATCCTCGATCCCATGCTCGCTACCGGCGGCACGCTGGAAGCAACCATCGAACTCCTTAAGGAGTCCGGTTGCAAATCCATCAAGGGACTGTTCCTCTGTGCTGCTCCAGAGGGCGTTGAAAGGATATTGAGCAAACACCCGGATATTGAAATCTACGTTGCCGCTATCGATGAGAGACTCAACGACATCGGCTACATCATCCCCGGTCTCGGAGACGCGGGGGATAAGATATTCGGAACCAAGTAGGTTGCAAGGCACGCTTCACAGCGTGCCTTTTTTTGGGGGCATTTACGCAGGCCACGTGGCCGACTACGAAACATCCTCCTCCCGCGAAACCTGGTGCGGTTGGGGGATGTCGTCAAAACAGAAGAGGAGTTGGTTAGCATGAGTGAGATTCATTCCACTGAGTATAACTTTAAACTGAAAGACGCCCTGCTTGGGGCGCAAATGCTGTTCGTAGCATTTGGCGCATTGGTTTTGGTCCCGCTGCTGACGGGACTGGATCCCAATGTGGCCCTGTTCACCGCCGGCGCCGGTACTTTGGCGTTTCAGGTGATCACACGAGGCAAAGTACCCGTATTTCTGGCATCCAGCTTTGCCTTCATCGCACCCATCATTTACGGGGTGCAGACATGGGGCATTCCTTCCACCATGTGTGGTCTGGTCGGTGCTGGCGTGCTGTACATTATTTTGAGTTTTCTCATTCGCATCTACGGCTCCGGCATGCTTCGTCGTGTGCTACCCCCCGTGGTAACGGGTCCGGTCATCATGGTCATCGGCCTTATCCTGGCTCCGGCTGCGGTTCACATGGCCATGGGTCGAACCGGTGATGGTTCTGCCTGGCTAGTGCCCAATGACACCGCCATGATCATCGCTGGTATTTCTCTGGTAACCACAGTCATGACCTCCCTGCTTGGCAAGGGATGGTTCAAACTGGTTCCCATTCTTCTCGGTATCACCGCCGGTTACGTTTCTTCCATCGTCCTTGACGCTACGGGCATCACTGCTTCCATGCAGGCCTCTTTTGATCCGGGCCAGTTGCAGAACTGGACCGCCCCGGCTCTGATCAGTTTTGGAGCTATAGCTGAAGCACCCATTCTCGCCATCCCGAACTTCACCTTCCCGACCTGGAATCTTGAAGCAATTCTGTTCATTGTGCCCATTGCTCTTGCACCGGCCATTGAACACTTCGGCGACGTGCTTGCCATCAGCAGCATCTCCAAAAAGGATTACGTAAAGGATCCGGGCATCCAGAACACCATGCTCGGTGATGGCATCGCCACATCGCTGGCTGCCATGTTAGGTGGCCCTCCGAACACCACGTATTCGGAAGTTTCCGGTGCAGTGGCACTGACCCGCTCCTTCAACCCCGCCATCATGACATGGGCAGCCATCACTGCCATCGGACTTGCCTTCTTCGGCAAAGTCGGCGCATTCCTGAGCACCATCCCGGTTCCGGTCATGGGCGGCATCATGATCCTCCTCTTCGGTGCCATCACGGTTATCGGCATCAATACGCTGGTCCGCGCAGGCAATGACCTCATGCTGCCCCGCAACCTGGCCATCGTCGCTATCATCCTTGTCTTCGGTATTGGCGGCATGAACTTCGATCTGGTTATTGTCAAGCTGGGCGGTATCGGCCTGGCCGGTATCGTGGGTGTGGTGCTGAACCTCATCCTCCCTTGCAAAGACTGCAACGACCCGCTCCCTGAAGAAGTGGAAGCCGGAATCGAATAAACAGCTCTGTCTCACTACCAACAATCAGGCCTCCCGTTTACGGGAGGCCTTTTTTTATCTCTGCTTCTCCTGCTCAGAGCTCATGTTAGCCAATCTTTCAATAGACCGAACGTCATGAACTGGTTACCATACTTCCCGATCAAGGAGATGTAATTATGCGAGAAACAGCGACCGGCTTGGTCCTGACATATAATGGTGAAAGGATACTGGATAAATGTCTTCAGTCGTTGGACTTTTGCGATGAGATCATCGTTGTGGATTCCGGATCGACTGACAGCACGGTTGAGATAGCGGAAAAACACGGCGCACGGGTTTTGGTCAACCCCTGGCCCGGTCCTGTAAAACAATATGCCTTTGTCCTGCCCCAAATCAAAAACGACTGGCTGGTATGCATTGATCAGGACGAGTACCTTTCTGACGAACTGCGCGACAATATCATCAAAAAGCTTTCAGCCAATGAGCCTGTTTCCGGTTACTACGTACCGCGCAGTTCCTTCTACTTCGACAGATTCATGAAGCATTCCGGCTGGTACCCCGACTATCTCTACCGGGTATTCAGGAATGGCCAAGTAAAGATAACCGCTTCAGGGCCGCATCAACATTTCGCCCCCACGGGGAAAAGCGAAAAGCTCACGGGTGACATCATGCATTACACCTATGAATCATTCATGGAGCACATCACAAAGATCAATTATTATGCAGAAGTGGGTGCTGAAGACCTTCGAGCCAAGGGGCGTAAAGGCGGATTAACACGTGCGTTGCTGCATGGGTGGATGAAATTCATAAAAATCTACTTCCTGAAGGCTGGGCTTCTTGATGGCAAGGCCGGGTTCTATAATGCAGTGGCAGGATTTTTCTACACGTTTCAAAAATACATTCGCGTGGAAGAGACAAAAAAATGGGGGGAGTAAGCTCCGCATAATCGCTCTTCCCTCAACCTTTGAGACCGTGCTATGAACTACCGTATTGATAAACCACCCAGGGAGGCACTATGAACCTTGATCCGGATACCATCCAACAGTTGATAGAAAAAGGCATCACGCTCGCATCGGTACACGGCCTGAATATCCTTTTGGCCCTTCTCATATTCGTCGTTGGTCGCATGATCGCCAAAAGCATCACCGGCGTACTTCAGCGCGTACTGATCAAGGGCAATGTTGAACAAACGCTGCTCACATTTCTCAAAAACATCGCCTACTATGTCATGCTGGCGGCCGTTGTCATTGCCGCTCTCGGACAGGCTGGGCTCAACGTCACCTCGTTCCTCGCTGTACTTGGTGCCGCAGGCCTCGCAGTCGGTCTTGCCCTGAAAGACTCCCTGTCGAATTTCGCAGCCGGTGTCATGCTCATCCTCCTGAAGTTTTTCAAGAAGGGAGATTATGTAACTGTTGCCGGCGAATCCGGCACTGTCACTGCCGTCAATATCTTCAACACCATATTGACCACGCCTGATAACCGCATTGTCGTCGTTCCCAACTCGTCGGTCCTCTCCAACACCATTGTCAACGTGACGGCAAATGATACTCGCCGTGTCGACCTGGTGATGGGAATCGGTTATGACGATGACCTGCTCAAGGCCAAAGAACTGCTTGTAAAGATTTGCTCTGAAGAACCACGAATACTCAATGAACCGGCACCCGTAGTTGAAGTTCTCGAACTGGGAGACTCCTCCGTCAACTTCGCTGTTCGTCCGTGGGTCAAAACAAGCGACTACTGGGGCGTGTATTTTGCCATTACCGAACGGGTCAAGCTCCTGTTTGATCAGGAAGGTATCAGCATCCCGTATCCACAACGCGATGTGCACATCTACCAGACCGAAAAATAGTCCAAAAGGGGAGTTGCCCAGCAGCTCCCCTTTTTCATTTCTCCCCCTCGCATTGAGTTATGCTGCGTCGATAAATTCATAGCTCCAACTTCTTTGTTTCCCAATCTCGACTCTCCCGACACTTATTAGTGACTCATGCATGTCATAAGACGCACATGAATACTCGCTACCAACCACAGAGAAGAACGCACTCCAACACCAGTTGCGCTCTCTGTAGTGCTGGCAGAGATCAATCTAGTGAGATTAAAGCGAGTAAATGTTGGCTCTGCAGGGTTCGATTCCGGTGTGAGCAAGGGAGTAATATGCTCATTCAAATCCACCTTGCTTCAATACGCAAACCCACGAACAACAAAATTTCTACATAGTACCTCACCTCTCCCTGGTTCCCCATAAAAGAAAGCCCCGCCATCAAACTGATGGCGGGACTTTCGGGTAATCTATGATTGTGATGGCTACTGAGCGTCAATCCAGTCGTTGGCTTCCTTGACATCAAGGGTGCCTACATAAATTGCACGCCCGGAGATCGCACCCTCCAACCCTTTTTTGGACAGGGGGTAGAGATTCTTGATGTCGTCCATGGTGTGGACACCACCGGCCGCGATGACCGGAATAGAGGTTTTGGCGCACAGAGCTTCCAGACCAAGAACATTCACGCCCGTCTGCATGCCGTCACGGGAAATATCCGTGTAAACGATAAACCGGATGCCATCTTTCTCAAGGCGAGGCAGGACGTCTTCGATCATCAATCCGGCGTCTTCAACCCACCCTTTTGTCTTCAATTTCCCGTCCACTGCATCCAGCGAAACACCAATTCGACCAGGAAGAGCCTTGCACAGCTCGGAAAAAAGATCAGGATCTTCAAGGGCCATGGTTCCGATGATCAACCGATGCACACCCGCTTCAATATATTTTTCAGCGGTCGCGATATCACGAATTCCGCCGCCCAACTGGACAGGAATATCGATTTCAGTACAGATCGTCTTGATGAGATCGAAATTGCGCGGCACACCGGAAAAAGCACCATCCAGATCAACTACATGGAGATAGCGGGCACCAAGATTGGCCCAATGTCTGGCCTGAGCAACGGGATCAGAACCAAATACCGTGACCTGATCCTCCTTGCCCTGTGCAAGCCGGACGCATTCACCATTTTTAATATCTACTGCAGGGAAAAGAATCATAATCCAAGTTCCATTAATTTTTCTTCGATGCCTTCGGAGGCCAAACGGCTAGCGGTCACCCACTTCCCGTCACGGTCAGCAAATTTGCGGGCCGTAAAGAGATTTTCGAGCAGGGAGACCTGTTCTTCTTCATAACGAGCCCGCTTAATGGCCTCGTTCTTCACATCAATCAAATAAAAATCCAAACCGATAGCGGCCGGAGTCTGAACCCCGCCCTCGCCACCGACACGTTCACGCCAATAGGTAATCTGGGGTACCAGCAAAAAGTCAACCTGCGCGCATTTCCCGACTTCAAGCCAATACTTGATCGCAGAAACCTTGGGCATCCCATCTTCTTCAAAAACGACAACTTTCTCACACTGCTCGACGGCGAGCGGAGTTACAAAATCAAACACCTGATGCTTATGCAACGTGTTCAACAGCAGTTGATCAAGGGTTTCCACAGTCCCATCGGGCGCAGGGTTGCCCTCTTCCTGAAGATAACCAGCAAGAATTTGCCAATTGTAGATGGGGTTGGTGAAACCAGCCACCCCAAGCGTACCTTCAGGACGCGGAACGGCTGCAGTTCGAGATTTCCCGCAACCGCCCATGATGAGCAGGGACAGACAAAAAGCTGCTATAAGTGCATAAGAGATAATACGGCGCATCAATCAAGACTCCCTTTGGTGCTGGACACCCCTTTACGACCTACCTGAACAGCCTGGGCAAGCGCTATTCCAAGCGCCTTGAATGCTGCCTCAAGCAAATGGTGGCCGTTCAGTCCATATGCATAGTTCACATGCAGATTCATCCCCGCCTTGAAAGCAAACGACTTGAGGAACTCACGCCAGATGTCTTTCTCGTCACCGGCTATGATATCCGGCAATAGTGAGTCTTCATACACGATGTAAGGGCGTCCGGAAATATCAACAATGACTTCGGCCATGGCTTCGTCCATGGGGACTTTTGCCGAGGCCACACGAACAATGCCCTTCTTGTCGCCCAAGGCTTCACCAAGCGCCTGTCCAAGACATAAGCCAACATCTTCCAACGTATGATGACTATCAATATGCAGGTCGCCCTTGCATGAAAGATCAAGATCAAAGCCAGCCCAGAAAGCACACAGGGTCAGCATGTGATCAGCAAACCCAACACCGGTATCAACGTTGACGTTGCCTTCGCCTTCCAGTGTCAGAGTAAGTTTTATGTCCGTTTCATTCGTGGTCCGTTCCACCGTAGCTTGGCGCACCATGGCCCGACTCCTTTCAATAATCGATTATTCTTTGATGGCGACTGTATAGCAAATCTCTAGAAAAGAAAACCGGGCAGAAACAGCCTTTCAGCTTTCCTGCCCGGATAATTGACATTATGCCTTTTTGGCTTCCGGCTCGGATTCCTCTTCACCTTCTTCGGCTGCGGCATCCATCTCAGCCTGTCTGGCCGCCTCTTCTTCAGCCTGGCGTTGAAGGTGTCTTTCTTCCTTCTTGCCAAAGAAATAAGCCACCCAAATGCCGACCTCATACAAGATGATCAGCGGCCCGGCCATAAGGCACTGGGTAAACGGATCCGGCGGTGTGAGTATTGCCGCCATGACAAATCCGATCAGGATAGCATACTTGCGCTTTTTGCGCAGGCCAGAGGAAGAAACCATCCCCATTCTTGCCAGGAAGAATATAAACAGGGGCAGTTCAAAAACAAACCCGAAAGCGAATAGTAGCTTCAAACAGAAACTCAGATACTCATTAAGCTTCGGAGTGAACTGAATACCGTCCGTCGAGAAGCTGGCAAAGAACTCGAAACCATATGGGAAGACGATGAAATAACCGAACATGGCACCGGCAGTAAAAAACAACGCCGAAATGATGGCCATGGGTATCATCCACTTGCGCTCATGTGCGTAGAGCCCTGGCGCAATGAATCCCCAAATCTGAGCAAAAACATACGGACTGACTAAAAACAGTCCGGCCACGATGGCAATCTTGATATGCGAGAAAAAGGCTTCTGCCGGATACGTGTACTGAAAGTGCCCTTCCTGGGCCACTTGCATCAGCGACTGTTGGAGCGCATTGACAAAAAGGTCGACCTGCTCGCTATGCTGGAATCCTTTTTCAGCGAGAACCTGCCCCAAAGCCTGGCGCAAGTCATCAAAGAATCCAACAGGCAACATGGGCTTGTCCGCCATCCGATCCTGAAACACCTTGATCATCGGTTCCATGAGGATGTTGAACATTTTGTCGGCAAAGCCGTAACAGGCAACCATACCGACAGCCACAGCAATAAAGCTGCGCGTCAACCGAATACGGAGTTCGGCAAGATGGTCGAGGAGCGACATATTGCCTTCCTCTTCCACCTCTTCTTCATCACCTTCATCGTCGGTGTCGGGATACCCGTCAGCATCCCCGGAATTGGCCGGAGGCTCTGCCCCGTCACCGCCACCTGACTCACTGAGTGCGGTCTCGGCTTCTGCCAACTCGGATTCTGTCGCTACTGCCTGATCGTCCTCTTCAAGTGAAGGGTCATCACTTGAGGAATTCTCTACCACGTCGACCGGCTCTTCACCGTCGACCTTCTTCACATCGTCTTTTGCACTCATGCGAATCTAGGCCTTGTCGTTAGCGGTCTCAGTAGATTCCTTGGGCGCTTGGGCCTTGGTTTCATCCACGTCATTTCCGGCTGGCTCATCTTCAGGAGTTGAGGCTGCGGCAGCCTCTTTCTCAGCCTTCCGCTTTGCCATTTCCTGATCGACTTCACGTTTACGCGCTTCAGCTTCGGCCTTGCTGACCTCGTCATCCAATGTGGATTTGACGTCGTTGCCTACTCGCTTAAACTCAGCCACGCCTTTGCCCAAGGACCTGAGCATCTCCGGCAGCTTCTGAGGTCCGATAACAATCAGCGCAACCACGCAGATGATCAACAGTTCCGGTCCGCCTATTCCAAACATATCACTTATCCTTTCAGAAGGAGTTCAAGCTTATTCCCACTCAATGGTGCTCGGCGGCTTGGACGAAATATCCAAAACCACGCGGTTAACACCTTTCACCTCGTTGATGATCCGGTTGGACATACGAGCGAGCAGTTCACTCGGCAGTCTGGACCAGTCAGCGGTCATGGCATCCAGGGAGTCCACAACACGAAGGGCAATAACGTTCTCGTAAGTACGATCGTCGCCCATGACTCCAACAGTTTTGAGGGGCAACAACACGGCAAAGCCCTGCCATACCTTACGGTACCAGTCAGAGGCAACCATTTCATTTTGAACGATCTTGTCTGCAAGTCGCAGAATTTCCAGACGCTCTTCGGTTACTTCGCCGATAATGCGGATGGAAAGCCCCGGGCCGGGGAAAGGCTGACGCCAGATGATATGCTCGGGCAAACCAAGCTCATAGGCTGCTCTGCGAACCTCGTCCTTGAACAGTTCGCGCAGGGGTTCCACCAGCTTGAGATTCATCTTTTCCGGCAGGCCACCTACGTTGTGGTGGGACTTGATTACTGCGGAGGGGCCTTTGAATGATTCGGACTCGATCACGTCAGGATACAAGGTACCCTGTCCGAGGAACTTCACGCCATCAATGGCCTTGGCTTCCCGGTCAAAGACTTCGATGAATTTGTAGCCGATAAGTTTGCGCTTCCTCTCAGGATCTTCGACGCCCTTGAGGTCATCGAGAAACTCCTGGGCAGCACCCACGAACTTGACGTTCAGATCGAAGTGTTCAGCAAGGAATCCGATAACTTCTTCTTTTTCGCCCATGCGGAGCAAGCCGTTATCAACAAAAATACAATGCAGATTCTTACCGATGGCCTTGTGCAGCAGTACCGCAGCCACGGTTGAGTCGATTCCGCCGGAAAGGCCAAGCACGACCTTGTCATCGCCGACCTGCTTCTTCAGGTCTTCAATGCAGGAATCAACAAAGGATGCCATGGACCAGGAAGGCTCCAGGCCGGCAACCTTGAAAAGAAAGTTCTGAATAATGGTATCGCCGCTGACGGTGTGAGCAACTTCCGGATGAAACTGCAACGCGTACATTTTCTTTTCCGGGTTACCCATGGCGCCGAACTCGATGGAGTCGGTTTTACCCATGGGGACGAACCCTTCAGGCAAGCCCTCCACGCGGTCACCATGAGACATCCAGACCGTGAGGTCCTCTTTGTTCTCAATGCCGTCAAACAACACGCAGTCGTTTTGCGCAGAGAACTGCGCACGTCCGTATTCCCGATCAGTGGATGCTACCACTTTGCCTCCGAGCTTGTGTGCCAGGAGCTGCATTCCGTAGCAGATGCCGAGAACCGGAACACCCATCTCAAGATAGTCCATGTTGAGGTCAGGACAGCCGCCTTCCAGAACACTGGACGGGCCGCCGGACAAGATCAACGCGGACGGTTTGAACGCCTTGACCCGTTCGGGGTCGACATTACAGGGGTGAATTTCGGAATACACGCCTGCTTCACGCACGCGACGTGCGATGAGCTGGGTGAACTGACTGCCAAAATCTAAAATGAGTACTCTATTGTCATGCATGATATTGTCTCTAATTCACAAAGTCCAAAATGAAAAGAACAAATAGGGCCATAAAGACGAATAGGCCACGTCCGATTACATACCAGACAAGTAGCCCGAAAGGAAATACTCTACCTTTATGTTCGTTCCGACACCAGTGAACTTTCCACTGGCTGGAATGAACGAGGAGGACCGCCAAGCGGTCCCCCTCGCAATAACAACTTACGCGTCTCCCCGGTAGTTGGGAGATTCTTTGGTGATGGTGACATCGTGGACATGAGACTCACGAAGGCCAGCCGGAGAAATCTGCACAAGCTGACTTTTTTCGTAAAGCTCATCAATAGAGGAAGAACCGGTGTACCCCATTCCAGAGCGCAGACCGCCCATGAACTGGTAAATGGATTCTCCCACTTTACCACGGTAAGGAACACGCCCGACAATACCTTCGGGAACGAGCTTCTTGGATTTTTCCTGGAAGTAACGGTCAGAGCTGCCCTTCTTCATGGCGTCGATGGAGCCCATGCCGCGGTATTGCTTGTAGGTTCTGCCTTGGTACAAGATAGTTTCACCCGGAGATTCCTCGGTTCCGGCCAAAACAGATCCCATCATGCAGGAATTTGCCCCTACACTGAGAGCCTTAACCACATCACCGGAGTATTTAATACCACCATCGGCGATGATGCATTTGTCTGCTTCGCGAGCGGCGCGGTTGGCTTCCATTACAGCGGTGATCTGCGGGACGCCGACACCAGCCACAATACGGGTGGTGCAGATGGAACCAGGTCCGATACCGACCTTGACGGTATCAACTCCGGCTTCGATGAGAGCCTTGGCACCTTCATAGGTAGCGATGTTGCCACCGATCAACTGCACCTGCGGGAAGGCAGCGCGCAGATCACGAGCGGATTTGAGAATATTCTCGGAATGCCCATGGGCGGAATCCAGAACCAGGAAGTCAACCCCGGCATGCAGAAGTGCTTCAGCTCTGCTCAGGCAGTCGTTACCAACGCCGATGGCAGCTCCGCACAAAAGGCGACCCAGGGAGTCTTTGACTGCATCAGGATATTTCTTGTGTTTGTTGATATCCTTGATGGTAATCAACCCTTTCAGTCGATTGTCTTCATCAACGACGAGCAGTTTTTCGATCCGGTGCTGATGCAGCTTGCGCTTGGCCTCACCGGTGTCGATTCCCTCAGGAACGCTCACCAGATCACGGCTTGTCATCAACTCAGAAACAAGAGAATTGTCATCCTGCACAAAGCGGATGTCCCTGTTGGTGATGATGCCGACAAGGTGATCGCCCTTAACAACAGGCAGACCGGAAATACGGTACTCGGCCATGATGGATTTCACCTTGGCCAGATCGTCATCAGGGTGGACCGTAATCGGATCGGAAATCATGCCGGACTCAGACTTTTTAACGCGATCAATTTCGCGGGCCTGTTCACGTACGGACATGTTTTTGTGAATAACACCAGCTCCGCCATATCGTGCCATGGAAATTGCCATGCGCGATTCGGTAACCGTATCCATGGCTGCGGATATGAGCGGTATATTCAGCTTGATCTGTGGCGTCAGATAAGTGGAAACATCCACCGAATCGGGCAATACATTGGAGTATCCCGGCAACAACAGAACGTCGTCGAACGTCAGTGCCTTATCAAGAATTTTGCTCATATCTTTCCTCCGGAGCGTTTAGGTTCGTACATCTATATAGGATCACTCAGCGCGATTCGATTATATATCACGCTGTCCTTTAGCATCTGGGTGGTGCCTTGTAAGCGACTATTCGCCAATCGTCTACCCCTAAACAACACCCCTAAGAAGAAGGCCGGACGTTTCCGTCCGGCCTTGTGCTTTCATTAGAGGCCCAAGTAGGCCTTTTTAACCTGCTCATCTGCCAAGAGCTTGTCGCAGGTGTCAGTGAGCACTATTCGCCCGTTTTCCATGACATATCCTCGATGCCCAATTTTCAGAGCGAGGTTGGCGTTCTGCTCCACGAGGAATATCGTGGTGCCGGCCTCCCTGTTGACTTTCTGAATGATATCGAAGATCTGCCGAACAACCAAAGGAGCCAGCCCCATGGACGGTTCGTCCAGAAGCAGCAACTTCGGCCTTGCCATAAGCGCCCGGGCAATGGCCAACATCTGCTGTTCACCACCTGACAAGTTACCGCCAGGCTGCCTGCGCCGCTCGGCCAGGATGGGGAAGAGATCATAACTATATTCGAGGTCGCGAGCGATACCACTTTTATCATTACGCATGAATGCGCCCATATCGAGATTTTCCTGAACCGTCAGTTCAGGAAAGATCAACCGACCTTCGGGAACCTGACAGATTCCCTGGCCAACAATCTTGTTGGGCGATTCCTTGGTGATATCCAATCCCTGGTATTCGACACTTCCGCTACGAGCCTGAACCACACCACACACGGTCATGAGGGTTGTAGACTTTCCCGCGCCATTAGCGCCGATCAGGGTAATGATTTCGCCAGTATCAATATGCAGATCAACATCGTACAACGCCTGAATGTTGCCGTAGAAACTATTGACCTTCGTGAGTTCCAGGATTCTACTCATCATCACCCTCCCCAAGGTAGGCCTTGATGACATCCGGGTTTTCCGCAATTTCCTGCGGTGTTCCCTCGGCAATCATTCGACCATAATCCAATACATAAATGCGATCAGACATGGACATGACCATTTTCATATCATGCTCAATCAGCATAATGGAGATATTGAATTGCTCGCGGATATCAACAATGAGTTTCTCAAGATCCAAGGTCTCCTGCGGATTCATACCTGCAGCAGGCTCATCCAGCAGCAGCAAAAATGGATCAGTGGCGAGAGCTCGTGCGATTTCAAGACGACGCTGTTTACCGTAAGCTATATTGGAAGCGAGTTCATTGACGTACTTGCCAAGACCGACCAACTCCAGCAGTTCATAGCTTCGCTGGATTACAGCCTGCTCTTCGTTTCTCGTTCTCTTGTTGCGCGATATGGCTCCCCATACAGAAGATTTGGTTCTGCAGTGAGTACCGATCATCACGTTTTCCAAAGCCGTCATGGACGGGAACAGTCGGATATTCTGGAATGTCCGCGCCATGCCCAGTTCGGTAACGATATTCGGTTTCTTGCCATTGATCCGATTAGTATTCCCATTAGCCTCTGGGTCAATGAGAACATCACCGGATGTCGGCGTATATATACCTGTAATGCAGTTGAAGAACGTGGTCTTCCCTGCACCGTTCGGCCCGATAAGGGCCACGATTTCTTTATCATTAACCACGAGATCGACTTCATCCAGGGCACGAATACCCCCGAAGTCCTTGCTCACGGCGTTGACATTTAAGACTGGATTACTCATTTGCCGCACTCGCAGTATTAGCTTTGTACTCGTAGATCTTGCGCTTGGCGCTGATCAGGCCCTGTGGTCGGAACACCATGACCAGAACCATGATCGCACCGAACAGCAGCATTCTGAACTCTGCAAAATCACGAAGGAATTCCGGAACAAGAATCAGAATGATTGCGCCGGCGATAACCCCGCGAATGGAGCCCATACCACCGATAACGACGATGGACAGAATGATGGCAGATTCCCAGAAGGTGAATGATGCCGGGTTGATGAAGGTGGTCTTGGCCGCAAAAACGACACCAGCCATACCTGCCCATGTTGCTCCAAGAGCAAATGCCATGAGCTTGGTCTTCATCTTGTCGATTCCCATCGCCTGGCAGGCTATTTCATCTTCCCTGAGAGCGAGCCACGCTCGCCCGATACGAGAATGTTGCAACCTGTTGACGCAGAAGATGGTCAAAACAAGCAGCCCGATCATGATGTAATACATGTAGGTCGTTGATCCGATCACGCCAAGGTCCATTCCGAAGAATTCAGGACGATCAATACCGGAAATACCGGAAGGCCCCATGGTCACTTCGCCCCAGTTTTCAAGGACCAATCGAATGATCTCTCCAAAACCGAGAGTGACGATGGCAAGGTAGTCACCGCGCAGTCGAAGTACGGGAAAACCAAGAATGATGCCCAGGATGGCTCCAAGCACGGCCCCGATGGGCAACATGTACCAGAAACCGATATCCCAGTGCATGTTGCACAGTGCGTACGCGTACGCACCGACGGCATAAAAAGCCACATAGCCCAAGTCGAGCAAGCCAGCCAAACCGACAACGATATTCAGCCCCAGTCCGAGAACGACATACACCAGACAAGAGATCATGATGTTTGTCTGATACAGATTACCGACTTGCGGAAAGCCTATGGCTATGAGTGCAATTGCACCCAGAGCAACAAACTTCAGCACGGTATTGGACTGGACCTTAGTCAGCAGTGCTTCTACTTTTGATTCTTTTTTCGTTGCATCCTTCATCAGTTCCTTACGCGCCAGAAGCCAGCGCCACAAAAAGGAACCGAAGAAGACGCTTACGGCAATGTAAGCGACGTTTTCCCACCGCCACACCACCGTCTGCTCTATGGTATTCACCTTGATCACCATAATCGGGAAGGTGAGGAAAACGAACCATGCGGCAACCAGCAGAGATTTTCCGACCGCATGGGCGAAACTATCGCACCCGGCGGTCAGGAAGAACTGCAGGAACCCCTGATTCATTGTTTTGCTATCAGTACTCACGATATATTCCTTGCAGGAAGAACGGCGTAAAGCCGCTTTTCTATCAATGTTAAACCTTCTGTATCTTTTCCTTACCCATGATGCCGGACGGCCTGAAAATCAGGATGAGCACCAGCAGGCAGAATGCGAAAACGTCTTCATAGTCGGAAGAGACATATCCGGTGGCAAAGGCTTCGGTAAGACCGAGCACCAACGCACCGAGCATCGCACCAGGGATGGAGCCGATTCCACCGAGAACTGCAGCAGTAAATGCCTTGATGCCTGCGATGAATCCGATGAAGTAGTTGATTTGCCCGATATGGGACGCGATCAACACACCACCGACAGCGGCAAGACTGGAACCGATGACAAAAGTGGCAGAAATGACCATATCGACATTAATGCCGACCAGCATGGCCATCTTGCGATTCTGGGCCGTGGCCCGCATGGCTTTGCCGAGCTTGGTGAACTTGATGAACAAGGTAAGCCCGACACAGACAGCTATGGTGGCACCGACGATGACCAGTTCAGAAGAACTGAGCATGGACCCCATTGACTTCATGAACTCGAACTCAGGAACGAGTTCAGGGAACGGAAGGAAGTCGGAGGTCTGAGCCAGCATGACGTAGTTCTGCAGGAAAATGGACATGCCGATAGCTGAAATGAGTGGAGAAAGACGTTGCGCACCACGCAGAGGCTTGTAGGCAACCTTTTCGATTGTGAATCCATAGGCAGCAGCCCATATGACTGCACAAACAATTGCGATGGCCAAAATAGAATAACCGGGAAAGCCGAGCATGGTCAGCAGTCCGGCCACTATCAGCCCGGTAAACGCGCCAATCATGTAGATTTCGCCGTGAGCGAAGTTGATAAGCTCAATAATGCCGTAGACCATGGTGTAGCCCAGAGCAATGAGCGCGTATATGCTACCCCGGGTCAATCCCCCGAAGAACAATTCCAGAAAATATTCCATAGGATGTTATTCCCATACCTTAAATAGCACCAGGGGACAGGTTCGCCCTGTCCCCTGGTGGATTATGTCATTCTACAATCAAGCGATTTACTTGACTTCCACGTACTGACCATTCTGGACCTGGTAGACGGCAAATCCAACGCCTTCGGCGTCGCCCTTGGCGTCAAACTTGATCTTACCGACGGCAGTATCAACGTATTGGGTACGGAGAGCTTCGGTAACCTTGGCGTAGTCGGTGCTGCCGGCATTCTTGACTGCATTCAGCAGAGCCAGAGCTGCAGAGTAGGCTTCAGGGAAGAAGGGACCGGGATCAGCGCCGAACTCAGCCTTGTGAGCAGCGACGGCTTCCTGGTAGATGGCGTTGCCGGAGAAGTCCTTGGGACCGGTGGCGTAGACGCCTTCAGCGTACTTTCCAGCAACCTTGATGAAGGTCTCATCCTTTACACCGTCATCGGACAGGAACGGCAATTCCATGCCTTTCTTGCGCATACCGGTAACGATCTTGGATGCTTCAGGGTGGTAACCACCGAAGATGACGCCTTCAGCGCCGGAAGATTTGATTTTCTGAACAACGGCAGAATAGTCAACTGCGCCGGGGGTCACACCCTCGAACAGAACGACTTCGATACCGTCTTGCTCATCGATGAACTGCTTGCAGAAGGAAGCAAAACCTTTACCGTAATCACCCTTGTCGTGGATAACGGCGATTTTCTTGAGGCCAAGGCCTTTGGCGAAGGAGACCTCAAGGGCGGCCTGCGCATCGTCAGGAGCGATGGTGCGGAAGAAATTCGGGTATTCGCCGGACTGGGTCAGCGGCGGGTTGGTGGCGGAGGGCGACATCAGAACGATCTCGGACTCCAGGTAAATGGGCAGTGCAGCTTTGGTTGCACCGGAACAAATGTGACCGAGGACGATTTTCACGTCATCAGAAACCATTTTGGTAGCGGCGTTGGTAGCCAGTTCGGGCTTGCACTGGTCATCCTGAGCAACAACTTCAACCATGGCGCCGTTGATTCCGCCCTCGGCATTAACCTTGGCAGCGGCGAGCTTGGCAGCGTTAACAGTCGGAAGACCGTAGGAAGCAAGGTCTCCGGAGTGAGCACCAGCAACACCAAGTACCAATTTTGAAGCCGTTTGTTTCTCACTCTCTCCGCCGCAGGCAACCAACATGGCGACCATGGCGACGCACAGAGCGATCAGACGCACTTTTCTCATACTTTCCTCTCCTAAATGTATAAGGTTCCAACAGAAAATACTGTTCATTAACAAACAGTAGACACTAGTCTGTGGTTCCGTCTCCCCACGGAACCACAGACCGAATGTAGCATTGTATTTAATTTGTTCACTTTGTCAATAAGATGGGGCTCGTAGCCTTACTGCACAACCACTCGTTATTACATGTTTTTTAATGATCGAGTTCCTGCTTGGCCATCTTTATGATTTCTTCATCATCCTTTTCTATGACCAGAACCTTTTCGAAATACGTTCTGGCGGTATCCATATCCTCGAAATAATATTTGTTTATGACTCCGAGATTGAACAATGCCAGCGTATCGTTCGGGTCGATAGCCAGAATCTGCTTGTATGCTTCGGCCGCCTTGTCAAAATTTTCCTTATTGAAATAGGCGATACCGATGGCCTTCAGGAGACCGATGTTACCAGGCTCAAGCGAGTTGGCCTTTTCAAGCGGTTCCAAAGCCCTGTCCCAGGCACGCATCATGAGGAACGAGTTACCAAGATTGATCAACGCCTTTACATCGTTGGGATTCTCTTTGACCTGAGCCATGAACTCCTTGACCTTGGCCATGGCCCCCTCACTCATTCCAGCAGGAGCGCCAGTTCCATCCGTGCTGTGATCATGCCCGTCATCAGGGCTGTGTTGCTGCTCAACCTGCACAAAGAGGTTGGGATGATTCATACGATATACGAAGCTGGTGATAAACATTGCCGCTGCACACAGTAGAACTGCTGCAATAATGGTTTTACGGCTGAAATTGACTGCGTTAGTTGCCATTGGAATCCCCCAGAAGTTCAATTTGCCGCTGCCGCTTGTTTAAACCGTCAGCCTTGACGTACAAAAAGCCCATGTACCCGGCTATTCCGAGCCACACAGCTGCATTGGCTATGATGAGATATGTAGTTGCAGACATACTGTTTCCTTGGTTGATAAATATTATTCGTCATCCCAGACCAGCTGGGCTTCCAGATCGGCCTGTTTGCCAAGCTGACGGATTCGGGCAAGGAGCATACCTCCCCACACAAAACCAAAGGCAATCAATCCGGCAAATATGGTGTGCCACATGCGGATTTCCATACCCGATCCCTTTCGGGCCAGGCCATCCGGATGTGCGCTACCCCAGAGCTTGGCAGCAAAGAATACGAGCGGCACATCAAGAAACGCGACAATACCCAGCACAGCGCAAACAAGCGCTTTCCGATCACGCCCCATAGGAGTTGACCGCAACACGAGATACCCCGCGTAGACGTACCACATGATAAGTGCTGTCGTGAGCTTGGGATCCCAAAGCCACCAGTGTCCCCACTCCGCTCTGGCCCAAACCGAACCGGTAATCAGCGCAAGCGTTGCGAAGAGCACACCGATCTCGGCCGCTGCTCCAGCGATACGATCAAAGACATCGTTTCGCTTGAACAGGTAGAGAATCGAGGCAACGAAAACCACGAAAAAACTCATGAGCGCCCACCAAGAACAAGGCAGATGCATGTAGAATATTTTCTGCACCGGCCCGGACTGGGCAATCGGCGCATAGAACCAGATCATGTATTGATGCACCAGCAGGGCCGCAACAGCCAATCCTGCGAGAAGCTTCACTTTCATTTCTATTCTTCTCCACTGTAAACGAACGGGAACAAGAAGAGACCTGCCCCGGAGAACAAACAATCAAAAGCAAAAATCAATCCGAGCCACTTATCCAGCCCCTCAACTTCGTCCGGTGAAAAACAAAAGCCGAAGAGCGTGATTCCGGCGAGCAACACCGGCAGCAATAGCGGGAAAACAATGACGGAAAGCAATGATTCGCGAGCAGCCTGTCCCTGGCTCAAAGCCCCAAGAAGCGCTCCGATCACGACCAGCCCGATATCTGCGGCGATCAGCGTCACCAGCAGCAACCACCATGGTCCGTAGACCGTCTGACCAAGGAAGGCCACGGTTGCTGGCAGGAAGACGAGTTGGGAGATGAGAAGCAGGCTCAGCCCGGCAACCCCTTTACCAACCCATACGGAATGCACGGGAGCCGGAGAGGACAGGATGCCTATACGCGCTCCATTGGCCTCTTCTATTGCAAACAAATCATTGAAGACCAGCACCAAACCAAACGCGGAGGCAAGCCAGAAGATGGCACCTGCGGCCTGGGGCGAGATAGCCCCGCCCAGGGGTTTGGATAAGGAAAACATGAAAATGAGCAACAGTCCGAGCAAAACAGCCTGAACCAATCCCTGCCCACCGGAAACGGCCAGGGTGAGGTCTTTGGATGCAACAGCTATGGTTCGCTTTAACATACATCCACCTCTGGAACGAATGCATCGGCAGGCCCGAAGTATTCAACCTTCTTGCCACCAATAGCGAGCACGAGATCCGCCAGGGCGGTATCCTCACTCACATGATGACTGATCCAGACGACACTGGTTCCATTGTCCCGAAATGCCACGATTTCCCTTCGCAGTGTTGCAAGGGATTTTGGGTCGAGTCCTGTCCCGGGCTCATCCAGAAAGATGAGTTTAGGTTGGACAAGATACACTCGGGCCAGATTGAGCCGCTGGGCCATGCCGCGAGAAAAAGCACCGGCCTTTTCTTCGGCTGCCCGCTCCAATCCGACCCGCTTCAAAAGCCCCATAAGCTCATCCCGATTCGGGGAAAGACCATACATGGTCCCCCAGAACTTGAGATTCGCCAGTGCCGACAGGCCAGGATAGATGAACGTGGAGTGTCCGAGGTAGACAATGTCTTCCGCTTCGACTCCAAGTGACACATCTCCGGCAGACGGCTTGGACAGTCCGGCCATGATACGCATCAAGGTCGATTTTCCTGCGCCGTTCGGACCGGCGACAAGCATTATCTGTCCCGGTTCCAAACGACAGGATATGTCCTTGAAAACGAGCTTCTGACCATAGAATTTGGCCGCCCGTTTTACGGTAAGGACCGCTTCGACCTCGGGCATCACTTGGTCTCCTCAAGTCGGCGAATACGGGTCAGTACCAGGAGCGGCAAGACGCACATGATGGTACCGCCAATCCAGACCCAGTTGACAAGAGGGTTGATGCTGATCATGAAGCTTGCCTTACCTTCTTCGGTAAAGCCAAGCAGTGTTGAATATAGTTCGTCACCAAGGCTGAAAATGGTCCCTACTTCAGCAAACTGCTGCTGCTCGTAGTTAACGTAGATACGTTTGTCCGGACGCATTTCCCCGATGACCTTACCATCCTTGGAAACCTCAAGGGTCGCAGTAGCACGCGCCCTCAGCTCCTTGGTGCGGTCTTCGGTAACGGTGACATATTTGATCTCGTACTCTTCCAACTGAACGACTTCACCTTCAGTCATGATGAACTCGCGCTCAACCTTGTATGGTCCGGAGAATGCGATTCCGAGAGCCATGAGCACCATACCGAAGTGGATGCCGTACGCTCCCCATGCCCGACGGGATTTCCGCATGGCCGGGTTCATGATGAAGAGAACTACAATTGAGACAATGGCAGCCACGGAAGCGGCAGCAGTCAGCGTAGCCAGCGGCTTGGTGATACCCATGGCGTAGAAGCCGATGAGACCGGCCACAAGTGCACCGGTGACGATGATCATGCCGGTTCGATCGCGAAGGCCTCCCTTCCATCCCATCCAAGGACAGTAGCAGAAGAGAAGAACGAGGATCGACAGGAACGGCAGGCAGACACGGTTATAGAAGTTCGCATCCAGGCCCATGGACTGGTGTGTCCAGATCTGGCTGATAACAGGCCACATGGTGCCCATGGTAACCACGATACCCAGTGCCAGCAGGAACCAGGCGGTAATGACCAGCATGCCCTGTCGGCTCAGGAAATCGGAAAGAGTACGATGGGTCAGTCGTTCGCTCATGAGGGTGACCATGATGGTGATGACGAGGATCGCCATCTGGCCCCAGAACAGAGGCACTGCAACAGGGGATTCACCGAAAGTATGCAGCGAATCAATGACACCGGAACGAGTGAGGTATGTAGAGAAAATACACAGCAGGAACGTCAGAGACATCAGGAAGACGTTGGTACGCTGCAAGGCATTGCGTCGAGCTTCAATGATGGAGGTGTGCAGAACGGCAGTTCCGGCAAACCAGGGAATCAGGGAAGCGTTTTCGACCGGATCCCATGCCCAGTAACCACCCCAGCCAAGCTCCATGTAAGACCACCAGCCGCCAAGAACGATTCCAGCGGTAAGAAACAGCCAGGAAAGGATGTTCCAGTTACGGGTGACCTTGATCCAGGATTTGGTTTCACTGGCGATGGATGCTGCCAGAGCACAAGCTGCGGGAATCGCATACATTGCGAAGCCGAAGAACAGAAGCGGCGGATGGAAAATCATTCCAGGGTTGCGGAGCAATGGATTCAGACCGCGTCCATCCATCGGAGCTGGAACCATTTCAATGAACGGGTTGGACCAGCAGGTCAGCAGAAGCAGGAAGAACCCCTGAATCATCAGGAAAAACATCCAGAAGTAAAGCCTGGTCCGCGGAGCCAGAACTTTATAGCCGGGAGTAAAGAGGAAAATGGCCCCGGAAATCGCGATGATCAACTCCCAGAATAACAGTGAACCTTCGCGTCCGCCCCAGAATGCCGTGAGTGTGTAGACAAACCCCAAGGCATTGTCGACGGTTTCATAGACGTATTGGAGGGAATAATCTCGTGTTGCCAGTGAGATCAGCAGCAGGATGGAAGAAAGCACGATACCGAAAACACCAAGGAGGTGCGCCCGTTCGATCAAGACAAGCGATTCGTCTTTTTTGGTCCAGGCCGCGATACCGGCCCACACAGCGAGAAAGAGGAAGGCGAGCAATGCGAACAGCAGGCTCACATATCCGGTCAAATGCATACTAGCTCCTTAAAGAAAACGTCGTACTGACATGCTGGATGATCACACATCAAGCGGGGAATCCACATCAAATTCGGATGTCGATAGAATGCCGGCTGCGGATAGGCAACCATGTGAACAAATTTTCACTTATGAAAATCAGCTCTTCATTTTTTCCATATCCTGGCTCTGCTCTTCGTACTTGGAAGGACACTTGGTAACGAGGGTTCTGGCCTTGAAAAGGTTGCCGTCCGGGGTAAATGTGCCTTCAACGATGACTTCCACATCGTCCTTGAAGGTATCGGGCAATGCCCCCTTGAATTCTACGCGAAGGGATTTACCGGTCTCCATTTTGTCAATCAGATCGAATGAAGCACCAAGCTTGCCATCGACAATAACAAGATTCTCAGGTGAGACCTTGCCGAAAAGGCGAGCATTTTTAATCTGGGTGCGATCTTCTGCCAGCGCTTCGGAGACATTCAGGAAATACACACTGTCTTCAGTCAGCCCCGAAAAGATGAGGTAACCAAGACCACTCAGGAAAAGTACGAGAGCAACGGCGTAAACCGCCGCATTGTTCTTTTTCGCCATTATGTACCCTTACTATAATCTGTTATTTGTTTAACTGCTTTGATCTTCGCCATTAGCGGCTTTGTATCCAATCAGTTCATCTCGCTGCTGACGGGCCAGTTCCCGCATATCAACCACTTGGTCGGTCTCGTCAACAATTTCACTGCCCAGAATCTCTTCGAGGACATCTTCAAGAGTCACGACACCCGCCAATCCCCCATATTCATCCAGCACAACGCACAGATGCAGGCGGCTACCGAGAAACTTCACCAGAAGCTTGTCCAGCGTGATCGTCTTGAGCACAAAACGAACAGGACGCATGATGTCACCAAGCTTCAATTCATCAAGATCATCTGCCAGTGCTTCAAGCACCTGTCGCCTGAAAACAACACCGACAATATCCTCCGGGTCTTCGTCGTAAACAGGTATCCGGCTATGCGGCCAGTTACGTTGCTGCTCACGCGCTTCAGCAACCGTCAAGTCCGTGGGCAACGAATAAACCACGGTCCTCGGCGTCATGATCTCTTCCACCGTCTTGGTGTCCAACATCAAAATATTGCGGATCGACTGCTCTTCATAAGGCTTGATCGATCCCGATCGATGCGTAAGCGAGACTATGGCTCGGATATCGTCTTCCGTGTGATCCGGCCCGTCGGTTTTTTTGCTGACGGCTCGAGAAAGCACTCCCATCATGGCAATAACCGGACGGAAAATCCAAACGAGCCCCTGAAGCGGTCGTGCCAACGGCGGTGCGATCTTGTCGCTGTACACCACGCCTACCGTTTTCGGCAGGATTTCGGTGAAGATGAGAATAATTACTGTGAAGCCTGCTGTAAAGGCCCAAAGGGTTTCTTTGCCATAAAGATTGGCCCACGCCCAACCGGCCACGGCTGCACCGGCAGTATGGGCGCACGTGTTCAGTGTGAGAATGGCGGTGATGGGTTCATCGACGCTTGATCGAAGCTTGTGTAGTATTTTTGATGATTTACTACCGGATGTCGTGAGCTTTTCAATGTCTGCCCAACTCATTGAGTACAACGCGGCCTCAGCCACGGAGCAAAACATCGAGACAAAAACGGCCACGCCAACCGCGAGAATAAGTTCAAACATATGGTCTGTTCACTTCCTGAACCAGTCCGGATCAAGCCGGAGTCTGGATTTCAAAATATAACAGAGTCAAACCAATGTCGCAACACACATCCCCCTTGACTTCCGGAATGATTGAGGCAAAATCTTCGCCATGCAATCCAATGGAATAAAGAAGCCGACAGTCGTCATCCGCCTGAGCCATATGGGGGATGTAGCACTGACAACAGGGGTTTTGGCACACCGGCATGACACCCACTGCGAAACCTTTGTTTTCATAACGCGAGCCGCCAATGCTCCGCTGCTGAAAAACCACCCTGCCATTACCGAAACCATCACATTATCGGACGCCGATCTAACAACAGCCAAATGGATCCAGCGAGCCAGAGAATTGGCAAACAGGTTTCGTGATCACACTTTGCTTGATCTCCATGGAACGCTTCGTTCGCGCATATTATCTATAGTATGGAATGGCCCGGTCAAACGATACCCGAAGTATGGGCTCTACCGTCGCCTGTTCGACCGAACACACATGGATATTTTCAAAGACAAGTTGGAGTCAACGAGCGTTCCACAACGGTATGCCATGGCCCTGGAGCATACGCCTCCGCCAGCCCAGGACATCACTCCACGCATCTACCTCACGCAAGAGGAAAAGGAAGCGGCAATCAACACACTTCCACGGTCAGATCGCCCACTGATAGCTCTGCACCCCTACGCGACACATACAGCGAAACAATGGCCTGTCTCCCATTGGAATGATTTGACAGCACTGCTGGATGCAGCAGGCATGGATTGGTTTGTGGTCGGTAGAAACGACATCCCGCTCTTCCCAGGCGACCCTCGTGACTTCACCAATGCGACCGACCTGCGCGCAACGTGTGGTTTGCTCCGACAGGCTGACATGCTGGTAACGGGAGACTCCGGGCCCATGCATCTGGCGAGCGGCGTAGATACTCCGGTCACTGCCATCTTCGGCCCCACTGTCAAAGCCTGGGGCTTCTTCCCAGCCAGCGTTGATGATCAAGTGCTGGAACGCGACATGGACTGTCGCCCCTGCTCTCTCCATGGAGGCAAATCGTGCGAGAAAGGTCATGAATGCATGGCTGCCATTTCTCCCACAGATGTCATGGAGTCATTGAACCAGCGAATAAAAAGGTAGGCTACTTCCAGTAGCTTTCGACCACCTCGCGTTCGCTGTCCAACACATCCTCAACCCCCTGCGGGACCAGAAAGCGCAGACTTCTGCCATCGAGCCAGCGACGACGTATATGTCCACCCTTCACATCCAGCCGGGGAATATCCAGCAGATGGATGTCATACCCGTCAGGGAAGTGCCATTGATCGTCCCCTACCCGTTTGGCATCCACCCAATGTTGATCAATGAATTTCGGGACCTCGTCGTGAGCCTCCCACCTGTTGACCACTACTAACGACGCGAGTTTCGGTAAATCAAGGCCGCGTCGCCACCGGGTCAACTCCAGAAATGTAGACGCTCCCATGATGAATGACAGAGCCGTTTGCGGTTCAAGGGTCCGGTAGCATTCCAATGTATCGCACGTATACGAAGGGCCGGGCCTATCACCCTCCAAGGTATTCACGACCACGCCATCGACGTCCTCTACGGCGCGGCGAACCATATCGACTCGCAAATCAAATGGAAGAATGCCCGATCCATCCTTATGCGGCGGCTCCATGGCAGGAACCATCTCCACCCGATCCAACCCGAGTTGCTCCCGCACCTCTATGGCCATACGCACATGACCAATATGAACGGGATTGAAACTGCCACCAAGAATACCGATACGCATACAAAGTCACCTTACAAGGCTGTAATTACAAAATACCATACAGGAAGAGTCACAAAGGAAAGCGCGATTCCCACTCCCACAACGGATGTCGCCAGCCGGGGCCGCAGATCATAGGATACCGCGACTGTCCCGCCGGTTATCATCGGCCCCATGGCCGCCTCAAAAACTGTAACCCGGGACACCATGTCCATTTGTCCGAGCACACCGAAATACAACAGCGCCATCAACACGGGTGCTATGAACATTTTATATCCGAGTCCCAACATGATGTCTCGCCCATTTCCTTTCAAATCGCGAAACTTGAGGCTCATCCCGACAGAGAGCAACGCCAGGGGAGCCAGCGTGCTGCCCATTCGCTCCAAAACCAACTCAAACCACTCTGGATAAGGAACCGGTTGCATCAAAAAACCAAGAACAATGGCAATCAACGGAGGAAATGTAAGGACCTTTTTTACGAGGTTTGCCCCGCTCACCGCCTGACCGGATGCTTTGGCGGCAATAACAATCCCCGGAATTGCCAAAACCATGAACGTACCAGCCGTGTCGCAAAGCATACCGATGCCCATGAACTCCGGGCCAAACAATGCTTCGATCATGGGAAGACCGATGAACGACGTGTTTCCCAATCCACAACAGATGGACAGGCAGGCAATTGTCTTTTCAGAATACCCCAAGAAACGCCCTGCACACCTGAAGAACAGGTATCCGATGGCAAAAACGATCCAGGCCATTGATGCCGGTATCAGCAAGGCCATGTTTACGGGAATGGAATGGGCATACAAAATTGCCAACGCAGGCAGCGAAAAATAGATAATGATGGCATTCAAAGCGACCGGGCCGCTCTCATCCACCACTTTTCCCATTCGCAAAGCTGAGCCGAGAAGGAAACATATGATAAGTAAAATGAAATTATCCATACCCTGCTCCGGTTTACACCGGAAGGTAGAGTTTTTTCATAGCAACAGCAAGGTAAGACGAAATATGAAAAAAAATCCAAAAAAGACTTGCCTTCCATGTGTCACCCACATATAATCCTTTTCGCCCTGAAACGTGCCGAAGTGGTGGAATTGGTAGACACGCTAGGTTCAGGGTCTAGTGGGAGCAATCCCGTGGAAGTTCGAGTCTTCTCTTCGGCACCATGAGAGTAAAGGCGTCACATCCAACTGGTTGTGACGCCTCTTTTTTTTGTGTCCAGAAGTTCAGCCAGTAGCCCCTTAAAAATGCACTCCTCCACTCTTTTGACAAAGTGGAGGGTCAAAACTTGACTAAAAGAGAAGGAAGGCTGACCTTGGTGAATGTAATCTGAGCACGAAAAATCCTTCGGCACTTTTCCCCATAAAATTCAAACTTTTTCTCATAGCAGCGACTCCCGCTCCCATTCTGCTAAAAAAATACGCCCCCCCCTCGAGCACACACCTTGATGACAAAGGTATACTTATTTCACAGCTTTCAATGACAAAGCTTTCGGATAAGGCAATATCTGAAAGCTCAGCGATTGATTACCATAGCAGATTAGAAAATTTTGATTGAAATTGCCGGTGATATGTCACTTAACCGAGAGATTCATGAAATAGCTCTTCATTATCCCTCCTGACAACTCGACCAACAGGCAGATTGGTATCAACCCCGATGGCAATACTTCGCGGATGTAGTCATCAACCACGTTGAACGTCCTGAAAGCTCGACCGATGTAAAGCGTGTCGTGCATAAAGTCGATCGACCAAAAAAATGCGTTCAAAGGCTGTGCTACAGCTTTTGAGTCCTTAGGGGACAGCGCTTTTTCACCTTTCGCCTGATGTTCAACTTCAAAGGAAAATACACCCATCACACCCGCTTATGACTCCAGGCCTACTCAGCCTTGCGAAGTAGTGTGAAAAGCTGGCTGAAGCCCCATTTTGGCATCTTCTCGGTCAGTTCTATCAAAGCAGCTAACACTTCGCTTTCATCGCGAGGGTGCGACTTGTAGGCGTAACTTCGATTCACCTTCATAGCAACGCACGCCTTGCGAATGTACATCTTAAGTACGTTGACCTAGTGCGAAAAAAACTATTTGAGTTCAACAGCCCTCAGAGGTATTTTAGATGATATCCTTGAGAGCGGTGTTTTCCAGGCTGAGGTCGGCGAACATCTTTTTGAGCTAGCGGTTCTCTACTTCTAGATCCTTTATCCGCGAATGACTGCTACCTCCATGCCACCACATTTAGATTTACACATGTAGCAGGTGGCGTTGGTAATGCCGTGTTCACGGTATACGTCCTAGATGGTCCAGCCGCTTTCCACGGATTTAAGAATGCTGAAACCTGGTCTGGAATGAAAATGTTGGAACGAGTTTCATCGTTGACCAGCATTACGGACTTTAGGCTAAGTAGACGAACGATATTACCAAGCCAGCCGAAGAAACCCCTTATGTATGGATTCACACCCAACGGCTCGGTGGTCATCCCATTGGCAAGCTTTGGGTACAGCTGATTCGCATCTGCTTGGCATCAAAGATCCCTCGAAGCCCAATCAAGTCTGGAGTGCAGTCTTGGCGTTTACTGAATGCGATGGAAAACGACTTGTGCATTTCTGCTTTGGAGAACGCAATCTACCTTAATGGCGTCCCCAGAATCTTCAACACGGTTCAAGGCAGTCTGTTTAGCTGTTACGATTTTACAAGGTCGCTTAAGGAAGCGAGCATACATATTCCCATGAATGGCAAGGGGTTTTGGTTGGATTACGATATGATCGAGGGGCTATAGCGTGGCATGAAATTCTAATGAGTTTATTTGCAAGAACTATATACAAGAAATGAGGCCCTAGTTGAATTGTCAAGAGGGTTAAGGTTCTATACTTAGCAACGTCCGCATTCGGTCCTTGACGGGATGCAACCAATGGAGATATCGATATCCCGATCCTTGGAGGAGGCATGTTGGGCGTTGTAGTTATTACCATACTCCATTACCTTAATTCTGCCGCTGAATTGTCCGAACAACCGAGCGCACCTTTCTTACAGGATTTTCCCGTGTTCATTTAACCTGAATCCGTGAAGATGGACAAGAACAGTGCTCCGACCTCATCCTGAGAGACAGTTTTGAGACCCGTAATGCCGAAAGTAGGACTTAGATCATCCCACCCCTCGTGCTCTCTTCTCTCAGGAGAAGTTTTCGAGCCCATGGACCCGGATTTTGAGCGTTATTGGGCGCACTTCTCCTGTCCTTATCTGGTTGTCTCGAATCCTTTCGTCTCAAACCGAGCAGAGGCGCGCGTGCATGGCCATCAGCGCTTCGCCCCAGCCTCTGCCGCCAACGACGTTCAGCCATTGTCGCCGTGCGTGCTTCACCATTCGCCCGCACATGTGCATGACTCCGCGCATTACCGTGCGAAGCCGTCTGCGGTTCGCCTTTTTCAGTCCCAGACCATCGGCGCGGAGAAGCCAATCTCCCATCATTCGCAGCATGTTATAGGCCAACATGCCGACCTGATAGAACAATTCGTTCGCAGTGAACTTGCCGGACGGCGGGCGCTCCAGATCAAGCTCGCTCTTGAGTTCAGCAAAATACTGCTCGCAGGTCCCACGGTCGCGGTAGAGTCTCAAGACGTCTTTTTCCGGGAGGTCGAGGTTTGTCCATACGGAAAAGACTGTGATTTCAGGCGACAACAAAAGCTGCCCATGCTTTTCGGTTCGCTCGGTCACTTCGAAGACCAATCGCACCGGCCCCACATCTTTGACCTCGCGCGTGATGCTGCCGCGCCAGACGGTCTTGCCTGGGCGCGGAGAATGGACGACGCCATGGGCCTTGGCCGTCTCAAGCCAGCCGGTGACGCTTTCCCTGCGCAGGTTGTGCTTGATGATGAAGTCGGCTTCCGGGTCGCGCCGGTACAGACCGATGGCCTCGGCGCTATCAAAGGCGCAGTCGAGGACGTTGAGGAGTCTGGTTTCGGTGAGCTTTTTCGCCCGCTTCTGGACTTCCTTGAGAAAGTCGACGCCGCCTTCGCAAAGGGCGTGTGCGCTTCCGGTGCGCAGCTGCGAGGCGAGCATGAAGCCGCCCTCGAGGAATCCGCACACAAGCTGATACCCCAGGACGTTGTTGTGCGCGAAAGCGACGCCTTCGCGCTTGGGGGCGTCCGAGCAGTCCAGGATGGTGGGGTCCACGTCGACCCGAACCCATTTGCGATTGTCGCGTTCGATGATGCGGGGTTTGAAGTCGAGTTTCTTCCACAGCCGCAGGGAGCAGCCCGGCAGGGCGTCGAGCAAACGCCGGTCCTCGCTCATTTGCTGAAAACGCTGCCTGAGCGAGGCCTCGGAGGGGACTTGCCGCAACCCCAGGGACCGGGCGAAAAACTCATCTTTGCGAAAGGGCCGGATATGGTCGAAGTCGGTCCTGCCGAGCGTGAGCAGCCCGCACATGGTGCGCAAGATGTCGCGTTCCTTGATGGGCTTGGCCATGGATTCTCTGTGCAGGCATGTTTCATCGATCGCCGCGATCCTGAGCATCTCGCCGATGGAAATAAGGCCGGCGTGCCCCACCAACGGTTCATCGGTAAGTTTCAAGGACATTTTGGCCATGCTGCGCACCTCTCGGGTGAAATATTCTCAGCCGATGTTGTCTTTCGCAACATACCAGAAATCCAGGGGAAAGAAAAGTTGTCAATGCTATGCTAATGTTGTAAACATTGATGCTGTTCACGGATTAAGGATTTAATAAATACTTCAAGGAAAGTAAGTTTAGGCACCTATATATCGTCAACTCACCAATTATTCTAAATATGACAACATCAAAAAGCTACACAAGATGTAATTCGTTGCGCTATCAGCTTGGTGTTGTATGCTTAATTTCGGAGAAAGAATGTTCAAAAATACGAAAATCTTGTTGACTGGGGGATGTGGAACTGTCGGCAGGGAACTTATAAGACAATTCTCAACTGAACACTCTATAGACCAACTTGTTGTATTAGATAATAATGAAAGTGCACTCTTTTCGCTCAAAGAGAAGTACCGCGACCGAAATGATATTTCATTCTTTTTGTGCGACATGCGCGATGCAGACACATTACAAAGTCGCTTCAAAGGAATTGACCTAGTAATTCATACAGCTGCTTACAAACATGTAATCCTGTGTGAGCAGTCTCCTAATGATGCTATCCAAACAAACATTATAGGTGTAAATAACGTAATTAAAGCTGCTATCTACAACAACGTTAAAAAGGTTGTATTCACCAGTTCAGACAAAGCAGTTAACCCGACCAGCGTTATGGGTGCTTCTAAACTCATGGGTGAACGACTCATTTCAGCTGCAAATATTGATTCGAGTCAAACAGTGTTTGCCTCCACCCGGTTTGGAAATGTTCTAGGGTCACATGGCTCAGTTATACCTCTTTTTCACCAGCAAATTAAGCAAGGTGGTCCAGTCACGCTGACCGATGAGCGGATGACAAGGTTTATAATGTCAATCCGACAAAGCGTAAATCTCGTTATCAACTCAATAGGGCTAGCTCGGGGGGGAGAGGTTTTTGTAACCAAGATGCCTACGATCAGTGTCGCGCTACTAGCAAGAGTAATGATTGAGGCTTTGGCTCCACGTTATGGCTATCACCCCAATGATATAAAAATTGTCAATATTGGATCAAAACCTGGAGAAAAACTCTACGAAGAGTTGATGACCAGTGAAGAAACGCGCAGGACCATTGAGTTGGAAGATTACTTTGTTGTAAAACCTGCAATTCTCAGCAACTTTAAAAAGATTGATTACACCTATAGTAGCATGATCGCAGAATCTGTGTCTAATGCCTATAATTCAGAATACGAAAAACAGCTTACTTATGACGAGTTGCTCCACTTTTTGGAAGAAAATGGTCTGCTAGATCAAATCGATTAGTTAGTACCGGAGAAAAAATGCGAGTTTTAATCCTTGGGGCAGATGGCTATCTAGGATGGCCGACAGCGCTCCTTTTTTCATCACTTGGCCATGAAGTCACAGCTGTAGACAACTATTTTCGTAGGCACACCTGTGACAGGTTGGATGTGGGCATGCTTTATCCTGTCCCTACGTTTAATCAGCGGGCTCAAATCTGGCATGAACTATCTGGATATGAAATAAAAACAGTCATATGTGATTTGGCTGAGCCTAAATGTATGCGTTCTCTTTTCAATGGAAGAGTAAAATATCAATGGGCTATTGATTCTTCATTTGATGGGCCTCCAGATGTGGTTATTCACTATGCAGAGCAACCTTCTGCACCTTATTCAATGTTGACTTATGAAACAGCCGATGAAACGCTGATAAACAATCTGCGAGTCACCAACAACCTCATGTTCGCCATAAGGGATCTCTCACCATCAACCCATCTGGTAAAGCTCGGCACTATGGGAGAGTATGGCACACCTAATATAGACATTGAAGAAGGTTGGCTCGACATACAGCATAAAGGCCGTTCGGATCGGTTTCTTTTCCCCCGACAAGCCAGCTCTCTTTATCACACAACAAAAATATTGGACACAGACTTACTTTGGTTTGGAGTCCGTATGTGGGATCTTAAAGTAACAGACTTGATGCAAGGTCCTGTCTATGGCATCGAAACAGACCAAACTATTATCAATCCTCGATTAAAAACAATATTCAATTACGATGAGTTTTTTGGGACAATAATTAACAGATTCATAGTACAGGCCGTCATCGAGCACCCACTGACTGTATATGGGAAAGGTGGTCAAACTCGGGGTTATCTTAATATTAAAGATACACTTCAATGTGTAGAAAAAGCCGCCTTGACCCCACCCAAGCCTGGAGAAATGCTGATTTATAACCAGATAATGGAAACATTTTCAGTCAATGAATTGGCTGAAATGGTTGTATCAGTAGGAAGAAAGCTAGGCTACAACACACAAATACAGAACGTGCCCAATCCACGAATTGAAGCAGAGGATCATTACTATAATCCGAACTATCAAGCCTTAGTCTCACTTGGTGTCAAACCCCACTACCTTACAGAAGACGTCTTGATCAGGATGTTTGAAATTGTCGCTGAACATGCGGATACAATTAAACGAGATGTAATATTAGGAAAAAGCAAATGGTAGGAATACCCTTTTGCAAAAGCTTGAGTTTCAATTTTCAACGGCGTCATTTGCTAATGATGTTGGCAGTATATTCCTTGGTTGCTTTTTGGGGTAAATGCCTTAAAGGTATACATGATCGCGTTGATATAGCAAACTACATACGAGTTGGGCTCGACTTTTGGGATTACGGTTCCGCCGCATTGTCTGGAGCATACGCAAATAACGGTTTTAGTATTCTAGTTGGGCTTATAGCCAAATTATCAGGTATTAATGAACCATATATAATAACTTTGGTTTTAGGGATTCCCTGCTTCTTGGGGACCTTGTATTTTTTCTTTCGAATCTTCGAATTCTACTTAGGAGAAGTGTGGGCAACTGTAACATGTCTTTTCCTTTCTGCTTCATATACATTTACCTCTTCACTAACTCGCCCGTTGTCTGAGGTTCCATTCATTTTAGTCATTTCCTGGTGCCTTTACTTAACTATCGTCAAAAATAAGCACCCCTTTTTGATAGGACTTATACTAGGTGCCTCTTTTTGGATACGCAATCAAACTGTTATTTTCCTTCCGATTTGGCCACTTCTTTTAAATAGTACAAAAGACTTAAAAAGCTACGTTAAAAATGGATTCTTGCTCACTTCTTCTTTTACCTTTGGAGTAGTCAGCTATTTCAGTATTCAAGGTGGTATGGGTTTTTTCTATTCAGAACACTCGCGAATTATACCTTCTTTTGCTGATCTTTTAGCAGAACAATACGGCAAACTGAATAAACAAAATTCGGTAATTGTATATTTATTAGGAGTTGCTTCGATATTATTCGGTTCGGTTCGCTTTCAAGCGAAACGCTTGTATCTCTTCACAACTGTCGGCTTTTTTCTTCAACTCGCCTTAATTCTGCAAAAAGGATGGACGACACGTCCAGGGACTTATGTACTATTCTTTGTTTTATACGCCTTCTTAATCACTGTTTTTATTAAAAATGACGTTTGGATTAGTCTCCAGAAGAAGGGAAAAAAGGGCGTTCTAGCAATAGCCTTCTTATGCTTTACTGTATTCCTTGTTGCAAACTCCTCTTTAGGCCGTATAGGCAAAGCACTGCTCACCGAGGGATATACCCAAAGAGCTTTAATTAGATACAAGATAGATCGAAGCCATGTTTTTGATCAATATCCATCAACTTCTACGATAGCAACCGATACTACATACGGGTCCCTATGGACCAAACTGTCAGCACGAAAACATAATGTCCTTGAGGTGTTACCTAGAGAACACCCTCAACGCATGGAGAATTTGTTTACAAACGACCCTTTTTCAGCATCAATCGATATAATTAATGCTAGGAGGACTCCTTTAGATGCTGACTTTTTAGCTGTATGGCGAACTGGTAATACTCTCGACGAACTTTTTCCATCACGATTTGTTGATCGTTTTGGTAATCAATTTTCTTTAGTTGCTATTGACGATGCTCCTAGCTTACGCTTGGCTCTTTACCGTGTTAACCACCAACAAGATTGATATAATATGATTGGGTTACGTTTTTTTGGTTTATTAGTAGGCGTCATTGCACTCTTTTTTCTTTTGAAAAAAAGACGTCAAAAAAGACAGGTAAGGGGAAGTTTGTTTTTGCCGATGTTACTCAGTATCGGACTTGTGTCCATCTCGGCACTACCAACAATAACAACACTTCCCGCAACTCTACTATCTCTTAACAATGTCGAAGCTGGTCGCATAATAGCCCTCCAGCTTATTGGCCTGCTAATTTTGTTTGTGCTTTTTTTTTGGGAACGATCAAAAAATACCAAAACTAAGCAAACCCTGAATAGATTGGCTGTCGGTCTTGGATGTAACAACTTTTGTCCAATGGTTGACTTGAAGCCTAATTCCGTTTGGGTCGTTATCCCTGCGCTGAATGAAGAGGATAACCTTAAAGAATTGCTTCCTAAAATACCGAGTGAAGTTTGTGGCTTAGATGTTATTCCTGTGATTATCGATGATGGCAGCACAGACAACACTTTGGACGTTGCCAGATCACAAGCTACCTCGTTCGCATCGTTACCAACCAACTTTGGAGGAGGAGTTGCTTTGCTGACAGGGTTTGCACTGGCAATTCGTAACCATGCGAGCATTGTTGTAACAATGGATGCAGACAACCAACACAACCCTAATGATATAGAAAGTCTTGTAAGTGCAATAGTACAAGAGGATGCTGACCTAGTAATTGGATCCCGTCATATGGGTGACTTTGAAAAGGTTAGTACTATCCGGTCGATAGGACTGTTTGTTTTCAACTGGTTGATAAACTTCTTACAAGGTACAAAAATCACAGACTGCGCTTCTGGGTTTAGAGCAATTCGATGTAATAAATTGCAGGAATGGGAACTCCTCCAAAGTCAGTATCACACCGCGGAATTGATCATCGAATCCGCAAAAAGTGGGTCTTATATTTTAGAAGTTCCTATATCCGTAAAAAATAGAAGTTATGGGGAGAGCAAAAAAGGAAAAGACCTAAAATACGGTTTATTCTTCCTACGCACAGTTCTCAAAACTTGGTTGCGCTAAAAAATGACAGAGTTTCTTAAGAAGAACTTATATGAATTAGTTCGATATATTTTTGTTGGGATCATTCTTATTATCATTTTCTTTGTCATTAGCAATGTGTTGTATCATCTAGGATTAACGCCCTCAGTCTCAACTCTGATAGCCAATTGTATTCAGATAGTTGTAGCTTATGTGCTCAATAGGAAATTTACATTTCGCTCAAATATAAGCCATGTGCGAAGTATCCCGAGATACGCTTTGCGGTCTTTAATAAATATAATTTTCATGCAACTGACAACGTTCTTTTTTTATGAGGTAGCGCATCTTAGTTTTGTTTTTACATCAATCCTTTCTGCTTGCTTAACCACTACACTCTCATATTTTTTGGCTAAGTATTGGGTGTTTTGCAGCGAACATTCAGGATAACACCAAAAAAATGGAATACGACAGAATAAACATCATCAATAGCCTGTAGGATTCGATATGGAATTGATACAATTATACGGGCTTTTACTTTCATTGTTGGAAAATGGAACCACAACAGGATTAAGCACTCCAGACTGTTTGCCGGCAGCCAGAAACAGATTAATGGGATCAAAAACTTTTGGTACCAATCCAAACGCCACATGAAAAAAATCAACGGTATTCCTCCCAAACTTTTTCATCTCTTTTTGAAGGAATGTGAGTGGCGTTTCAACAACAGTAACCAGAAAAGTTAATTTAGGACATTGAGACAGTGGGTAAAAAAACACATGGGCTAATTATCTGTTACAGCCCTTTGTTTTTTTTATTATAAAGGGCAATAACCGTGTCACAATGTCTGTATCCGATTCAGCGGACACCATTTATGACACCTAAGCCAACAAAAGGAACTTGCAGCATGAATATAACCAAAATCGCCACCCACAACGGAGAAAAAGTCGTATTCGGGGAGAAGTCCACGGCACAGACCATCTATGACTTTATTGGCACTATTCCCCGCATCTTTCTTTCCCCGTCTATCCTGAAGGTGCTCGGTCTGACGGATATGCTCGTCGAACGTTTTACGATGGTACTCAATAACACCAAAGGCAAACTCGCTGATATCGGTTGCGGAGACAACGAAATGACAGCAATATACAGCAATGCCACTGGCAACAAAGCGATTGGCATTGATGTTTATGACTTCGGAGGTGGAGCGATGATCGTCGAGGACACATCCGATCTTCCGTTTGACGACGCTTCTTTTGACACGGTCTCATTCGTCGCCTGCCTGAATCATGTCCCGGTCAGTATCCGCCACGCGGTTCTAAAGGAAGCCGGACGAATCCTCACCGAGGACGGAAGGATCGTGATAACGATGATCAATCCCTTTGTGGGCATCATACGGCACAAGTTGGCTTGGTGGGACAAAGACCAGCACGAGCGGGGCATGGAGGAGGAAGATATGGGCCTGACTCCAGAGTATATCATCCAACTTTTCAAGGAATGCGGGTACAAGCTCAGCCTCAAACAAGGTTTCATGTTTGGGCTCAACACCCTCTACGTCTTCGAAAAGGACAATTAGCTACCACTGTGTATAGGGCACCCACTGAATATACATCGAATAAGAGGTTATAGAAATGACATCGACCAAGGCGCTCTGCCCCTTGTGCAAGAAGAACCAGACCACTTACTTTGGCAAGCATTCGAATATTGAGCAACATGTTCACTACTGTGAATCCTGCAATTTTCATTTTGTATACCCACACGAATCATTCATTCATACCGTGACCGACGAAGAGGATAGGGACAAGGAAGAATTCTGGGGATCCCCGGAGGCCGAGGTCGTTTATCTTGACTGGCGTAAGCAAGAGAATATGCGCATTGCCCGTCAGGTCGGTGAAGTGGCCAGCTCCTTCGACAAGCCCAAGGTGTTTGAAGTCGGCCTTGGCCGTGGCCCGCTCACTCGCCTCATTTTGCCCAAGGTCGGCGAATATTGGGGTATCGAGCCAGTTCCGGCCGATCTTGAGCGAAGTATTGATGAACTAAATCTCGATCCCGAAAGATCTTTATGCCTTAGAGCTGAGGATTTAGATACATGCTCCCCTTTCGATACCATGGATGGCTACTTTGACATCATCGTCATGGTCAGCGTCCTTGAACATGTTCCTAACCCTGCTGAAATATTAACGAGCCTCAGAAGGTTATTGAAAAAGGGCGGCGTGCTGATCATTTCTGTTCCAGATTCGACCCGATTCCGCTTCTTCCACAAACTGCGTACATTGTGCGGAATCGAACCTTGGTCATACTTCCACATATCCTTCTTCTCTGACACATCACTGGATCAACTTTTCTTGAACCTTGGTTTTTCTGTTGCCGACAGACGCCGAGCATCGTTGCTGACGGATAAATCTATCAAATACTATGAAGTGCATCACAGTTCACGCCTCCTTGGACTCGCCATGAAAGCATTCAAATTGTTTCAACTGGACAATTTGGCCCATATGGAGACGATCTTCTATGTTCTGAAAAAAGAGTAAAAAATTCAACGGCGTAAGGCTGCTGGTTTCGTGGAACAGCTAAAGCTGGCAGGTGCGGAAGGGCCGTTTTTTTAGCCTGTCCCAGTCCATAATCGCCACAAGGTAGAATAAGCCTCATTTGACGGGGACATATGTGATACTGGCACTCCAAACATGACTGGACTTAGTTACCGCGTTGTACTGCAGCAAATGCGAATACGTCTAATGTTGCTGATACGGATGGCTCATATTTGGTTTTTTATAAATCGCCATCAGGCCCTTTTTGCGCATCAGACGTCGTCCCCAGACCGGCCCGCTATCCCTCATCCTGAGGATATTACGTATTTGTCTGGAGTCGAAAAACGGCAGCTCCATAAACAACTCATCGGTTCGCTGCATAAGGATCAGGTTGGCCGGAAATTCGCCTATCGGTTCGTAGTAGGGTAAGCGTTCAGACAGCTACATCTTTCTATTTGGCAGGATTCACCGCCAGGTAGAACTTCAGATTTTCGGTGATCATTTCGAGTACGTGATAACACCACACACTCAATTGATCGGTTATTACTAACAATTTTCTCTGTACATTGCCTTTTTCTTGCTTTTGTAGAGATGACGACATATTATTTAATAGTTTGTATATGCGCCTCCCCCCATCCTTTGGACCACTGATCGGCCATTTTAAGGTGGAGTCCTGCGTCCGAGTTTGTGCCTCCGTGGAGGCGGTTCGCCGCAGCCGTTGTGGAGCGTAGCCCGTCCCCGCAGGGGCGGCCCGAAGGGCCGAGGGCGGAGCGGAGCAACGGCTGCGAGCCAAGTCAATGAACATTCAGGTTGCCTCTGTATACGGCAGCGGGAGTTCTTTTGTCCAACGACGAATGTCCGCGCTCTTCGTTGTAATACCGAAAATAGCGCGTAAGCCCATGGTATAGCTCGATTCCATCAGAATACGCCTTGGGGTAAACATCCTCGTATTTCACCGTCCACCACAACCGCTCGATAAATACGTTGTCGATTGCACGGCCTTTGCCGTCCATGCTGATTGCAATGCCCTTGCTCTGCAAAACGCCGGTAAATTCACGGCTCGTGAATTGCGCTCCCTGGTCCGTATTGAACATCTCTGGCGTGGAGATGCGCAATGCCTTGCTCAGTGCGTCCACGCAAAACGAACTGTCCATGGAATTTGACAGTTCCCAAGCCAATACGAATCGGCTCCACCAGTCAATCACTGCCACCAGATACAGAAAGCCGCGCTGCATGGGGATGTAGGTGATGTCAGCACTCCAGACTTGATTCTTTCGCTCAATGGCAACTCCTTTCAGCAGATAAGGAAACACGGGATGCTCCGGGTTGGGGACACTCGTATGCGGCCCTGGAGTAATCGCTTGCAAGCCCATCAGCTGCATCAGTCGCTCAACTCGCTTGTGGTTGATCTGATGGCCTTGTGTCTTCAGCCAATCCGTCATGCGCGGCGAGCCGTAATCCGGCTGACGCAGATACTGCTCGTCGATGAGACGCATCAAGGCCAAGTTCTCATCGGACTCGGCTGCAGGTTTGTAGTAAAACCCCGAGCGGGAAATGCCTGCCAACTTGCATTGCCGCCGGATGGAATACTCCCGATCCGGTTTGATCCACTGGCGGCGTACCTCAAGCGGCAGGCTTACAACTTTTTTTCAAGCCACTTGATATCCATCTTGAGCCGACCGATCTCCTCGAACAAAGGTGCGGTGACCTCCTCCTGGCTCTTGGCTTTCTTGCCACCGGAAAAGATTCCTTCGGCATTTTCAAGGAGCTGCCTTTTCCAGGTGGATATCTGGTTGGGATGCACTTTGTACTCCGCAGCCAACTGCGCCAACGTTTTCACGCCACGGATAGCTTCCAGCGCGACCTTGGCCTTGAACTTATCCGAATGCTTCCGTCTTTTGTTGCTCTTTGTCATACGTCCTTCCTTATCGGTTTAAGGACGCAGATTCCACTTTAACCGGTGGTCCGAATTTCGGGGGAAAGCGCAATAAAAGACTTTTTTCGAAAAAAAGCCTAGGGCAACCAACGTGACAAAAAACGTAGATTACCATTTATAATAATTTTGGAATATACATTTCTTTTCTTAATAAATAGTTGACAATGCGGCGCAAAATAAAAGATGCCGAGTCTTCTCTTTGCTATCTTTTGACGATAAGAGTTGCGGCAGCGATGTCTCAACTCTTTAGTATACGATTTCTCACAGATTTTAATCGATTTCAGACAGTTTACCTTTAAGACATATTCCGCATGACAAGGTCCTCTTGTAAAACAGTACTCATTGCATTACCTATGTCTGGCGTTATCAATACATATTAAAATCTATGTACTCACGGAGGCCTATCTCATGAGTAAAAACAAATACAATCTCAACAACTTAGAAACTTTTGACAATAAATACCTGCTCAAACGGTGTCTTTCATATTTCCTGCCACACAAAGGAAAGGTCCTTATCGGCTTCCTCTCCATTTTTGCAGTATCAGGAGCAAACGCCGGCACGGCCTATCTGGTCAAACCGGCCATGGATGAAATGTTCATCAATCAGGACAGAACTGCCCTCCTCCTGATCCCCATCGGTTTTTTTGCCCTCATCGTCGGCAAAGGTATCTTTCGTTTTCTGCAATCCTACCTGATGAATATGACCGGCTACCTTGTTCTTGAGCAACTGCGAAATGATATGTTCAAGAAAATTGTCCACCTGCCTCTCAGCTACTTCGAGGAATCACAGGTCGGCATGTTGATGTCGCGCATACTTGGCGACGTGGCTGAAGTCAGGAATAGTATTCCTGCTGTGGTTATGCTTATCCGGGAATTCATCACCTGCTTCGGCCTGCTTGGCGTCATATTGTATATGAATTGGAAGCTGGCGATATGGGCAGCAATCACATTGCCTTTGACGATTTATCCCATCATTCTTTTCGGTAAAAAATTACGCAAGCTGGGCAGAAAAATGCAAATACAGTCTGCTGACATCAACTCGCTGACCCAGGAGCGCCTTTCCGGTATTCGCGTCATTAAGGCTTTCAACATGGAAAATGAGGAAACGCGGAACTTTTACGACGAGAGCCACAACATCGTCCGCCTTTCCAAAAAGCAGATTCTCTATAGCGAAATTTCAACCAGAATCATGGAACTGATCGGTGGCCTCGCTGCAAGCCTCGTGCTTTGGTATGGCGGCAAGCAGGTACTCGACGGTGTCGGAACTCCCGGAACCTTTTTCTCCTTCATGGCCTCGCTGATCATGCTGTATGATCCAATCAAGAAGATCAACAACTCGAACAAGACCATTCAGCGCTCACTGGCGAGTGCCGAACGTGTATTCAGTCTGCTCGATTCTCCAGAAGTAACCAGAGAAGAAAGCGGAAAAGTTCAATTCAATGAGTCGTTTGAAGGACTTGAAATCAAGGACCTGAACTTTGCCTATCCTTCCACATCAAACCTGGTCATCAAAAACCTGTCACTTGATGTAAAGAAGAATCAGCAGGTTGCCCTCGTTGGGCATAGCGGTTCCGGCAAAACAACACTGGCGAACCTTATACCCAAGTTTTACGAGATCACCGATGGAGACATCCTGATAAATGGTACTTCCATCAAGGAGTACGACATCGGCACGCTGCGTCGCAGTATCGGTATCGTTTCCCAGGATACCTTCCTTTTCAATAAGTCCATCCGTGACAACATCGCCTACGGAAATGCAGACGTTGATCAATCCGTAGTGGAAACGGCTGCTCAGGCAGCGTATGCGCACGAATTCATTGTGGATCTCCCTAACGGATACGACACGGTTGTCGGTGAGCGCGGCGTCAAGCTGTCCGGTGGACAGAAGCAGCGATTGACCATTGCCCGAGCACTGGTCAAGAACCCGCCACTGCTCATCCTCGACGAGGCTACCAGTGCGCTGGACACCAAGTCCGAGCGAATTGTCCAGAAAGCACTTGAGAATCTCATGAGCGACCGTACTTCCATCGTCATTGCCCATAGACTCTCAACTGTCATCAACTCGGACAGAATCGTTGTCATGCAGAATGGCGAAATAGTCGATGTCGGCACCCATGAGGAACTCCTGGAGCGGTGCGATTATTACAAAGTGCTCTACACGGAACAATTCACGAAGCAATCCTCGGTGGATGCGGAGACAGTCACGGATTAACATGGCGCGACGACACGAGAATACGGGATTGCGTTAGGCAAAACGTTTCATTATGATTCACGGCAACCAAGCCTCGCTGCCGGGGCTCAACATACCGGAGCCGCTCAATGCCCACCGTGAACCCTTCGCTACTCACCAGCCTGCTCTCCGACCTGGAAGGCATGAATGCGCTGCTCGACGAGCTCCCTATTGGCGTGGCTGTCATGGATCACAGCGGCAAGGTGCTGCTTGTCAACAAGCCCTATGAAACAATCACCGGGCTGAACGGAGAACGAGCCGCCGGTCTCCATTGCATGCATGCGTTGCGTTGCGACTACTGCACCAACGGCTGCCCAGTTCTGGCCGGGTGGGCAAAAAAGACGAGCCGTAGTGTTGACGCGAATATCGTCAGCCGGTCTCGGGAAAAGATTTTCGTTCGTCTGACTGTTGCCCCACTTCTGGACAGCTCAGGTCAACTCAAGGCCATCATCGAAAGCATCACTCCTGGAGCCGCGCATCTGCTGGACGAGACTTCAGGCAGCGTCTTCGGCTTCGGCGAACTGGTAGGCCGCAGCCCCAAAATACGTAAACTTTTTGCCATGACCCCATCCATTGCCCAGACCGACTCACCGGTGCTCATTACCGGTGAGACAGGCACGGGCAAGGATATGCTCGCCGAAGAGATTCACAATGAGTCAGACCGCGCTGACGGACCGTTCATCAAGGTCAATTGCGGCGCACTTCCAGAAGACCTCCTTGAGTCCGAACTATTCGGGCACATCAAAAACGCCCTGCCCGGAGCCGACCATGACAAGCCGGGTCGCCTCCGCATGGCCCATGGCGGCACACTGTTCATTTCTGAAATAGGTGACCTCCCCTATGCTTTGCAGAGCAAACTGCTTTCCTACATGGATGACCATGTCGTTCATCCGGTTGGATCTGCCAAAGGAGTACGTACCGACGTACGCATCATGGCGGCGACTTTGCACAATCTTGAGGGCATGGTCAGCCGCAATCAGTTTCGACAGGACCTACTTTACAGACTCAATGTCATTCGCCTCCAGCTACCGCCCCTGCGCGACCGAGGGGAAGACCTCCTTCTACTCATGGACCACTTTCTCAAAATGTTCCAGGTGCGTTTTGGCAAATCGCTGGAAGGGTTTTCAAAAAACACGGAAAAACTTCTTCAATCCTATTCATTCCCCGGCAATGTCCGCGAACTCCGCAACCTCGTGGAATACGCCGTCAACTTCTGTGACGGCAAAGTGATACGCATGCGGCACCTTCCCGGGTACATATTGCAGGGACCGGGACTGCCGGAACCACTGGCTTCAGCTCCCCCCACCGGCCCAAGCGACATCAAGACACCACCTCCAGAGCGCTGGGAAGATGTACAGCGTAAAATGATCCTGGATGCGCTGACGAAATCCGGGGGCAAAAAGAAACAGGCAGCAGAGATGCTCGGCTGGGGGCGTTCCACCCTGTGGCGCAAGATGAAACATTTCGGCATCGAGTAGGAGCATTTCAATGGCAAAAACACTGATCCCTCTTCACGACAACGAACTCGCCCCCCGCTTCGACATGGCCAGCGAAGCCCTGATCGTAACCATCACTCGTGAGACCAGCGCCATGGGGCGAATCGATGAGCGCGTCGTTGTACTTGATGCTCCATCCGGCGAATCCATGTGCCGCCTTGCCATCAATGAAAGCATAGAAACCGTGATCTGTGCTGGCATAGAAAAGGAATTTTTTGAATTCCTCGAATGGAAAGGCATCCGCGTTCTTGATGATATTTGCGGCCCTGTCGATATCATTTTGGAAGCCTTCCTTGGTGGCACCCTTTCAAGCGGTCAATACTACTACTAATCAAAATGTTTCTTATCGTTTCACATTGAAACAACAAGACCCGTTCATTTTGTTTCATTTTGTTTCAAATCGTGCTTGCACTTTTTTTCACATCCATTTCTTGACGCAAACAATCAATTGCTATCTATAACTTTAGGTGTTTCCTCATAGCACTTTGCTTTTTCAATGTGCTTGGATTCATCGGCGCTTTCCTGTCGTTCGCAGACGGCAGACCATCCAGTGAGTGATGTGCAGGCGTCGCTGGGAGTTTGGTACCACCGGACCGAAGGGGTTCGGTCCGGTGGTCCAAAAGCCAACAGGTGTGATGTTTACGAAGACGCGCCCAATATCGAATTCCAAACGAGAGCGGCGTCTTGTCATGAGTGTAAACGAAACTTCTTGGGAGGAAGTTAGATGAAAGTAAAAGACCTGATGATCCCTGTCGGAGAATACAAGACGGTCGACAAGGATGCCTCACTGGCAGACGTCGTCAATGTATTGAACGACAGCGGACACCGCGATGTGTTTGTCGTGAACAATGAAGGCGACCTTGAAGGCGTCCTGACCATGACGGACATCCTCGTTGCGCTGGAGCCGAACTACAAGAACCTGAACAACAAAGATCTCGATTCGGATGTTCTTTCACGCCGCTACGTGGCCGACCTCTTCAAAGAGTACAACCTCTGGGGCGACTCTCTGCACGAGATATGCAAACGCGGTGTTGGCATCAAGGCCGGAGAAGCCATGCATATCCCTGCAAAAGGGGAATACCTCAACGAAGATGACGACATCGACCAGGCCATGCATCGCTACATTGTCGGCGCTCATCAACCAATTTTCGTCCGTGCCAACGGCACCATCACCGGCGTCATCCGCCTTAACGATGTTTTCAACGAGGTCAAAAAGCGTATGCTGACCTGCGTTGCTGAACTATAAAATCGAGATAAATTGAGGAGTTTATCATGGAAGCAGCACAGGCAGCCAAACCCGATTTCGATTGGAAACGCCTCGTTTTCATGCTGACAGGTGTCGCCCTGTTCGCATTTGTATATTTCTGTCCACAATGGCCCGATGCCATTGACCCCAACGGCAAACACTTTGTTCTCACCCCTGAAGGGAAAGGCGCCATCGCCGTTTTCCTGCTTGCCGGAACATGGTGGGTCTTTGAAGTCGTCCCCATCGGCATCACCTCTCTGATGATCGGTATCCTGCAGGTCATGTTCCTGATCCGTCCCGCTAAAGTGGCGTTCAAGGACTTCATGGACCCGTCGGTACTGTTCATCTTTGCCTCCATCATGATCGGCCTGGTCTTCACCAAGACCGGCCTGACCAAACGGTTGGCCTACAAGATGCTTGATGTCGTTGGCGAGCGAACCTCGATGATCTATCTTGGTGTATTCGTCGTCACAGCAGCTCTGACACACATCATGGCTCACACCGCTGTTGCAGCAACCATCTATCCGCTGCTTTTGGCGATCTACGCCCTGTACGGTGAGGGTGACAAGCCTACCAAGTTTGGTAAGGGTCTTTTCATCGGCATGGCTTACGTTGCCGGTGCTGGTTCGATCGTCACCCTGCTCGGTGCAGCACGCGGTGCCGTTGCTCTCGGTTTCTACAAGGAAATCATCAACGTCGACATCGGCTTCTTCGAGCTGAGCTACTACATGTTCCCCATCGGATGGGGTATGACCTTCCTGCTGTGGGGCTTCTTCATGATCGTCATGAAGCCTGAGAAAGACCGTATCCCCGGTCTTCGTGAAAAGGCTCGCGAGCTGAACGCCAAAATGGGATCTCTCACCCGTGATGAGATCATGGCTGCGGTCATCGTAGGCGCTGTCATCACCATCATGTCTCTGCGCGCTTTTGTTCCTGCCCTCAAAGCTGTCGACAAAACCGCCATCATTCTGTGTTCCTCTGTTCTCTTCTTTGTCTTCAAGATTCTTGATCTTAAAGACCTTGAGGATATCCCCTGGAACATCATTCTGCTTTTCGCAGGTGCCATGTCCATCGGCTTCTGTCTGTGGGAAACCGGCGCTGCAAAGTGGATGGCCGTTAACTGGCTGGTCCTGTTCTCCGATGCCAACTGGTTCGTATTCGTCATGTCCATCGCCTTCTTCGTCATGATGATGACAAACTTCATCATGAACGTGGCGGCAATTGCGATATCACTACCGGTAGCACTCGTTATCGCGCCGTACCTCGGCGTTGCTCCCGAAGTCATTCTGTACGCTTCGCTGGTCGTTGCCGGTATGCCGTTCCTCCTGTTGGTCGGCGCGGCTCCCAACGCCATCGCCTACGACTCCGGACAGTTCACCACTGGTGAGTTCTTCGGCTGGGGTATTCCGGCGTCCATTCTGCTTATGGTGTTTACAGGCATTGCATGTTACATCATCTGGCCGCTTATGGGCATGCCCGTAACCTTGCCTGTCGGAGGCTAACAGCCTCAGTTTAATATAATGTAATAGTAAAACGGCTGCTCATCGTGCGCGATGAGCAGCCGTTTCTGAATACACAATCTAACCCAGAGTAAGATCATGGAAAAACTTGAAGCACTCTTTGATCATATCACGGCCCGAGTTAACGTAAACCTCAAGCCCATGGGTATTGATGTCCGCAACCTGCTCAAGAACGCCATCCCGCGTGAGCGCCACCTGCAATACTATGCATTCTACGCACTGACCGAGGATCATCCGATCAGTTTCAAATTTACCCATTCCAACCTTGCCGGGACCTATATGCTTGGCAAAACTCAAGTTGATCGTTCGGTCCTGTACAAATCAGATGTTCGCGGCGACGAACTGAAACGCAAAGGCGACGTCGTGGAATTCAATGGTGTCAAAACCAAACTTTTCTATGATGAAGTTATTCGCATCATCAATTCATTCCTTTGCAAAACCCTTGTTCACAACCACTCGAAGAACCCTGAAGTTCCGGAAGTTTTCCGCATCCTGAACACGGTTGCCATGCATTACTCAAACATCCATGGGACCACGACGGAAGGCGTTTATCTCGGCCCCTTCTCCACTGTAGACCTGTCCGTCATGCACAATTGCGTGGTCGGCGACTACTCTTACGTCCAGGCTGGCGACCTTTCCCGCCAGACCATTGAACCTGGCCGCGTTTGGGTCAAAGCCAACGGTCTGTTTGAGTTCAATTACGTGTACCCTGAAGGGGTGGTCGAGCAGTATGTGAAACTGGACGAGAATGGCAAGCTTTCCGGTAAATTCATCGACTATGTGGATGAGTTCAAAGAAGATTTCGTTCCCATCTACTCCACCGTGCAGCTCGAACAAATGCACGGCAATGAAGCAGAAGGTTCATACGTTTCCCCCTACGCAGTTATCAAAGGCGATTGCACCATCGGCAAGAATGCACTGATCGCCCAGCGCGCCCACATCGAGAACTCGTCCATTGGCGAAGGCGCAAACGCTCAGGAAAACTGCTACATCAAGAATTCCACATATGAGGGTGGCAACGTCACCGCTCACGGGGGGAAGGTCATCAACACCACAAGTGGACGAAATGTCTTTGTCGGATTCAACTCGTTTGTCCACGGCACCGACGAAAATCGTATCACAATCGGTCGCGATTCCATTATAATGCCGCATACTATCATTGACGCAGTAGAGCCAATTACGATACCTGAGAACTCGGCTGTCTGGGGATATGTTACTAAGCAGGCTGACCTGGAAACCCAGAGTGTGAATCTGGATGACCTGGCCAAAGCTACTGACGTAAAATTAGGCAACGCCACATTCAAGGGCGACGGCAAAGCGTTTGTCGATGCGTTCCGTCATCGTATTCAGCACATTCTGGAGGAGAATGGTGCTTTCTATGATGGAACGGACGAGACTCGCGGCCATGCCCAGAAGACTCAGGATGCATGCTTCAACATTCTACAGCCGTTCCAGAGCGGCCCGGATGCTGGCATGTATCCCGCCATGACTATCGGCGGCTAGTAATCGTCACGACTCGCCGTTTCGGAAATCAACTGAGTTGAGGAGAAACCCACAATGGCTCAAACACTGACACAGGCCTTCGGCAAAAACTTCCTTGGCAATGCGCCGAACTGGTACAAGCTGACTATTCTTAGTTTTCTTGTACTTAACCCTATTCTCATGTTCACGGTCGGTCCCTTCGTTGCAGGTTGGGTATTGATCGGAGAATTCATTTTCACGCTTGCTATGGCACTCAAGTGCTACCCGCTTCCCGCTGGTGGTCTTCTCGCCATTCAAGCCGTGTTCCTTGGATTGACGTCTCCAGCCACCGTGTATCACGAGGCCGAGGCCAACTTTGAGGTAATCCTGCTGCTGATCTTCATGGTCGCAGGCATTTACTTCATGAAGGACTTCCTGCAGTTCACCTTTACACGCATCCTCACAAAGGTGCGTTCAAAAATCCTGATCTCGCTGCTTTTCAGCTTCGCAGGTGCCTTCCTGTCCGCCTTCCTGGACGCACTTACTGTTACTGCGGTTATCATCGCTGTAGCGTATGGTTTTTATAACGTATACCACCGCTTTGCATCTGGTAAGACCATGCAATGCGAACACGATCTGTGCTCCGACACCACTGTCAAGGAAACACAGCGTGCAGAGCTTCAGCAGTTCCGCGCATTCCTGCGCAACCTGATGATGCACGGTGCTGTCGGTACTGCCCTCGGTGGTGTCTGCACCATCGTTGGTGAACCCCAGAACCTGCTCATCGGCTCTGAAATGGGCTGGCACTTTGTGCCCTTCTTCCTCCAGGTAGCTCCTGTCTCCATGCCGGTTCTCGCGATCGGTCTGTTGACCTGTGTTCTGGTCGAGAAGTTCAAGATATTCGGATACGGCGTGGAAATGCCGGGTAACATCCGTTCTCACCTGCTTGAAACCGCCATCAAAATGGAAGAAAAACGCGGCATGGCCGGTAAGGCAAAGCTCGTTATCCAGGCTCTCGTCGGTATCTGGCTGATTGTCGCACTTGGGCTGCACCTCGCCGAAGTCGGTATCATCGGTCTTTCCGTCATCGTCCTGCTCACTTCCTTCAACGGCTTCATCGATGAGCATCAGCTTGGCCCCGCGTTTGAAGAGGCTCTGCCCTTCACCGCCCTGCTGGTTGTCTTCTTTGCCATCGTCGGCGTAATTCATGACCAACACCTCTTCAAACCGGTCATGGATGTCGTTCTGGCGCTGAAGGGACAAACTCAGATGGCTGCCTACTACATTGCCAACGGCGTGCTCTCCATGATCTCGGACAACGTCTTCGTTGCTACCGTCTACATCTCGGAAACCAAGCTGCACTTCATCAAGGTGCTTGATGCCATTCCCGGCATCGGCATGACCGGTGAAGCTCTGATGGCCAAGCTGACCGATGCCAATGTACATCGTGCAGATGTCATCGCCACCCTCCCGCAGGGTATTCAGACTCAGGTTGCCGAGACCATGTTACAGTTCGATAAGCTCGCTGTATCCATCAACACGGGTACCAACATCCCGTCTGTTGCAACCCCTAACGGACAAGCCGCATTCCTGTTCCTCCTGACCTCTGCTCTGGCACCGGTCATCAGGCTCTCTTACGGCCGTATGGTTATGCACGCATTCCCGTACACCATCACCATGTCCATTACCGGTCTTATTGCCACCTACTACTTCCTGTAGAACTGGCAAACTCTGGAAATAAACAAGGCCGCCGATGTCAAATCGGCGGCCTTTCTTTTTTGCGTCAACGGTTGATCCAGAGTTTATGAAACCACTCTACATCGATCTTCGACTGTCACTATTGTCCCAGCTTGTTAATCCAATGAAAAATATCGTTCGATATACTCTCGTTGGATCTTTTGAAATGAAACATGGGTCAACCCCTCATCAAGAACCTTCCTGAGAGATTCACCATGCATGTCTTTGCGAAAACACACGTGAAGACTCAGCACGCCCATGAGCTTTTGCATGACATGCAAATCGTGGCGGTGGGAATACAGGAGATAATCATTCAACAGCAGATAATTGAACGTGTTGCTGTCAACAACTCCCATATCAACTCTTCCGGCAACGACCTTTCTGAGGTTGAAAATGTCGGAAACCGCTTCATCAGTACGGATACGGCCTTTTGTGACCATGGAATCGAATTCCGGGGTGTTGAGGTACCCTCTGACAGTACCAATCAGGTAGGATTCAAGGTCATCCATGGTAGTCCACTGAATCTCACGTTTTTTGAGCTTGGCAAAACCGAGGGAGCTTTCCCCTATTATCTCGGAATATGAAAATTGATTTTCACGTCCTGGATACTCAGGAAAATACCCATCAATCTCAGGATCATTCACGAATTCGTCGATGGCCCTGCTCCAGGGAAAGAAACGTATTTCAAGCTCATACCCCATTGCTTTGAAGGCCTGTCTTACAACACGAGTCGAAGCTCCTTCTGCCGGCAACTCCTGCCCTGTATATGGAGGCCAGTACAACGAGGCGAGAACGACTTTCTTATCCTCGGCATCCGCCACATACGGGAAAGGGGCCAGCGCCAACCCGAGCACACAAAATACCAACAGCAGCTTTTGCATCAATCGTTACCCAATAAGAGACAAGAATCAGTACACTTGGCCATTAGTCAACCCCAGTCATTTCCCTACGGGGAATGACCACTTTGACAGTCGTCCCCTTTCCTTCGACCGAGTTGATTGCCACATCCCACTGGTGTTCCATGGCCACACGGCGCACGATGCACAAGCCCATGCCAGAGCCATCCGGTTTACGAGTAAAAAATGGGTCATACACAAACGGCAAATCAGCCTGACTGATCCCTGTTCCATAGTCTACTATCTCGATCATGCATGACAATCGTTCAGGGTGAACGGTTATTTCAATGGTCGGGGTATTTCCACTGAAGTCGACACAGTTATCCAAAATTGCCCCCATTGCTTCAACAAACAGTTCAGGGTCAACCAAAATGGACTGATCTGGCGTCATCAGCTTCCATTGTATATTGTGCGATGCATCAAGCCCCTGTTCCACACGCTCCATGGCACGCTCAAGCAACTCGCGCACATTGCACGCGCTAACTTCTTTCATATGTACCGAGGCAAAACTGGTGACATCATTAACCATGCCTTCCAGTTTGGCCGACTCCTCAAGTATGGTCTCCAGGTACTCCTCCACACCTTCAGGAAGCTCTTTACGGCGAATGATATTGGCAAAACCAGCTATGGCGATGGTCCTGTTACGCACTTGATGCGCAATGGACATCGCCAACAGGTGTAACCCTCGCCTGGAGTCATTAATGACCTTGAGATCACGGTATGACCGGATAGCCGTGGTTACCGCAGTAATCAGGCGATCCGCCGTGAGTTCGGTCTTTTGCCGGTAATCGTTGATATCAAGCTGGGTGACGACATCACGTTCGGGAGCCTCGCCAGCCTGCCCGGTGCGAAGAATGATGCGCAGAAGCTGATTTCGTACTGTCGACCGGATATACTCCGCGACCTCCAGCCCGGCCTTTCTCGTTTCCATGACAACATCAAGGAGCACCACGGCAGCGTCAGGATGGTCGAGGATCAATTGCTTTGCCTCTGCACCGGAGTAGGCGCTCAAACAGGTTACCTGCCGCCCCTGAAAGGTGTATCCCTCCAGTACGAGCTTGGTAACATTATGTACGTCCGGTTGATCGTCGACAATGAGCACTTTCCACGTGCTACCGGAAAGCTCTCCAGCCGCAGTGGTGGAATCGTCCTGCTCATCGGCAAACAATAAAGTATCATTCATACTGAATCACTATCAGTTTTACAGGGTTATCACAATCACACGTATCGTATTAGCTTACTCTCTTTCTCGACAATATTAATGATAATCAATAAAAAAAGCCTGCTATGAAAACTAAGCAGGCTTTTTAATAGCGAGTCGATTTCTCTCACTCATCCATTGAAGGCGAACTGGCAAGGTGATCTCTGCACAACCAGAGGATGGACTGTGTGTTCGTATCAAAAAACGGACTGACACTATGCTCCTCGCCGCAGACGGCGCACTTATACTGGCCCTCGCACTGAGGGAAGCACTCATAATTATTGAGCATGTTATTAAAACGATTGATATAGGGAAACATGGGGTGCTTCTTGTGCCGCCGGATATCCTTGCTGTTGAGCTTGCCGTTGTCATTCACTTTCACCGTGATCATGCGGGAACGGTTGATGACCCCTTCCTTCTTGTTCATCACGACTTTAACAGGCTCTTCCCAACGACAAATAATCCTTTTACGGTCCTGATCAAAACGCATTGACATGGTTTTCTCCTTTCGTAACGTCGTCCCACCTTGTCACGAGCACCGACAATCACGTCGAACCATGGCTTTCTAAAACCAGCGTATACCACCCCGGTTTTTTATCAGACTTGATAGTCCAGTGCCTTACGGCCGGTAACAACCGTCTTGACGAAGGCAACACATGCCTGGTGCTCAGGATGGCCCTGATAATGATTCAAGGCATCCACATCATCATGCTCGGAACACAACACAATATGACATTCAGGTTCAGCTGCTACGATGTCGTAACTCACTTCAAGGTGACGCAATCCGTCGATTCGACCGTTCAGCGCTTCGAGCATTTCTTTCATCTTTGCGGCATTCTCTTTTGCAGGAACACCGTCCACTTCCTCTTTCAACGTCCACATGACGATATGTCTGACCACAACGCGACTCTCTTTACAATTTCTGCCTTTTCAATCAGTTGCGAAGATGCTCGGGCAGTAGATACATCTCCACACTACTATATATAATCACACATTACGTTATTGTCACCCCAAAATACGACTTTTGTATGCCGGTTACTGCATATCGCGTATTACGGTTGACAATTTCGATGCCAATTTTGAAAGCCTGGTGATGGATTCAGTGGCCTCATTCATAAGTGAATCCGTTTCATTACAAACACGAGTCACATCGGCAGTTGCTCTATTGATTTCATCACTCGTCGCAGACTGCTGCTCTGCAGCCGTTGCAATAGCCCGCACCTGATCAGCTGTGGATTCGGCCACCATGACAATACGCTTCAGCGCCTCACCCGAACGATGAGCATTTTCCGTGCTCTTCTGTACGGAGCTGACTGCGATCTCGGTAGCATGCACATTGTTACGGGCACCACCCTGAATTCTGGTGATGGCCTCATGCACTTCGCTGGTCGCCTGCATGGTCTTCTCTGCCAGTTTGCGTACTTCATCAGCAACAACCGCAAAACCACGCCCAGCCTCGCCTGCACGAGCAGCCTCAATGGCGGCATTCAGGGCGAGTAAATTCGTTTGATCGGCAATATCCTCGATAACGCTCAAAACCGTTCCAATACCATCTGCGCTCTTATCCAGTTCCTCCATGGAAGCCTTCAATTCATTCGCATGAGAGGCAACTTCTTCAATGGATGAAACGACATCGGTCACGATCTGCGAACCAGCTTCAGCCTGCGTACGCGCATCATCGGCATTCTCCGCCGCTTCCTGCGCATGACGGGCAACCTCCAGCACGGTTGCATTCATTTCTTCCATTGCCGTGGCAGTTTCGGAAGTACGATCTGTTTGCATGCAGGCACCGGTTTGCGCCTCACTCACCAGGGATTCCAGTTGCGACGCTGCTGCTGCCAGTTCTTCGGAAACAAGGGTCGCTTCACTGGCCGCTTTGGCAATGCGCTCGTTCTGACAAACGATCTCCTGCTCGCGCTTCTTGAGCACTGTCGTATCGAGATAGAGACAACAACCGCCAATGACCATGTCCTCGACATCTGTCAAAGGGAACAGATTCAAAATAGCATTGATATCAGAGCCATCGGCATGCTTGAAAACAGCATCGCGTCCCGTAACGCGAGAGTTCTCCTCCATACAGGTGCCAATGAGCGATTTGCGGTCATCCTTGTAGAATATCTGGGAAATCATTTTACCGTAGTATGACTTGGGATCTTCGTGAGAACCAAGCATCTCCAGACATTCACGATTCAGAAAAGTAATGCGTTCCTCGGTGTCGACAATACAGACAGGCACAGGAAGCCCTTCGAGTACTGACCGGGAAAAACCCAGCCGTTCCTTGAATTGGGCGGCCAACTCTCCCACCATATCACCGAGTCCGGGGATGGTTTTGGTAACCATCTCGTCATCGGCCTTGCGATAATTTCCATCCAGAATATTAGCCGTATAGCTGACGATATTCTTAAGAGGCTTAACCAGACCACTTCCCAGGAAATAGGTCAGGGCAACACCAAGCAGACCAAATGCAGTCAAAACACCAAAAAGAACCGCCGGAGCGATCCAGGATACATCGGCAAACTGATAGAGACAGAAAGTGGCGACAATGCCAACGAGAAGAAATGTGGAGAAAGAGAGTACGACGAAGCGTTTTAGATACGGAATCTGATTAGTATTCATTTTCATCCTATCCTTTATATTCAGCTGTTTATACCGAACAAGTCCGTACCCGCCTGTTCTTGAGCTGTCCAGAAATATATGGTTCCCCGCCCCGCAGCGGGCGGGGAACCGACATGAAGGCTGTTCATCTTAGGAGGAAGCGTGGCAGTTGCTTCGAGGGATTGCGGTCCAACCTAAAGTGAGTGCCTCATGTATGACAGGGTGAAGGTTACTTTTTGTTATCGGCCAGAACTTCAGCCACGTGGCGAACCTGAATCTTGGAACCACGTTTCTTGAGACCGCCGCGCAGCTGCATGATGCAACCCGGGCAATCGGTCAGCAGCACCGAAGCGCCTGTTTCTTCCACATTGCCAAGCTTCTTGTTCAGCAGCTCGGATGAAAGCTCAGGGAACTTCATGGAGAAGGTTCCACCGAATCCGCAGCAGACTTCCTCTTCTGCGCACTCGACGTACTCCATACCACCCTTCTTGATCAGGTCGCGAGGAGCATCGTGAACATCCAGTCCGCGGCACAGGTGACACGGCGCGTGGTAGGTGGCCTTGGTTCCCACTTCGCGGAAGTCGGATTTCTTGACCTTGAGCACATCATTCACGAAGGACGAGTAATCGATCACCTTGGAGGCGAACTCATCTGCCTTCATCTTCAGCGCAGGCTTGTCCATGACCAGCTTGGCATAGTTGTGCTTGAGGTGGGCTGCACACGATGCACACAGCGTGATGATGTAGTCGTATGCTCCGGTCTCAAAAGCGCGGAGGTTCTGCACGGCAACATCACGGGAGACTTTCATCTCACCCATCATCTGGACGGGAAGTCCGCAGCAGGACTGTTCCATGGGGTATTCCATGTCGACATCGTTGTCGGCGAATACTTTGACAGCAGCCTGCATCTGTTCAGGGTAGACGAAGTCCTGCACGCAACCGGAGAACAGCGCCACACGGTGCTTGGGCTTGTCCACGTATGGACGGTTCTTTTCCCACCAATCGCGAAATGGTTCTTCGGCAACAGTCGGCAGTGCGCGGAACCCGTGCTCCTTGGCAAAGATCATCGGCAGATGACGAATGTATCCGTCTTTTTCCGCAATGGGCTTCTGGCCCCACTTGGCTGTACGCAGCAGTGTGTGGAAGAGCTTGCGGTTCTTGAGCACAGAGCTCAGGAGGCGCTGAGGCAGCGGGCTGCCGTCTTCTTCCATGATCTGGGCGTGAATGGCTTTGATGAGTCGCGGCAGATCAATGCCACCGGCACAAATATCCTTACACGCTTCGCAGTTGATGCAGTTCTGAACGATGTTCTTGGCTTTCTCCTTCCCGTGGAAGAAGTAGGTCAGAATCAAACCGATGGCACCGATATAGATGTGGCCCATCTTGTGACCGCCGACCAACCGGTAAACCGGGCAGACGTTGGCGCAAGCGCCACAACGGACACAGCGGTTGACCTGAGAGAACAACGGATCTTCGATCAGCTCGGAGCGGCCGTTATCCAGAACAACGTAGTGAATTTCTTTTTTGTCATCTTCGCAGGCCAGACACTCGTTGGCACCGGTGATCCATGTCACGTAAGACGTGATCTGCTGACCGGTGGCGTTACGCGGCAGCACCTTGAGGATGCGCAGCGCGTCATGCAGCTTGGGCAGCAGCTTATCAATACCCATGAGCGCAACGTGTACACGAGGCAACGTGGAAACAAGACGGGCGTTACCTTCGTTGGTGACCAGTCCGATACCGCCGGTTTCGGCGATGGCGAAGTTGGCACCGGTGATACCCATGTCAGCATCGACATACTTCTGGCGCAGCTCGCGACGAGCGACCTTGACCAGTTTTTCGATGTCGGCTTCCTGCTGTTTGCCGGTCACGTCGGTGAACAGGTCTTTGACCTGATGACGTGAAAGGTGAATGGCAGGCATAACCATGTGCGAAGGACCTTCGTGACGCAACTGGATGATCCACTCGCCAAGGTCGGTTTCAATGACTTCAAACCCTTCATCTTCCAGATCATGGTTGAGGAGGGTTTCCTCAGCAGTCATGGATTTGGATTTGACGATGGATTTGCAATTGGTGTCCTTGGCAATCTGCGCGATGATCTTGTTGGCATCATCAGCAGTTTTAGCAAAATGGACATGGATACCGGCAGCTTCGGCGTTTTCCTTGAACTCGGTGTAGAGTTCCTGGTAATTGGCGGCAGCCGCATCCTTGCAATCGGCAATATTCTGGATCAAACCGCGAACGTCCATGTCTTTGAAGGCATTGGCGCGTCCGGCGCGGTAGGCAACAGCAAAATTATCGAGGGTCGTACGCAGGAAGTCGTTATCGAGCGACTCACGCATGTCCTCGCGGTATTCTTTCAGGTTGTTAGCTTTCTGCATGACTAGTCCTCCAAAAGCAGGATGTGGAGTTCAAGGGGACCGTGAACACCAAGCGCGAGAACGCGTTCAATATCAGCGGTACGGCTTGGGCCGGTGATGTACGCCATATAGTTGGGCGCCTTTTTCATCCGGGTCAGCATCATCTTTTCCACGGCATATGTATTGGCGCGGATTTTTGATTTGGGCAGCATGCAGACATGAAATTCACTGACCATGGTAGCCAGACGAAGCTCTTCACTGGGGCAATCCACCATGAGGGTTCCGGTATCAGCGATACCATACTCAGCGGTGGTGAAACCGATGTCGATGCCAGCCAGGCGATCGCGCATACCGGAATCGATACACTCGAAACCGGCCTTTTCGGCTTTTGTGGCCAGCTTCTTGTAGACATCCTGTTTCAATGCAGGAGCGGCGATGACCTTGGTCTGTTTGAGATCGCAGAGTTCTTCCGCTTTGTCAGACAGATTGTTTTCACAACCGCTTGCCAGCAACTGGCAGGCTTCTTTCTTGTCACAAAGATCGAGTACGTACTGAATCGCCTCTTCTTCGTTTTTGACTTCCGTTACCTGAGCAGAAACGAGTTCCGCCTTTTCAACAAACTTTTCAATCAGTGCTTCCTTGTTAGGCATAGCACCACCTCCGATTGGTATGGACCACAACCCCGCTGCTCACGTGCAGCGGGGAAGCCGCAACAGTCCATGGTGTAAGTATTACTGGTTTAAAACACTTTTGGTTTCACGAGCAATAGCCAGTTCCTCATTGGTCGGAATGACCCAGACTGCCACCGTACTGTCGTCGGTGGAAATCTTCAGAGGCTCCTTGGCGCGCTGATCGTTCACCTTTTCATCTATTTTGACGCCGAAGCATTCAAGGCCGCGCAGGGATTCAAGACGAACGATCTCGTCATTTTCCCCGATACCGGCAGTGAAGACAATGGCATCGATACAACCGAGTACGGCCATGTAGGCACCGATGTACTTGCGGTTGCGGTAGGTCTGCACGTCCAAAGCGATTTTGGCGTGCTTGTCGCCCTTGGCGATAGCCTCGTGGATGTCGCGCATGTCGTTCATGCCGCACAGTCCCTTGAGGCCGGATTCTTTGTTGAGCATGGTATCGATAGCTTCGATATCCATGTTCTTGTTGCGGGCCAGGAAGGTGTGGAGAGCCGGGTCCACATCTCCCGAACGGGTGCCCATGACCAGCCCTTCCAGAGGTGTCATGCCCATGGTGGTGTCGATGGATTTTCCGTTCTGTACAGCGGTCATTGAACCGCCGTTGCCCAGGTGCACGGTGATCATGTTGGTCTCTTCCACGGGCTTGCCGAGTATGGCAGCCATTTCACCGGCAACAAATTTATGTGATGTGCCATGGAATCCATAGCGACGAACACGGTCTTCCTCATACAGCTCATACGGCAGCGCGTACATGAAGGCACGAGCCGGGATGGTCTGATGGAAGGCGGTGTCAAAAACAGCAACCTGCGGAGCATCGGGGAACAGATCCATGGCGACGCGGATACCATCGAGGTTGGCCGGGTTGTGCAACGGAGCCAGCGGGATACACGCCTCAATGGCGGCAATGACCTCATCAGTAATGATGATGGACTTGTGGAACTCTTCACCACCGTGAACAACACGGTGTCCGACAGCGCCGATCTCGCTCTTGTCCTTGAGCACACCCTTTTCAGGGTCGGTGATCAGGTCAATGGCAAGGCGCATACCTGTGGTGTGATCCGGGATAGGCTGGTGCAGCTTGTTGACAACTTCATCGTCGGTGTCAGGATACACCTTGGCTTTCAGGTCGCCCATTTCCTCGCCGATACGTTCAACCAGTCCGCTGACCATGACGGCTTCAGTTTCCGTGTCCAGCAATTGATACTTGATGGATGAACTACCGGAGTTGATGACCAGAACTTTCATTGTGATGCTTCCTCGATTATCGATTCTTTAACTAAATTGTGCGCCCCCAACGGTTCGCACTTCATGAAATTCGATTCGGGCGGTCCCGGAACGGAACCGCCCGATTGATTACTTTTTCTCTGCCTGGGCCTGGATGGCCGTAATGGCAACGGTGTTGACGATATCCGGCACGGTACAACCGCGGGACAGATCGTTCACCGGCTTGTTCAAGCCCTGCAACACGGGGCCGATGGCCACGGCGTTGGCAGCACGCTGAACAGCTTTATAGGTGTTGTTACCGGTGTTCAGATCAGGGAACACGAAGACGGTGGCCTGACCGGCGACATCGGAGTCCGGCATCTTGACTTTGGCAACTTCGGGATCAACGGCTGCATCGTACTGCAACGGCCCTTCCAGCGGGAAGGACAAACCGCGTTCCTTGATGAGTTCCTTGGCAATGCGCGTTGCTTCAGTGACCTTTTCCACATCCTCTCCCTTACCGGAAGAGCCAGTGGAATAACTGAGCATGGCGACCTTGGGATCAACACCAAAGATACCAGCAGTCTCAGCGGCGGAGATGGCGATCTCGGCCAACTGCTGGGCATTGGGGTTGGTGTTGACAGCGCAGTCACCGTAAACCAGCACGCGATCCTTGAGGCACATCAGGAAGACAGAGGAAACGATGGAGCTTCCCGGCTTGGTCTTCACGAACTCGAATGCAGGACGAATGGTCTGGGCCGTGGTTGTCACGGAACCGGAAACCATGCCGTCGGCAAAGCCTTTGTGAACCATCATGGTACCGAAGTAGGTGGTATCAGCCATGCGATCCCAGGCCACATCAGCGATCATGCCCTTGTGCTTGCGCAGTTCGAGGTATTCCTCGGCAAAGGAGTCCAGTAAATCGGACTCGGCAGGATCAATGATCTGGGCGCCGGAGATATCCACACCACACATGGATGCGTTGTTGCGGATTTCGTCTTCACGGCCGAGCAGGATGATGTCTGCCACACCACGACGCATGAGGATGTCGGTAGCACGCAGAATGCGCTCGCCGGTTCCTTCGGGAAGGACGATACGCTGCTTGTCGCGAGAAGCCTTGTCGAACAAGGAGAACTCGAACATCTTCGGCGTTACACGAGTGGAACGCTGTTCGACAACACGATCACGCAGTTCCTGGGAGTTCACATGCTGGGTGAATCCACCAAGGGCACTGGCAATACGCTGATGATCGTTCGCTTCGATACGACCATAGAGTCGATTGAGTTCCTGCACGTTATGGTAGGTGTGTCCCTTGACCGAAAGCACGGGTACCGGAACACCGGTCCAACCTTCGATCAGTTTGTGGACATTGGCTGCGACTTCGAGACCACCGGTCAAAATGATACCGGCGATATCGGGATATGAGCTGGACAGGCGCGAAGCCAGCGCGGAAAGGATGATATCCGAGCGGTCTCCGGGCGTGATGATCAGGCTTCCCTGCTCAATATAGTCAAGGAAGTTACCGACCTGCATGGCAGCAACAACATAGTTGTCGACCAAGGTCTGCAAGCCACTGTGACCATACAGAATATCAGCATCGAGCCAGCGCTTCACATCGCCGATGGTCGGTTTGCCGAGCACTTCGTTTTCCGGGATGACATACACCGGCAGATCTTTTTGATCGACCTTGCACTGGATGTGACGGCACAGGTCGTCAGTCATTCCCTCGGGTGCGCGGTTGACGATGCAGGCAACAAAATCGACACCCTTTTCGGACATGGTGTCCAGAGTTGAACGGGTGATGTTCACCACCTCGTCCGGGGTCTTGTTGCGGCCGGATGCCACGACGAGCATCGGTGCACCGATATTGGCGGCGATATCAGCATTGAGGTCGAACTCGAATGCCGGATCCTTCCCTTTGAAGTCGGTCCCTTCGCAGAGTACGAAATCGTACTTCTCTTCCAGTTCCTTGTACTTCTTCAGGATGTTCTCGAGGACCAGCGCATGCTGACCGGCATTGATCAGCTCACGCGCTTCTTCAAGAGTGTAGGCGTAGGTGTCGCGATACGGAATGGACAGTTTGTAGTGTCCGATGAGGAGCGCAATATCGTGGTCCTCTTTCCCTTCCCCGGGATTGTTGATGATGGGCCGGAAGATGGCGACATTGTCGATTTCACGCAGGAGCATCTGCATGACGCCGAGAATGACGGCGGATTTGCCGCTTCGCTCTTCGGTCGCGCTCACATACAGGCTTTTGGACATGGTCAGATTCCCTTGTTCCCTTTTGTTATAGCGATTCCGCGTACAGTTCGACGACGTGTTTAACGTCCATCTTTGCTCCCTTCTGAGAGAGCATGTCGGTCATCTGCAGCATGCAGGCCGGACAACTGGTTGACGCGGTTTGGACCTTAGCATTGATTATATTGTCAGCCTTGCGGCTACCAATCTTCTTGGACATCTCGTAGTGAGCGACGTTGAAGCTACCACCGCAGCCGCAACAGGTTCCAGCTTCCATCATCTCCGTGTAGTCGCAACCGGCAGCCTTGATGATATCACGAGGCTGGGCAGTAATGCCGAGGGAGTTCTTGAGGTGACAGGGATCGTGATAGGTCACAGTCCTGCCGCCGGAAACCTCTTTGGGCTCCACTTTCAGCACGTCCACGAGGAACTGGCTGATGTCGAGAGTTTTCTTTTCCAATTGTTGTATATCATATTTTGTCGCCGATGCGCCACGATACATTGCAGGCCACAATTCCTTGATGGTGGACGTGCAGGAAGCGCAACCGGTGATGATGTAATCGAAGTCGCCTTCGCGGAAGAGTTTGACGTTCTGTTCAATCAGATTGTCAAAGGTATCCGCATCACCGCTGGACAGTACCGGAATACCACAGCATGCCTGTCCTTCAGGCAGGTAAACACCCACGCCGTGGTGATTGAGCACCTTGAGCATGGCTTCACCGACCTGCGGGAAGATCTTGTCAATGGCACAACCGACGTAAAAGGCCACACGGATGCCGGACTTTCCAGCCGGAGTATCCATGCTGGGCACGGTCTTGTGGAACGGCTTGGAAGCCAGGGTGTTGAAGTGTCGATCCCCGATGACCGGTGCGTTGAAGCGGGCACAGGAGGAACCGAGCATGTCATCCACCTTCTTGGTGAAGATACCCTGGAACTTGGCGCCCATGTTGGTCAGCGTGTTGAACAGCTTGGGGTTTTTCAGCATGCCGCGGAAGATAGCCTTCTTGACCGGAGGCAGACCGAAGTAACCGGTCATGATCGCACGGGCCTTCAGGAAAATGTCCATAACGGACACACCGGACGGACAGTTGGACTGACAGGTGCCGCAAAGCAGGCACTTGTTCAGCTTCTCGTTAACGCCTTCCGGATCTTCCAGCATCTGGCTGGCCAGACCGTCCAGCAGAGCGAGCTTACCGCGAGTAACGTCAGCTTCTCTACCGGTCTGGGCAAAAATGGGACAAACAGCCTGGCACATACCGCAGCGCATGCAGTTGACCAGTTGGTCGTCCAACTCCTTGAACATCTGAGCAAGTTTATTGATATCGGCCATGTTGAACCTCGTTATCTAGTTCTTGAAGCCGATGATCTTGCCGGGATTCAAAATACCCTTGGGATCAAGAACGGATTTCATACGGTGTGCATATTCCAGGGTAGCGCGGGAAGTCTCGATTTCCATGTACTTGGACTTGGCAAGACCGATGCCGTGTTCGCCGGACAGGGTGCCGCCGAGGGCAAGAGCGCGGTCGAAGATCATATCGATACCCTTTTCAACACGTTCCCACTCGTTCTTGTCACGCTTGTCGGTGAGGATGGTGGGATGCAGGTTACCGTCGCCAGCGTGACCAAAGGTACCGATGGTCAGGTCGAGCTTCTGGGAGATTTCTTCCAGAGCAGCGATCATGGCAGGTATTTTGGAGCGAGGCACGGTGGCGTCTTCAAGCACGCAGGTGGGCTTGAGCTTGGCCAGTGCGGGCAGTGCGTCGCGGCGAGCCTGCCAAACGGCATCACGCTCGGCAGCGTCCTTGGCGACCTTCAGTTCAGTCGCGCCGTTTTCCTTACAGATCTTTTCAACCATGGCGGCTTCGTCTTCGACCTGTGCGGGGTGACCATCGACTTCGATCAGCAGCAGTGCTGCGGCATCGGTGGGCAGTCCGGCCTTACGGAAATTTTCAACGGTGTTGATGGTGAAGTTATCCATCATCTCCAGGGTTGCCGGAACAATCTTGTTGGCAATGATAGCGGCAACGGTTTCGGATGCAGCCTTCATGGAGGGGAAAATCGCCATCATGGACTTGGCAGCCTGTGCCGGGGGAACGAGCTTCAGGATCACTTTGTCAAATACGCCCAGGGTACCTTCGGAGGCAACCATCAGACCGGCCAGATTGTAACCGGTAACGCATTTGACAGTGCGGGAACCGGACTTGACCAGTTCGCCGTTAACGTCCCAGAAGTCGATGCCCATGACGTAATCTTTGGTGACGCCGTACTTGAGGCCGCGGAGACCACCAGCGTTTTCAGCCACGTTACCACCGATGGTGGAAACAGTCTGGCTGCCCGGATCCGGGGGATAGAAAAGGCCGCGCTTGGCGACTTCGGCAGCGAACTGAGAGGTAACAACACCCGGCTCGACGACTGCGTACATGTCTTCTTCGTTGATTTCGAGAATACGATTCAGGCCATTGGTCAGAATGACAACGCCACCAGGATGCGGAATGGTTCCACCGGACAGGTTGGTACCGGCACCACGAACAGTAAGAGGCAGGCCGTTGTCGTTACAGAGCTTGACTGCTTTGCCGAGAGCTTCGCTGGTTTCCGGACGGACAACCAGTGCAGGCATGACGGAATCAAGCACAGCAGCATCATAGGAATAGGCGTGACGGTCGGTCTCGCTGGTCATGACATTTTCCGCACCGACGGCGGCCTCAAAATCCTTGATGAGCTTTTCAGCACCCATTTCGTATCTCCTTGAAAATATATCGTAGTTTTTGAAATGGGAGGGGAGAACCAGTCTCCCCTCCCTTATTAGTTACGTTGCGGACGTAAAGGTTAAAGCAATTACTTAAGAACCAATCCCATGCCTGCACCAGTCAGAACGACACCCAGGATGCCGGCCATGACCAGGTAGTAGGTCAGAGGAATCAGAGTCTTACGGATGATTTCACCTTCACGGTCCATCAGGCCGACAACAGCAGCTGCTGCGACGACGTTGTGAACAGTGATCATGTTACCTGCGGCGCCACCGACAGCCTGGAGGGCGACGATGATGGCCTGAGGCACATCGATCTGGGAAGCAACACCGAACTGGAACAGGGAGAACATCATGTTGGACACGGTGTTCGAGCCTGCAATAAAGGCACCCATGGCACCGATGACGGCAGCAAAGCCGGTCCAGGCGGAGCCAGCAAGACCGGCAACACCGTTAGCCAGTTCCAAAGGCATGGAAGCAAGGCCGGAAGCGTTGGTACCGGAGTTGATGAATACGCGAACCATCGGAATGGCAAAGCCAAGTGCGAAGGAAGCCTGAAGAGTGGTCTTACCTGCCTTGCCAGCAGCGTCCTTCAGAGCGCTGAAGTCCATGCGCTGGATGAAGAAGGCGCAGATGACAGCGCACAGGAAGATGAAGCCAGGAACGTACAAGGGCTTGATGGAGTATCCAATACCGGTACCGAACAGGTCAGTGATGGGGATGGAAACGGACGTCAGAGCACCCTTGATGAAGTCGACCTTACGGGACAGAACGAGGAACAGACCAACCAGGACGTAAGGAGACCATGCCTTCATGAGGGTCATGTGCTCAGGAGCCTTGGCGAACTTGGGTTCCCAGGTACCCATCCAGTGCTTGGGCCAGTTTTCACGGGCATCGAAATCCCAAGTGGTCTTGGGAGTAAGGAAGTTGTTCTTGGCAGCGGTAACAACCAGAGCCAGACCAACGAGACCACCGATCAGGGACGGGAACTCGGGTCCGAGGAACTTGGCGACCAGGTAGTAAGGAACAGTGAAAGCCAAACCGGCGAAAATACCGAAAGGCAGAGCTTCCAGACCCTTGGCAACGGACTTTTCCTTGCCGAAGAAGCGGGTCAGGATAACGGCCAGGAAGGTCGGGATCATGATACCGATCAGGCCGTGGAACAGAGCGGCGTTGGCGCCGATCTCGTAAATGTAGTCCATGAAGGCGATGCCGTTCTTGCCCAGAACGTCGTGGACGATCGGGTTATCAAGACCGGTTTTAACGCCGAGCAGAACCGGAGTACCAACAGCGCCGAAGGTAACCGGAGTGGACTGAATGATCAGAGCGGTGGTAACCGCGGCCATTGCCGGGAAACCGAGAGCCATGAGCAGCGGAGCACAAACAGCTGCGGGAGTACCGAAGCCGGCTGCGCCCTCAATGAATGCACCGAAGCACCATGCGATGATCATGGCCTGAATACGACGGTCAGGAGTAATATCCATGAAACCGGCGCGAATAGCCGCAATAGCACCACTATTGGTGAGCGTGTTGAGCATCAACAGCGCACCAAAGACAATCCACAAGATCGCTAACGCGATCGCAACACCCTGAATAATGGATGCGGCGATGACCGTACCGGCCACCTGCCAAACGAAAAAGGCCAGCAGTGTTACCACTACCAGTGCCAGCGGCATCGCTTTTTTAGCGGGCCAGCGTAGAATTACCAGGAAAAAGAACACCGTAAGAATCGGTGCCAGTGCCATTAAAGTGTACATCGTACCCTTCCTCCTTGTCGTGAAGACCCCCAGGTCTTCACCTGTGTTGAACCAAAAGGTGCGGGATGGGGTCAGGCCCGTAGGCCTCCGCAAATGCCCCATCCCGCACGAACATCTATAGTCTATCTGCCGTCGTCACACGGTTCACCGGAACCGGGGCTTTCGGTGGACACACCAACTTCGCAGGTTCCTGCAGCATCGGCTTCAGGCTTGCTGAAATCAGCGTCAGCCAGATGCGTAAGGATTGCGTAACGGTCGGCGTAGTCTTTCTCAATGCGCTCACGGAATGCCTTGGACAGTTCCGGGTGGAAGCGTTCCAGCATTGCGTAACGGTTTTCACCGGAGAGGAATTCCTGGAGGGAGCCGTCCGGGGCCTTGGATTCGAGCTGGAAGGGATTCTTGCCTTCTTCAGCCAGCAGCGGGTTGTAGCGATACAGCGGCCAGTAGCCGGAATCAACAGCAAGCTTCTGCTCGATCTGGGTCTTGCCCATGCCCTTCTTGATGCCCTGGTTGATGCACGGTGCGTAGCAGATGATGAGGGACGGTCCGGGGTAAGCTTCAGCTTCCTTGAACGCCTTCATGGTCTGCTGCTTGTCCGCGCCCATGGCGATGGAGGCAACGTAGACATAACCGTAGGTCATTGCCATGCGGCCGAGGTCCTTCTTGCCGGTGCCCTTACCTGCGGCGGCAAACTTGGCGATGGAGCCAAGCGGAGTCGCCTTGGAGGACTGACCACCGGTGTTGGAGTAGACTTCGGTATCCATGACGAGGATGTTGACGTCCTTGCCGGAAGCAATGACGTGATCCAGACCACCGAAACCGATGTCGTAGGCCCAACCGTCACCACCGAAGATCCAGACGGACTTCTTGGTGAAGAGGTCTTCGTCTGCAGCGATTTCTTTCAGTGCTGCGTCGCCGGTGCCCTTGAGGGCTGCTTTCAGTGCCTTGCCGGCTTCAGCGGAAGCTTCGGCATCGTCCTTGGCTGCGAGCCAGTTTTCGATGGCGGTCTTGGTCTCGCCGGAAGCGGACTCGAGAGCTGCTTCGCACTTGCTGACCAGAATTTCGCGGCGGCGGTTTACACCCATCTCGATACCGAAACCGAACTCGGCGGCATCTTCGAACAGGGAGTTACCCCAAGCCGGACCATGACCTTCTGCATTGACTGCGTAAGGGGTGGACGGAGCGGATGCACCCCAGATGGAGGAGCAACCGGTGGCGTTGGCGATGATCATGCGTTCGCCGAAGAGCTGAGTCAGCACCTTGACGTACGGGGTTTCACCACAACCGGAACAGGCGCCGGAGAATTCCATCAGGGACTGACGGAACTGGGAGCCCTTCACGGTGTCGCGCTTGAAAGCGTCCTTGAAGGATACGGTTTCAGCGAAGTCCCAGTTGGGAACCTGCTCTTCGAGCTGGGTGGCAATGGGCTTCATGACCAGAGCCTTTTCCTTGGCCGGGCAGATATCGGCGCAGTTTCCGCAACCCAGACAATCCTGAGAGGCGACCTGGAGGCGGTACTGCATGCCTTTCACGTCCTTGCCCTTGGCATCAATGGTGCCGAAGGTGGACGGAGCGTTTTTCATTTCATCGTCGGATGCGATGACCGGACGCAGTGCGGAGTGCGGGCAAACGAATGCACACTGGTTACACTGGATGCAGTTATCAGCGATCCACTCGGGGACGTTGATGGCAACGCCGCGCTTTTCCCACTTGGAAGTGGACAGAGGCATGGTGCCGTCTTTGGAGAAGGCAGAAACCGGAAGGTCATCGCCCTTCTGAGCCAGAACCGGACGCATGACGTCCTTGACGTATGCAGGTGCATCGTCGGTGGAAACGGCTTCATCGGAGAGCTCAGCCCAGGATGCGGGTACTTCGATCTCGACGATGGCGTCGGTTGCTTTGTCAACGGCAGCGTTGTTCATCTCAACGATCTTCGGTCCCTTCTTGCCGTAGGCGGCTTCGATGCCGTCCTTGAGCAGCTTGACGGCTTCATCGAACGGGATGACGTCGGCGAGCTTGAAGAAGGCGGTCTGCATGACCATGTTGATGCGACCACCAAGTCCGACTTCGCCAGCGATCTTAACAGCGTCGACGGTGTAGAACTTGAGGTTTTTCTGAGCAATGACGCGGCGCATGGAAGCGGGAAGCTTCTTGTCCATTTCATCAGCGGTCCAGGCACAGTTCAGTACGAAGGTGCCGCCTTCCTTGATGCCGTCGAGAACGTCATACAGGTTCACATAGCTGGGGTTGTGGCAGGCGATGTAGTCGGCTGCGGTGACCAGATAGGTGGACTGGATGGGTTTCTCGCCGAAACGCAGGTGAGAAATGGTGATACCGCCGGACTTCTTGGAATCGTAGGAGAAGTAGCCCTGAGCGTACATGTCGGTGTTATCACCGATGATCTTGATCGCCTGCTTGTTAGCTCCGACGGTGCCGTCAGAGCCGAGGCCCCAGAACTTGCACTGCACAGTGCCTTCCGGGGTAGTATCCAGGGCCTCGGTCGTGACAAGGGAGGCGTTGGTGACATCGTCCTCGATACCCACGGTGAAGCGGGTGCGAGTGGCGGACTCGGCCAGGTTGTCGAAGACAGCCTTGACCATGGCCGGGGTGAACTCCTTGGAGCCCAGACCGTAACGGCCAGCCACCACTTCGGGGCCTTCCCCCTGCTCCTTGAAGACGGTGCAGACGTCGAGGTACAGCGGATCGCCCAGGGAACCGGGCTCCTTGGTACGGTCGAGCACTGCGATCTTCTTGCAGGATGCGGGAAGGACGGACAGGAAATGCTTGGCAGAGAAAGGACGGTACAGACGGACTTTGATGAGACCGACTTTTTCGCCCTTGGCATTGAGGTGGTTAACCACTTCTTCAATGGCTTCACAGCCGGAGCCCATGGCGATGACGACGTTTTCTGCATCTTCTGCACCGACGTAATCGAAAGGCTTGTAGCTGCGGCCGGTGAGAGCGGACACTTTGTCCATGTACATCTCAACGATGTCAGGAATGGCGTCGTACTCGGCGTTGGTGGCTTCACGGCCCTGGAAGTAGATATCCGGGTTCTGAGCAGTACCACGAACGTCCGGGTGTTCCGGGTTCATGGAGCGTGCACGGAATTCAGCAACCTTGTCCATGTTCAGAAGCGGCTTCATGTCAGCGTAATCGATGACTTCGATTTTCTGAATTTCGTGAGAGGTGCGGAAACCGTCGAAGAAGGACAGGAACGGAATGGAGCTTTCAACAGTTGCCAGGTGAGCAACCAGGGAAAGGTCCATGACTTCCTGAACGGATGCAGCTGCGATCATGGCGAAACCGGTCTGACGGCAAGCCATGACATCCTGGTGGTCGCCAAAAATAGAGAGGGCGTGAGCGGCAATGGCGCGGGCGGAAACATGGAAGACACACGGGAGAAGCTCACCGGCGATCTTGTACATGTTCGGGATCATCAGGAGCAAACCCTGGGAAGCGGTGAAGGTAGTGGTCAGTGCGCCACCGGCCAGAGAGCCGTGAACCGCACCGGCAGCGCCGGCTTCACTCTGAAGCTGACGGACCTCGACGGTCTGCCCAAAAATATTCTTGCGGCCCTGAGCGGCCCACTCGTCAGCGATTTCGCCCATGGTGGACGACGGGGTGATGGGGTAGATGGCTGCGGTCTCACTCATTGCATAGGAAACCCATGCTGCAGCGGTGTTACCGTCCATCGTTTTCATCTTTGCCATGTTACTTGTACTCCTTGAGGTGTTTTTTCCATTTGTCGAATCCGCATCCATGAGACACAGACTAATCGAAGCAACGTGCGCACTTTCATAACAACAATTGTGCCAAACACGAACAAACAGAAAAAGTTAATAAAAAACAATTAAATAGCCGTCAAACACTAATTTAGACAGCAGGCCAGTATTCTCTATATTGTCTGAAAAAAAAGACGAGGCACCATTATAATATGTAATAGACCAACTCAAATAGAAGATGTCAGTACTGTTTGATGGGCATACCGGGTGTTTAGACTCGCTTTTAAGGCATGTCTGAAAAATCGGACAGCTCCGGCAATCCGGATAACCATATAAATACCCTACCCACCTATCAGTAATTATAACTACATGATATCATAGCTCTTGCCACTTTACCGGTTCCCTTCTAGAGTCGGCGAATGTCAAACACTCACAAAACCGGATACGCGTGCGCCCTGCTTGCTACACTCATTTGGTCCGGCAACTTCATCATAGCCAGAGGTCTGGGCGACCAGATATCGCCCTTCACCCTCGCAGCGCTTCGCTGGGGGACGGCAACACTGATCCTGCTCCCCTTTGCGGGCAAAGCGCTCTGGAATGAACGAGCAACACTGAAAAAGCATCTGCCTCACCTGCTGATTTCAGCCCTGATCGGCGTCACGACATTCAACACGCTGATCTACATTGCCGCTCATACCACCAACACGCTCAACCTCTCACTCATCGCCACAGCAACTCCGGCGTTTGTGGTGCTACTCTCCCGAGTGATGTTGGGAGAGGCTATCACAGTCAACAAGTTGATAGGACTCCTGGCCGCAGTTTTTGGCATCGTCACATTGGTAACTCGTGGGAACTACCAGGTTCTCCTGGATCTTTCCTTTCATCAAGGTGACATATGGATGCTGCTGGCCGCCCTGCTGTGGGCCATGTATTCCATCCATCTCAAACGGCGCCCCGACACCATTTCGCAAAAAGCCTACCTCGGGTTCACCTTTCTGGCAGGAGTGCTGCCACTCATCCCCGCAGCCATTGGCGAGCAGATGGTCAATTCTTCGTTCCCCCTGTCTCTGACAGCCATGGGTGCTGTTCTCTATATCGGCATCGGCGCATCGCTCATATCCTACATATTATGGGCAAAAGCCATGAAAACAATCGGTCCAACCCGTGCATCATTCGTCTATTACTCTCTACCGGCCTTTTGCGGTATCGAAGCGTATCTGATTTTGAATGAACCCATCACCTGGGCCCACGCAGTGGGTTTTGTTCTGATCCTCGGCGGTATACTCATCGCGACACATCCTCGATTTGCACCAGCCAAGGCATCCGTACACAATTCGTAAACACCGCCACTTTTGACAGGATATAATAAAGCCCCCTGCTGCATAGCAGCAGGGGGCTTTATTAACACCTTAAATAGCAGAGCTACTTGACGGCTTCTTTCAGAACCTTGCCGGGCTTGAACTGGGCAACCTTGGTGGCCGGGATTTTGATCTCGTCGCCAGTGCGGGGGTTGCGGCCGGTGCGGGCCTTGCGCTCAGACACGCTGAAGGTGCCGAAACCGGTGAGGGTCAGCTTGTTGCCAGCGGCCAGTTCGTCGGTGATGATATCGAGGATAGCATTCATGGACGCTTCGGCCTGTGCTTTGGAAGTGCCGTTCTTTTCGGCGATCTTGGCAACGAGTTCTGCTTTAGTCATCTGTCACTCCTACTTTTATAAAATTGGTTTCAAAGTAATTGAACGCGAAAGTATTCAATTCCCTTACACGCTTGGCCCATTGAGGGGAAGCCCAAAAATGCCACCTGCAACAAAAAAACGAATATTTATTGCAACAAATGACAACGGTTCGCACCTTTTAGCGCTTCTACCAAGCAAACTGGTAAACATTGTTGTTTGCGCCAGTAATCCTCACAACGTTACTAACGAGATTACCAATCGGACCCTTACACCATAACGGCAGTGCGAATCAACTGGAATAGAGGAAAACGTGATACCGCCACGCAAACGAAAGGGGCGCTTACATTATAAAACACATGGAAGGCAACAAAGAATTTCACCCAAGTTCAATGTGTTATACACTTCACAATCTCACAATCTCTAAAAAAAGATATGAAAGCAGCATGTTAACAGGAAAATAGCCATTTCTTACCCGATCCGGGAAACTCGGCTCTCCCCTTTTCTAAAGCGAAAGTCCGTACTTCTTCAGCAGTGAATAGAAGTGCGAACGAGACAGTTTCGATGCCTTGAGAATCTTAGGCAGATCGCCTCCGCACTGGCGGATCAATTCACCAAGATACACTTTTTCGGCAATGGATTTGAACTCACGCAGCGTGGGCAATTCCTGATCGAAAATATCCTCAAAAATCTCCTGTCCAATCTTACTGACACCGGAGCTGACAAGGGCTGCCTCATCCTGTTCAAGAGCAGCATCTCCCGTCATCTTTGCTATTTGAGATTTGACAACCTGAATGCGAAGCGTTCGCGGCAAATGCATGGAATACAGGGTTTTCTCATCTGCCGAAGCAATAACGGCCCGTTCGAGGATATTGAACAGCTCGCGCACGTTCCCCGGCCACGAATAACTCTCAAGGGTCGTGAAGAAATCCGAGCCGTACGCTTTCTCAGGAATACCGTAGTAGTCGCACAGTCGTTTGACTCGATACTGAGCAAGGGGGCGGATATCCTCTGGCCGTTGCGAAAGCGGAGGCAGGTGGATTCGCATGGTCTTGATACGGAACAACAGGTCAGAGCGGAATTCCCCCTTCTCCACCATCTCATCAAGATCGCGGTTGGTGGCGGCAATCAGCCGGAAATTACTTGTCTGCTCTCGCGTGTCACCGACAGGACGGAAGGTTCGCTCCTGCAAGACGCGCAAAAAAGCCTTTTGAATCGAGAGCGGCATTTCGCCAACTTCATCAAGAAACAAGGTGCCGCCGTCAGCCAGTTTAACCAGTCCGATACGATCATCCTGTGCACCGGTAAACGCGCCCTTTCTGTGGCCGAATAGTGTCGACTCAACCAGCGATTCCGTCAGTCCGGCACAATCGACGACCACGAACTGACCGTTTCGCCTGTTGGAGTTGGCATGAATGGTGGACGCGAACAGTTCCTTGCCTGTCCCGGTGTGTCCGGTAATCAGGACATTGGTGTCTGAACGGGCCGCCTGCCCCATCAGACCGAAGCTGACCTTGATCGACGGACTGGCGCCGACGACATTGGTCAGATCAAGCCCTTCACCCTCTATCTTGCCGACCTTTTCCTCATGGTATTTGAGAGCACGGCCCAGCGTCAGTGAAATTTCGCGTACGCTGGAGGGTTTGAGCAGGTAATCCCAGGCACCGCCTTCGATGGCAAGTTCTGCGCCATCTGGATCGCCTTTACCTGTCAGAATGATTACTTCCGGCGGTTGAGGCAGCGCCATCAAATCCGGCAGTATGTCCAGACTGTTTCCATCAGGCAAACGAACGTCAAGAAAGACCACGTCGTAGGTTTTGGCTCGAACCATGCGCAGCCCTTCATCCAGGGAGTGAGCAGCGTCACAGGAGTGCGTCAGCCTTGTAATCAGGCTCTCCATGGTTTCGCAAACTTCAAAATCGTCATCTATTACCAATATTTTAGCCACGACTATCCTCGTTGAGCTTTTTTTTATTCGTCTATTACGCCGCTTATCGCCGCGGACAACGTGTCTTTGTCGTACGGTTTGATAATGACGGCTTTTATATTTGGCAACCGGGCGGCTGCCGCAGACGCATCCTCTCGACCGGAAACGAGTATCACCGGGAGGTTGGGCGTCAATTCAATCAATTGTGAGGCAAACTGCGTCCCGCTCATGCCGGGCATGTCATAATCGGTAATGACCAGATCAAACAGGTGGGACATCCCCTTCACCTTGACCAAAGCGTCTTCCGGGGCTCCTATTGCCGTGACCTCATAGCCCATTGTTTCGAGTAATCTGGGCGTAGTGGCCAGTTGGTCATAATCGTCTTCGATAAACAGTATATGTGCCCATCGGCGCGCTTTCGCCGCAGCCCCGTCGACACCGACGATCACTTCTTTTTCTGCCTTGGGCAGATATATCTCAAAAACAGTGCCGCCTTCGGGAGGAGAAAGTACCTGTAGCCCACCGCGATGACTTCGGATGATTCCATGAACGACAGAAAGGCCCAAACCGGTTCCTTCAGTCTTGTCCTTGGTGGTAAAAAACGGATCAAAAATCTTGTCCATGATTTCGGGCGGAATACCGGGACCATCATCCTGAATGGCCATAAGGACATATTCGCCCGGTTCCAGGCTCAGAATACGAGCCTGTTCCTCATCAAGCAGCACTGTATCCACATGTGCTTCTATCGCGCCACCTTCCTGTCGCAAGGCATGAAAGGCATTGGTGCACAGGTTCATCGCCACCTGATGCAACTGAGTGGGATCGGCGTGAACCATGGGCAGGTTGGATCGGATGGATGACCTGACCTGGATATTCCCGGGCATGGATGCCTCCATCAATCCCAGGACCTCCGAGACGACGGACCCCACATCCGTTGGACGGAACCCTTCGGTGGAAGGACGGCTGAAGGCCAGAATCTGTTTAACCACCCGGCCCCCACGTCGAGCCGCCTTCAGAACACGCAGCAGATCCTTGCTCGTGACGGAATCCGGCTCGATGTCAGAAATAGCCAACTCGGTCGAATTGATGATCGACGTCAGGATATTGTTGAAATCATGGGCAATACCGCCAGCAAGCGTACCGATGGCTTCCATCTTTTGGGATTGCAGCAACTGCTTTTCCAGGTCCTGTTCCTTGGTGATATTCTCCGCGGTACTGAGCACACCAACGATATTCCCGGCCTGATCACGAATTGGAACCTTGTTGATCTCAAGCCAGGCCTGATTTCCTTCTGCATCGGTCAGGTTGCGGCGCACTTTTCTAAACGCCTGCTGCTTGGTGATGACCTGCATATCGGCGCGGGTGGCCCATGCAACATGGGTCGGGTCCCGCATCACTTCATTTGAAGAGAGACTGACTACAGAATCGCCGTGCTCAAACCCGAAGAATTCGGCAAACGCCTGGTTCGTTCCGAGGTATCGCCCCTCCCTGTCCTTCCATGAGACAAGGAGCGGCACCGCATCCATAAGCGTTTCCTGAAATGCCAGCTGGTCAAGAATCTTGCGCTCAACCTTTCGCCGTTCCAGCATGGTGATAACCAGGAAGAACAAGACGACCAGAACGATGAGGAAACCGATGACCATCGTCCACAGCAACTGCTTGGGCAATTCATAAAACGGACTGGGTGCATTGATGATACGGCTGTTCTTCGGTAACAATTCCTGACTGATATTCAACCGCCACAGGGCGTGATAATCGAACGCGTACTCACCGGTGGGTTCGCGAAGGACCGGAATGGCGGTAGCCTCTTCACCTCTGAGAATGCGAAGGGACATGGACGCCGCCTTCTGACCATGCCTGAACCCGGAGAGCATATGTCCGCCGACAGCACCATGCCCGAGCAGGAACTCCCATGCAGTATAAATCGGAAGCGTGGACTCCTTATAGATGGCCTGCATGGTTTCTTCGGCAGTATAGAACTGCCCCTTGATGCTGTGGTAGAACGGGATGAAGAAAAGAAATGAATCCGACGACAATGTCTCCAGCTTATCCAGCACCTGTTCCAAAGTCATATCAGTCCAGTATTCGACATCCAACCTGTCTGCATACTGAGGCATGACCGCTTCAATCTGCGCCCGGATGGTCACGCCGGCAGTGGATTTATCGCCCACCACGACCATGCGTTTCTTATTCGGATGAATTTTCAGGGCGACATCAAGGGTCAACTGGAGATCGAAATTTTCCTCCACGCCCGTGACATTGTCCTGAAGCATGGTCGCATTGAAATCGTTGACACCGCAAAAAACCAACGGCACTCCCGGGAACAACTCCTCCCGATTCTCCGTGGCAAAACGATAGGCATCGTTGTCTGAAACCATGACGACATCAAAATTCTCGTTCAGGAACTTCTCGCGGTATAGCCGCAGCAGCATGGCGGACACATCGTCGTAGCTGAACCGCTTGACGTCCATGTACTCTACCTGAAGATTTATCTTGTAATCACTTTCGTCGAGGACTGAACGCACGCCTTCGAGGATTGCATCCGACCACTCATACCCGTGATGATACGAATTGAGGTACAATATGTTTTTTTTCTCTTTCTCTGCCGCCGCAGCACACGGGACCACAAACAAGAGCATGAGGATAATTGTCGAATAATAGAATTTGCGCATAGTAGTTCAATCCATCGTTAACTGGTAACGAGGGCAGGGTACGTTATTTTTCCACCGGATAAAAGGCGGCTTTGCCAGAGTCGGCACAGAGGGTCAACTGGTGATGTAGCACGTGGGGAAATCGGACAAGAGCCGCCGCCGGACGCGTTCCGCCTTGTTTCGATCCGAGAAACTCCCGGCCTGTACGACATGGAGGGTCTGTCCGTTTCGCCGGACGGTATTGATAACAGCGTCCTTGTAGCCAATGGAGACCAGGCGGTGATACGTCCTCACCGCATTGTTCTTGTCGGCAAAGGCTCCGACGCGAACATGAAAATATTGGGGAGAAGTTGCTGCCTTGACGGTTGTGGTTCGCGCCGCCGGGATGGTCCCGATGGCCGTTACACGAACTTTCGCCACACCGCGCTGGACGGTATCCAGCTTTTGCGCGGCACCATACGACAGATCAATGATCCGTTCCCCCACAAACGGCCCGCGATCGTTGATAACCAGCACGACGCTTCGCCTGTTCTCAAGGTTGGTCACCCGGACCTGTGTGCCAAGAGGCAGTGTCTTGTGCGCAGCGGACACACCGTACATGTTGTAGATACGGCCATTGGCTGTTTTTTTCCCGTGAAAATCTTTTCCGTACCATGACGCGATACCGACCTCATCATACCCTTCTGCTGATTTGAGCGGATAGTATGTGCGCCCGAACACGGTGTAGGGATTGGTTTTTGGGTCGAAACTGCCGGGAGCCTGCGAGGGCGTCTTTGACGGTGGCGTGGAGTACACACGTTTCGGGAATGGATTGACAGACGCGCAGCCCGTCATGGCTAACACCGTGACTATGGCAAACAGAGCTATGAGGTAACGCATCCAACCTCCAACCCCACTTTGAATGCGGGGAAAAACGTGTTCTTGAGATTGTCTAGAACAATATGCGAAAGTGTCAATAATGGCAATATGACTCGATTTGAAGATAAATCTCGATTGAAGACGCCCCATCGTCCAATACTATATATAAAGAACAACCTGAGTTCGTTGAACAAAAACAAGCCGACAACAAGGCTGAACACATGCATTACGCCAAGTAAAAGGACCGCCATGAAATCATGACGGTCCCATACACTACATTCATTGCAGCAGTTACTATCGACATATCCCCAGTCTATCTGCGATGCACATATCGTGGCTTGACCATGTTCTCCGGCTTCAGGATATCTTCCAACTCCTCCTCGCTCAGTATGCCTCTGTCCAAAACAATCTGATAAACGGAACCGCCGGTTCGCATGGCTTCCTTGGCTATATCAGCAGACGCCTCATAGCCTATATACGGGTTGAGCGCCGTGACAAGTCCTATGGAGTGCTCAACCATATCCCGGCAACGCTCGGCATTGGCCGTAATTCCACTGACGCACTTGTCTGCCAGTGTAATACAGGCTCGACGCAGCATGTTGATGGATTGGAAAAGAGAGAATCCGATGACCGGCTCCATCACGTTCAGTTCGAGCTGTCCGGCCTCGGAGGCCATGGAAACAGTGACGTCACTGCCGACAATGGCGAACGCGACCTGATTGACCACTTCCGGGATGACCGGATTGACTTTGCCCGGCATGATGGAGGACCCCGGCTGCATGGGCGGCAGGTTGATCTCGTTCAACCCGCAGCGGGGACCGCTTGAGAGCAATCGCAGGTCATTGCAAATCTTGGAGAGCTTGACCGCCACACGTTTCAGCACACCGGACAACTGGACGTACACGCCCGTATCCTGTGTCGCCTCAACGAGATCCGGCGATGATTTGAGGTTGAGTGTCGTCAACTGAACGAGCTTCTCGGTCACGGTCCGCGTGTAATCGGGGTGCGAATTCAAACCGGTCCCGATGGCGGTTGCGCCCATGTTAATCTCGTAAACGAGGTCCTCGGCCTCATCCACACGCTGCACATCCTCACCAATCATGACGGCCCATGCATTGAATTCCTGCCCAAGCGTCATGGGAACAGCGTCCTGCAACTGGGTACGGCCCATCTTGATAATTTCGGAAAACTCCTTGCCTTTGCGCATGAAGCTTTTCTGCAAGTACAGCATCGCTTCCATCAGTGCCCGCAGGTCAAGTATGATGGCGATATTCAGGGCCGACGGATACACATCATTGGTAGACTGAGACATGTTCACGTCATTGAGTGGATGAAGGAACTCATACTGCCCCTTCTCGTATCCCATTATTTCCAACGCCCGGTTGCAGATGACCTCATTGGCGTTCATGTTGGCGGAAGTTCCGGCCCCTCCCTGGATAACGTCTACGACGAATTGATCGTGCAGTTTTCCGCTCACGACTTCTTCACATGCTCTGCAGATGGCACGACTTTTCGTTTCATCAAGCAATCCCAAAGAGGAGTTTGCCTCGGCCGCTGCCTGCTTGACATAAGCCAAAGCCTCAATCAATCGCGGATAGTGGGACATGGTAATGCCGGTAATATGAAAATTCTCGCGAGCACGAAGCGTCTGAATGCCGAAATATGCATCATCTGGTACTGGCAGTTCACCTAAACTATCATGTTCCTTCCTGTAATCACTCATCTTCATCTCCTGTATACAAAATTGCATGACCCGAACGATCAAATAATACGTACAATAAACAGCCAGAGAATTGAACGCTATTATCGCAGATCGCCAATCTCTGCTTGCCAGCAGTAGCACTTTCGATTATCCCCTCACCTGCAATAGTGTGCCCTTTACATATTATCGGAGAGAGAATGAGCACAAAACAAAACAACGAGAAACTTCGCAACATCGCCATCATCGCCCACGTCGACCACGGTAAGACCACCCTGGTGGACGCCATGTTCAAACAGTCCGGTTTGTTCCGCGAAGGACAAACTATAGACGACCGTATCATGGATTCCATGGACCTGGAGCGAGAACGCGGCATCACCATCGCCGCCAAAAACTGTTCCGTGACCTGGAAAGATGTCAAGATCAACATCATCGACACCCCCGGTCACGCCGACTTCGGCGGCGAGGTTGAGCGCTCCCTGTCCATGGCGGACGGAGCCATTCTGCTCGTTGACGCATCCGAAGGGCCGCTGCCGCAAACCCGCTTCGTGCTGAAAAAAGCGCTTGAGCGCGGACTGGCCCTCATGGTTGTCATCAACAAAGTTGACAGACAGGACGCCCGCCCGGACGAAGTGCTGAACGAAATTTATGACCTTTTCATCGATCTGGACGCCACGGAAGACCAGTTGGACTTCCCGCTGCTGTATGCCATTGGTCGCGACGGCATTGCCATGGAATCCCCGGATGAACGGGGCGAGAACCTTCACATCCTGCTGGATACAGTGCTTGAGCACGTTCCCGGCCCGGTTCACGACACCAATGAGCCCTTCCAGATGCTGGTTTCCGACCTGTCCTATTCCGACTACCTTGGTCGTCTGGCCATCGGAAAGATTCACCACGGCTCGGCTAAGTCCAACGACCAGTTGGTCTGCCTCGCCGATGAAGGCCGCCAGATCAACCTGAAGGTTACCAAGCTGCAGACATACGACGGTCTCAAGGTTGTTCCGACTGAAGAGTGCATGCCTGGCGACATCGTCGTCATCGCAGGCATCGAGGACGTATGCATCGGTGATACCATCTGCACCAAGGAAACCCCCAAGGCGCTGCCACGTATTTCCGTTGACGAACCCACGGTTTCCATGCGTTTTGGCATCAACACTTCCCCCCTTGCGGGCCGGGAAGGCAAACTGGTTCAAACCAACAAGATTCGCGAACGGTTGATGAAGGAAACCCTGCTCAACGTCGCCATCCAGGTCGAAGAAACTGAAAATCGTGATGCCTACCTCGTCAAGGGACGCGGTGAATTCCAGATGGCCATCCTCGTCGAGCAGATGCGCCGCGAAGGATTTGAGCTGACAGTCGGACGCCCGGAAGTCATCATCAAGGTACAGGACGGCAAGAAGCTTGAGCCCATTGAGCATCTGTTCGTTGATTGTGATGAAGACTTCATGGGAATCGTCACCGAGAAAATTCAGACCCGCAAAGGCCGCATGACCAACATGGTCAACCACGGCACTGGTCGCGTCCGTCTTGAGTTCTCGGTACCGTCCCGTTCGCTCATCGGCTACCGGGATGAGTTCCTGACCGACACCAAGGGTACTGGTATCATGAACTCCTACCTGGAAGGGTACGGAGATTACCGCGGCGAATTCAACTCCCGCTACACCGGATCTCTGGTTGCCGACCGCTCCGGCAGTGCCGTAGCTTACGGCCTGTTCAACCTTGAACCACGCGGTCGCATGTTCATCGTTCCAGGTGACGACATTTACGAAGGCATGATCATCGGCGAGCACAACAGGGATAATGACATCAACGTCAACCCTGCCAAGGAAAAGAAGCTCACCAACATGCGTGCTTCCGGTAAGGACGAAGCAGTTATCCTGACTCCGGTCAAACCCATGACATTGGAGTATGCACTGAACTTCATCAAGGATGACGAACAGGTCGAAGTAACACCGAAATCCATCAGGCTTCGGAAGATCGAACTCTCCGCTCTGGTCCGCCACAGAGAAGAAGGCCGACGCAAGAAAGCCAAAGACAACTAAACACCTTTAAAGCCCCGGCATCCTGCCGGGGCTTTTTTTGTTACCACACCACCAAAAGAACTCCGCGCCCCTACAACGTGCTCATGCATATCGAAACTGATAGCTTTTCGCTCTACTTAATCCCGACTTAAAAGCTTGAGATTAATATCAATTACAAGCAAAAGAATTAACACCTTTCCATGAAAGGCCAGTGGTGCTATACATATAATCATGGAAACCTTGTCTACACGTATCAGGCGCACCGTTATTGCCATGGCACTGAGCATATTCGTGCTGCTGGCAACAGGTGGTGTAAGCCATGCCGAGCAGCCCATGCGAGTGGTGTGCGACACGTGGCCCCCTTACCAGATCACCCGGAGCGGACAGGTTTCAGGTTTCGCTGTCGAAGTCGTTGAAGCTATGTTTGAACAACTGAATGTTTCGACCACTAAGCTGCAAAGCTACCCGTGGAAGCGGGCCTTATCCATACTCGAACACGGTCATGCCGACGCTTTGTTTTCTGCCAACTATACGCGTGACAGAACCATCTTCGCACACTACCCGGACGAACCGCTTGTGGAAGCGCCCTGGGTGGTGTGGACCAGGGATGACACCAATATTCGTACCATGGAAGATCTGAAGGGGAAGCGGGTTGGCGTGGTCCTTGGCTACAGCTACACCCCTGCCTTCTGGACATTCATCGAAACATTTTGTGATGTCGAGCAGGTTTCGACCGATGAAATCAACATGCACAAGCTTGAACATGGCCGCCTCGACGCCATGGCCGCAGAATATGGCAATGGCTTGTATCTCTCCCGAAAGCTCGGCTTCAAGCGGGTCACACCACTTCGCGACCTTGAGATCAAGAGCGATGGTCTCTACATCATTTTCAACAAGGAAACCGTTGAAGCCTCTTTCGTTGACAGGTTTTCCCAAGAATTGACGCGATTCAAGGAAACGGAAACCTACAGTAGTATCTACAAGCGTTACTTCGAGTAGCTCTTCGCCGGAACACCCTGCCCCCATACATTTTTTTTCTGGACCGGATTGACATTCCGGACATGAAGCGTAGTGTTTTATCAAACAAGCTGCATCTACAACGACACGACGCGCCATGAAATTGCCATTTATCAAAGATTCCACCCTCGACTATTTCCGACAGGCCAAAGAGCACGGCCTGCCCTTCTGGGAACGCCTGCACGGGTATGTATACGGCCGCTGGTGTTATCACTATATCGGCCTTGCCGGGGACAAGGATCCCTGGTGGCGCTACCTATGGGCGCCTCTTGTCTTTTTCATCGACAAGATGACGCCGTTCGTTCCGTCGGAAAGAAATAAAGTCGGTGACCCCAATCAGGAAAAACCGACATGGGGCGACACCTATCACGGCAAAGTCATGCCACTTGGCGAGGTATCCAAACTCGTCACCATCAACAGGCCGGTCAACACCGAGGTGCCGGAACAGGTCTTGCCCTACACCCGCGCAAAGGAAATCATCCTGCGAAATCCCGAGCGGATAGTGCTTCTGGATTGTCCATGTCGAACCGGCATGAAATCACCCTGCAAACCCATTGATGTCTGTCTGCTGATCGGCGATCCGTTTGCATCGTTCATGCGCGAACACCATCCCGACAAGACCCGCGACATCACAGCGGAAGAAGCCCTTCGCATCCTGAAGGCGGAAAATGCCCGGGGCCATGTATCCCATGCATTTTTCAAGGATGTAATGATTGGTCGGTTCTACGCCATTTGCAACTGTTGCTCGTGTTGCTGCGGCGCCATGAAAGCCCAGATCAACGGAGTCCACATGCTGTGTTCCTCCGGCTATCTGGCCGAGGTAAATGACGAAAATTGCGTAAAGTGCGGCATCTGTGCCGGGAAGTGCCAATTCAAGGCCATCGGTTTCAACAAGGATTCCGCCTTCATCCGTGAGGACAAATGCATGGGGTGCGGCGTGTGCGTGGAAGCGTGCGCCAAAGATGCTCTCACTTTGCGCACCGCCCCTGAAAAAGGCGAACCGCTTCTGGTAGATAGACTGTGATCAGAATGGAATTTTTTTCTCCTATCAGTAAATTCTTTCACTGAACCAGAAATATATGCCCTCTATGAATATTGGAGTATTTTAGTCCGAATCTATTTTTTTTAGATATTTTTCTCGTATACTCCATTAACACAGTCTGTAAATCGACAACGACCACCAGCAAAACCTATTGATTCCAGACAATTAAACATTCCAACGATTTCTTCTGTCTCGTGGCATGCTCTTTGCTTTTACTTTGATGCCAATCAAGTAATTCTCAGGAGACAAGTATGCAGAGAGCCAGAAACCATAAGAACAGACGCGGGTCTTCCATCGTAGAGGTCGCGCTCCTGTTGCCCATATTCATGATGATCATGATGGGTGTTATGGATTTCGCTCGCCTCTACTGGACACAAAGTGTCGTCCGTGGCGCCGCCTATGAAGGTGTCCGGGCTGCCATACTTGCAGAAACCACCAATACACAGGTCGAATCAATAATCCTCAGTGAGTTGAGCATCGGTGGCGTGGAAGCCACACCATCAGTTACAGTCGGCACCCGTGAACCCCAACAGCCGGTTGACGTGACCGTTGCCGTGCCGTTCACATTCCTCGCCATCGATCGACTGATCCCCCCGCTTGGCGGTGTCAATCAGGTTACCGCTACGGCCGTTATGACCCATGAGAGGTAGCCGTATGCGCAGAAACGAGACTCACAAGCAAGGAGTGGCAATAGTCGAATTTGCATTGATCATGGGCATTCTCCTCGTGCCGCTCATGGCCGGTGTTTGGGACGTATCCAAGTTCATCGACATCAATCAGATTCTTACCCGAGCCGCCAGAGAAGGCGTTGTGCTCGCCTCTCGCGGCAAGGAACCAACCGAGACAATTCAAAATTATGTGGAATCGGCAGGGCTGGACCCAAGCCATCTGACTGTCACTATCACGCACGGTACCGATGACATCAACTTCGGACAGGAAGTGAGTGTTGTATTGACTTTTGATTTTTCCGGTTACACCATCTTTCCATGGGAAGATATCATCCCGCAGGGCCTGTCAACCGCAGCCTTCGCAAAGGTGGAGTAAAACATGCAACACAGACTGCAATCATTCATCCGACAGGAAAGAGGCGTCGCCAGCGTCATGGTGGCCCTTGGCATGACAGCTCTTCTTGGGCTGGCCGCGCTGGCCATCGACATAGGTCAGATTCACCTGAAGCGCGGAGCTCTGCAAACCGCCGCAGACACAGGCGCGCTGGCAGGAGCAAGCTCCATGATGTCCGAAGGACATGAATTCGCCAAGATTCGATCAGTCGTTACCAACTACGCCACACGAAACATGGTCGCCGACGACAAGCCCGCACAAGCACTGACCAACGCGGATATCGTCTTCATGAAGGACGGCGTTCCAACAGAAATCAACCCCAATCAGGTTGAAGTGACCGTCACTCTCAGCGCTGAACGCGGCAATCCGCTGAATCTTTACTTCGGCAGGATTCTCGGCATTAACACAGTCGATGTCCAGGTTGTCGCCCGTGCCGGGATCGTAGGCATTTGTTCAAGCAAGTGCGTAAAGCCGTTTGTCGTTCCGACCAAGTTTGAATGGGATGACACTGCCGCTCCCGGAACCAAGTACTATAATAACGGCGAAATGGACGTAGATAGCCCAGAAGAAGTCAACTCGGTCAACGTTATCGGCTACGGCCAAGACGACATTGGCACATCCATCATCATCAAGCCCGGCGATCCTCAGCTTGCCATTGTTCCCGGTCAGTACAACCTTGTGGACCTGCCGCCTGCTAATAAGGGGGCTCCGGTCACGGGTGCTGATGCCGTCAGGGAAAACATTGCCGGTTGTACCGGATCAAACAGTGAATTTGCCGTGGAACCCGGTGACGAGCTGCAGTTGGAGCCAGGCAATTCACAGGGACCGGTCAAGCAGGGCACTGGAGATCTCATCAGTCAGGACCCATACGCCTATTGGGATACATCCACGAACTCCGTCCAGGGAAGCCAGCACAGTGATCCACTGGATAGCCCACGCGTCGCCTTGATGGCATTCTATGATCCCAAGCAGCCGCCCACGTCCGGCAGAAACTCGATCATCGTGTACGAGCTGGGTGCTTTCTTCATCGAAAGTGTTGACTCGGAAGGCAATGTTTCCGCCCGATTCATGAATACCGTCGCCGTTGATCCAATTTCCACTGACGATACCAACTGCATGCTCCGCATGAGCAGACTGGTACTCGACTCCAGCCGACAATAATCCAACCATCAGGCCCCTCGTCAAAGAGGGGCTTTTTCTTGCTTGAAGACTTTGTGCGGATTAAAAGCACAAGGTTTTCTTGCTCATGTCTTTCTCCTTCGCTATATTTAGATATTGGACATAATTAACATGGAGAACGGCATGACCAAACAAGTCTCTGATTCCATCTTCATTATCTGGAGTTCATCTGACCCCGAAGTAGCGCACAACCTGGCGCTGATGTACGGACACAATGCAATGTCGCAAAATTGGTGGAAACGCGTCCGCTTTATCATATGGGGACCGTCGGCAAAGCTGACAGCCGAGGACATTGATATTCAGATTAAAATCAAGGAAATGATGGCCAGTGGAGTTGATGTTTGGGCATGCAGGGCATGCTCGGAGAACTATGATGTTTCAGACGAGCTTGAAAGCCTCGGCATCAATGTTCTTTTTGTTGGAAAACCCGTCACCGAGATGCTCAAGTCCGGATGGCGGCAGCTAACCTTCTAGACTGGCAACACTGTAGCCTTTTTGCCCGGTTTCCCGTCGAAATTCTCAAGGAGTAGGTATGAGAATAACACAACTGATTGCAGTCATTGCAATGACAGCCGTGTTCGGTCTCTCGGCATTTGCAGCCCCGCCTCTGCGAGTTGCCACGGAAGGCGCATACCCTCCTTTCAATTACATTGACGAGAACGGCGACCTCGTAGGGTTTGATGTCGACATCACCAAAGCGCTCTGCACAGCCATGGGGCAGGAATGCACCATTGAGACCATCCCCTGGCAGCAGTTGCTTGAGAATCTTGCTTCCGGGAAAGTTGACCTGATTGTAGCAAGCATGGCCCGAACGCCGGAACGCGAGCAGATCGCCGATTTTTCGGATTATTACTACCGTTCTCGCAGTATGTTTGTCGGCTTGCCAAATACCTCTATCAACCTGACACCATACAGTGACGAGCAACTGACAATCGCTACGCAGAGCCATACGGTGCAAGAGCAGTACTTACGAGAACAGTATCCTCAATCAAAGACTCTTGCCTGTACAACAATTCAGGAGGCTTTCACGGCTTTGATACAAGGTAAAGCCGATGCCGTTCTGATTGACAGCCTCACTGTTTTCGACTTCCTGCAAACGGACGCCGGTAAGCCCTACGATATCATCGGCCCCGCTCTTCCGCCCAACAACACCTCAAGTGAAGCCAGAATCGCCGTGGCAAAGGGCAACAAACAACTCCTCGAAAGAATAAACAAAGCACTGAGAACCATTCGACTCAACGGCGAGTTTTCGAGGATAAACCATATGTATTTCCCGTTCTCAATCTACTAAAGGCAATGCCAGCCAGATGCTAGGAAAGACCAAAAGGATATCACGCTTTCGCAAAAAGCCCGGATTGGTTCCCACAGCTGGGACCTCTTTTGCGGCTGCACTTCTGCTGTTGTTCATCATCGGCATCATCACCAGCAATTCGCTGATAACCATATCAAATCTGGCAACCAGCACCCGTGACGAGGTGCTCCCTGCGATCATGAATCAGCAGCGAACCGCAATGAATCTTGAGCGGATGGGACGTTTTGCCGACATTATCTACTTTTCCGATGATGCTGATATTCGGCGTAAATACAAGCTGGCCGCCAAAATTATGTCCCAGGATTCAGTTTTCGGTGAGAACCAGGAAGTTAATGGAAACGTTATTGAAGCGTATGGCGACATTGAGGCCATAGCTGATTTGCGAAATCAGCAAGACGAGGCCTGTTCCGACTGCCAGGACACCTTGCATCTTTTTAGCCCCGGAAGCCCGGGAGCAGAAGCATTGCTCTCAATCAATAACGGCCAACGACTCATACGACTGATTTATCTTGCAACCAACGCCGAGGATAGCAACCAACTCGATCTGGCTACACAGGAGTTTAGCCAAATCATCGGTGATCAAACCATATCACCCCAGATCGTTCCCTATATCGAGCGGGCAAACGACCTTCTCCGCAACCTCGAAGAACAGCTTGCACTCCAGCAAAAGGCGTACGAGAAATGGACTCAGGTTACCACGTTTCTCGATGCCCTTCCCTCGAACCTCTCGGTAGAGGCTGCCATAACCGCCAACGATCGTTTCACTTTGATCGATACGGAAGCGGGCATCACAATACGCATAGTGATTGCAACAGTGTTCGTTTTACTTGTCGCTCTATTTATTCTCCTGTACTTTGCACAACGCGATATCGTCGCTCCGATCATGAAATATGTTAATGGGCTGAACCGGATCAGCCGGGGTAACCGGGATGTGATTCTTCCTGAAGCCCGCCTCCGGGAACTGGACGAGATACGAGCCAGCGTTGAACGGTCCGCCCGACTGCTCAAACAGACAAGCAAGCAGACCGAAGAGATGCGTCAGGCCAACGAAGCCCTGGAAACCGAGATCGAAATCAGGACGCTTGCCCAGCAGGAATTGGCCAGAGCCAAAGTTCGGGCCGAAACCGCAGATAGGGCGAAATCCGAATTTTTGGCTGGAATGAGCCATGAAATACGTACGCCGATGAATACCATGCTCGGTATGGGAGAACTCCTGCTGGAATCCGACCCAACACCGAAGCAGCGTCGCTACATAGAAATACTACGATCCTCAGGAGAGATGTTGTTGGAAATAATCAATGATGTATTGGACCTGTCAAAAATAGAAGCTGGAGAGGTACAGTTGGAAACAACCGTTATAGATCGAGATGAATTCCTCGCCAGAACACATAGAATCGTTTCGGATCGTGCCGCCCAAAAGGGGCTTGATTTCGTCATTGATGTTGATCCGAATGTGTACCCGTACTTCCTTGGCGACCCCACCCGACTCAGGCAGGTCCTGGTCAACCTTATTGATAACGCCGTCAAATTCACCGAGGAAGGCGAAGTACGTCTGGCTATCCAGCCCATCGACCCAAGTCACCCCGAAAAGGTGAACTTTGCCATTATCGACACCGGCATAGGCATACCTCTCAAGTCGCAAGAGCAGATATTTCAGCAATTCACACAGGCCGACCATTCCACCACCCGCCAATATGGCGGGACCGGACTGGGCTTGGCCATATGCCGCAAACTCGTGAGCCTGATGGGGGGAACCATTCGCCTGGAAAGTGCGCCTGATCAGGGCTCTGTGTTCCACTTCACTCTAGAACTGGAGCAAGCTGATCCATCGGCCCCTGACGTCCTGCGCACCAGTCGCCATCAGGCTGTTGATCCTTTGGACGACATGCGACCAGTCAAGCTACTGATTGCGGAAGACTCCGAAAGCAACAGGACCTTGTTCGAGCTGTATTTCCGACATACGCCACATAATATTGAATATGCCCACGACGGCAGCCAAGCTGTCGAGATGTTTAAGAAACAGCGATATGATATCATTTTGATGGATATCCAGATGCCGATCATGGACGGGTATCAGGCGACTCGAACCATTCGGCTACTGGAAGAAGAAATGGGACTGGACCCGACTCCCATCGTTGCTGTGACAGCCAACGCGTTCAATGAAGACCTCGAACGAAGCAAGGCAGCCGGGTGCACTGACTACCTTTCCAAACCTGTGAGCAAAGCCCGTGTTCTTGACTGCATAGAACGCAACACGAACAAGGACTCGGCTTCATAGCTCCCCTCCTTGAGATACGACTGAGCCGTCCTGAAATAGGTTGACGGTTTTTGAAGGTTTCAATCAGGCTGTGGGGCTAGCCCCACAGCCTGATTCGTGTACATCGTTTGGCGTTCTCATTCCTAGGCTGAGATGTGGCCGTTGTGAATTGTATATCTCAACGGATTCCCTCACCAGGGTATTGAGCTCTGCAAAGTCGTTGCATTTGGTGACCATGAACTCTTGCTTCAGAATTCCATTCATCCGTTCCGCCAAGGCATTTTGATAGCAGTCATAGCCATCTGTCATGGAAGGAACCATGCCGGATTCCTGGAGTTTTCTCTGGTAGACCGAAGAAGCGTATTGGAGTCCTCGATCTGAATGGTGAATTGTATTCACCCTCCTTCGCTTGTTTTCAACTGCCGCGTCCAGCGCTTTGGTTGTGCTTTCCGCACTGAGATCCCGGCTCACGTTGTATCCCATTATCTTCCGGCTGAATGCATCTGTCACCAGCGACAGATAGCATGTTTGCTCACGTGTATTCACGTAGGTAATGTCGCTTACGAACACCTGCTCAGGACATCTCGGTTGAACATCTTTCAACAAGTTGGGATGCTTTTTTAGCCAATGCTTCGAGTTGGTTGTCTTTGTATAGTTTTTCCGTCGCTTGATGAGCATATGCTCTCGCCGCAGCAGGGAAAACAACCCATCACGTCCGAGCCTGATTCCCTTTGCGGAAAATGCGTCCTTCAACAGGTGGTACAGCTTTCGAGTCCCAAGGCGGGGCATCCTGGTCCGCACGTTCAGGACCATGGCCTTTGCCTCCTGATACATGGCTTCCCGTGCATCATGGCGCTTTTCAGCCTGATACACGGACTGCCGACTGACCCCGAGCTGCCTGCAACAAGCAGACAAGCTTATTTGTCTTTCTCTCTGAAGACTTCGTGCAGCTCGGGGGTAAGCTTTTTTCTTATAGAAGTCCCAAACTCGCGGTCGGAAATCTCAATCATTTTATTGAGAAGCGCGGTCTTGATCTTTTCTTCCTCAAGCTCTTTCTCCAGCCGTTTGATCTTCTGGACCGGTGTTTCTCTGGCTTTTGGGTCTTTTCGGGAATGTACCATGGACTTGCTCCAATCAAGGGTGCCGTGCTTCCTGAGCCACTTCAGCACAGTGCTTCGCCCTTGAATACCATAAAGAGCCTGAGCCTGCTTGTACGTCATCTCGCCCTTTTCCACCTGTGCCACAACCGACAATTTAAAGGCCATCGTGTAATCGCGTTGGGTGCGTCTAACTCGCTGTTTGGATTTGTCTTCCATAAATAGGTCCTCTGGGTGTCAACCTATTTCAGGACGGGACAGACCAATAAAAAGGGCCGCTTCGATAATCGAAGCGGCCCTTTCTTCTGATATGTAATAGCAACTAATCCAACAGTTCGTTGACCTTTTTCATGATCTCGAACGCATCACCAACGTAGAGCACGTCGCATTTGCCCTGTGCCCAGCCGCAGCTGGCATCGGTGTTGATAGCGCGACGTTCCTTGATGAATCGCCAGCCGACAACATGGGGTTCTTCACCATGGCAGCAGGTCGCAAGACCTTTGGCGTGACGCGGGGATGAACCGGTCTGACCGATCTGATGCATATGCGTCAGGAAGGAAATGACTGCGCCGCCTTCACCGGAGATATCCACCAGCGATTTGGACGAGCCAAGGGAAGCCTTGGTCTTGCTGAGGAAGCGAAGAATGATGTCTTCAGCTTCGGCAACATGGACTTCACCATCAGCCTGCTTCTTGGACCAACCTGCACCGGCAACCAACAGGGATTGCGCATCGGGGCGGATAGTCTGCTCGTCTTCGGAAACGCACTCCATGCCCATAGGCTTGGTACGAACAGAAGAGAGATCAGCTTCAATGGTCTCGATCTCTGCGGAACCACTGCCCTCAAAGGCAACGGAACAACCGGAATCAAGGGTCATGATCCAGGGACGCTCTTCGCGGGTCAGAGTGCCTTCCATGCGCTGACGATAGAACCAGCGCTTGGCAACAGGCTTGCCATCAACGGCTTCCACACAGGAGATGTGGGTATCCACTCGACCGCCCAGACGAATGGCCAATCCGGGGATGGCACGGCTGTAGCGGGAGGTGGCCGGAGCAATGATGATCTCAGCCTCTGCAGCCTTGGCAATAGCCTCGGCAGCAGCCAGATCGATGGAATAGACGCCGTCGTTGTAGGCAGGTCCGGTCACGGCCAAAAACTTGGCACCGCATCCGGCGATGGAGTCGGCAGCGGCGGCAACATCAGCTCCCACCAGTCCGACAGTCAACTCAGCGCCCAGCCCATCAGCGAGTTTTTTCGCAGTGGACAGGGATTCCAGGGCGACTTTCGACAACGTGCCGTCGCATTCGGTATGTGCAATATACAATACTGTCATTGTCTCCCCCTTACGCCTTGATCCAATCAGCAATTTCTTGGGCCATCTCTTCCACGGAAGCGTCCTTGACCACACGCGTTTCGCGTCGCTGCTGCGGCACTTCGACGCCCTTGAACGTCAGGGAAGTACCGGAAAGATCAGCGGGCTTGGCCTGCTGCAATGCGGGCATATTCTTCTGCATGTTCTGCATGCCGATCTGCGGATTGTTGGGCGGCTCGGGCAGTTCGCCGGTAGCCCAGCCCAATACGGCAGGCGCGCTGTCAACGACGGAACGCTGGTACGCTCCACCTTCGACGCGCTCAAGCACTTCGAGGGAACCGTCATCGCCAACAGTCAGTTTATCAACGCCCTGGAACTGCTCGGTTACACCCTGCATTTCGCCGACCATTTGCATGACAGCGCCGGAACCGCGGGAAGCGGACTGCCAGCCACCGAAGAGCAGCATCTTGGACTTGTCCAGTCCGGCGATGCCGTCAATGCTCTCGGACAGAACCTTGGCAGTTTCATAGCTATCCGTGAAGCCCGAGGCAGAACCATCTGCAACGACCAACTGGAACGGTGCCTTCTGCGAAACAGCCATCATCACCTGCTGTAACTTGGCTTTGGGGCCAAGAGCGACAAGCCAAACCTGGCTTCCGGGATTTTTGGCCGCGAGATCAGCGGCTTCATACAAAGCATGACCGGCCCATGGATCGAGCACGGCCGGAAGCATCATTTCATTCTGCAGGGCCGGCCCGTTGGGGCTGTCCTGCGGTGCGAGCGTCTGGAGCGGGTCCGGAACAATGGAACCGCAGACCACGATGTGGAAATCAGTGCTCATCTTTGGTTTCTCCTTAAGGTTGTTGGCGGCGCACAGTACAACTTCCCCGCGCCGCATACCCATCGGTGAAGAATCACCGCGCTATAACAAAAAATCAGTTTTCAACGGAATGCAATCCACCGGAACCGCTTCGAAACTGGACATTTGTACGTTCCGGATCCTTGTAATTGGACTTGCTGCAGTTCCACATGCAGGCACCGCAGTGCACACATTTTTCCCTGTCAAACAACGGCATGCCGCCTTCAGGGTTGGTATAAATTGCCTGCCCGGAACACGCCTCGATACAGACCTGCTCCCGACACGCCTCACACGTGCCTTTATCCGCGAAACGGACATGGTCGCCATAACCATGGTTGGCCTGAACCTTGCCGCCCATCAGCAGTGCATCCTGATGCGACACGAGCAACGTACCATCCAACGGTATTTCCGGCCACCCCACGCGCTCCATGAGTGCATCGTGCAGGCTTGTTCCCTTCTTGGCACATTCTTCCCGAATGTCCTGAATCTCGCCTTCGGGGATGTAGTCCTTGTAATATTCTTCAATGGAGGGGATGCGATCCTGTGGTTTCACCGCCTTGCCGGGCATGTTCAACTTGCCACCGGTCAATCCGGTCATGCCCATGCCCAGGAAGCCCATAAGCACGTTATGCGTGAATCCGTCACGGGCCTTCTCGGCTACCTTGGCTTCTTCTTCGACCCAGGAATCCCGACGCTTGGCAACGTAGGTTGCTTCGAGATTCTCCTTGGTGAATTCCTTGCCCTCTTTCAAAAGCTCCAACACGGACTCACCCAACTGAACGCCTGTGGCCCATGCTTCATCAACGCCGGAGCCGGTCAGCACATTGGTGGAGCCGGAGCCTTCGCCGATGCGAGCGAATCCATCGCCGCACAGAAACGGTTCGCCCTGCTTGCCCGACTCGAACAGCGACTTGGCGCCCCATGAACGCATGGTTCCGCCCTCAAGGCGTTTCCAGAGATACGGGTGCATCATCCAGTGCTGCATGTAGCGATAGGCGGTACGCACCGGATTGTCGAACCAGGACGGCACGAAAATACCGAGTGAGGCGACGTTATTGGGGTACACGTAAAGGAATCCGAAAATTTCCGGCTCGGGATAGCCGATGGTGTGCAGGACAGTGCCGGGTTTCCAGTCGCAGCCTTCAGGCAGATCGACCACACACTTCATACCCACGGCCCATTCCCGCTGATGCTTGCCTTCGGGCAGACCTAGTTCTCTATCGAGATGCTGTCCGACCGGCCCGACAGGACCGTCAGCAACGACAGTCAGTGCGGCTTTCATGTCCATTCCAGGCATGAAGCCTGCTGATGGCGTTCCGTCTTTTTCGACGCCCTGATCAGCCATGCGCACACCCTTGACCGCTTTGCCTTCCATAAGAGGCTCGGCCACCGGGCTGGACGGCCATATCTGCGCCAGACCAGTACCCATCAGGTTGGAACCAACCCACTGGTTCAACTGACCAATGGAGAAGACCATACCGGGGTGCTTTTCAAGAAACGGCGGGATGTACGGCAGCTCATACGCGTCATCTTCCATGAACCGGCCCAGCATTTTATCAGCCAGTTTAAACGCGGTCGGACGACGGCTGGCGCCTACCGGATCGGCAAGATACAGAATCTTTTCTTCGGTAACTTCGTGCGCCATGGGAATCTGGGAAAGATCGAGATCAGGGAACGACGCCTTGATGGCCCGCCCCTTGGTCACAACGCCTGAAACACCAAATCCGATATCATCAGCGCGCTCATAGCAGATAACCTGCGGCGGCATACCGGGCATGGCTTTTGATTCGGCGACGGGGGTTCCGTCTTCGTTCATCAGGCCGCGTGTCAGCGTGGTCAGAAAACCGCCGGCAGCCGGTCCGAATCCGACGCAGACAATATCGGTTTCCATCTCAGCACGGGGAGTCTCGTCACTCATCGTAGCCTCCGGGGAAAAGTGGTCAGTTTGGGTATAATAAAAATGGAAGGGGAGCATTCACTCCCCTTCCATGATGTGTATTTAACCGATGGGGTAGTCCAGCGCTTCGGGAATCATGACGCAACACAAGGCGTTGCCTGCCCGATCCCTGGCCATGCGTGAACCGGCCATGCACATGTCGACTTTGGCCTTGAGTTCACGGAACTGCTTCATGTCTTCCCGGTCACACTGAGACTGATCGCCCAGTTCGCCGGAAGGCTCATTGCACTTGCAGGTGTTGAAGCCGTAGACCAGTTCGGTGCAGATACGGGCGACTTCACCGGCAGCACGGGCAGCCTGCACATGGCACATATCCTTGTAGAAGCTGGTCAGGTCTTCGAGACCTTCGGCCAATGTCGGGGACATGGGGCCTTTTTCGATCAGCTCAAGGACATCCGTGGTGAGGAAGTATGGTCCGAGCAACCAGCCGAGGGCATCCGCCATCGGGAAGGTAACGCCCTGACGCTTGTTGTGGAAGAGTTTACGTCCTTCGTCGTCCTTGGCGCCCTGGAGGTATTCCAGGGTGTATTTCCAGAGTTCCATGGCCGAGGCGAGCACAAAGCTTCCGAGGCCGGGGTTCTCCTTGCCAGCCCGCTTGAGCTGGGCAATCCATGCATCCATGGTGTGCAGGAAAACCTCGTTGGTCATGGTCATGGTCATGTGACGACGCTGAACAGCTTCCGGGCCTTCGTAGGTGGCTTCGAGCTGCGTATCCGCCCACTTCTGCATGAGGAAGCCGGGGCAATCTTCGGTGATACCGTAGCCGCCGACCAGAGCGACAGCTTCGCGCATCATGTTGGCGCCAACACCGGTGTTCCAGAGCTTGGTGCCGGGGTTGAGCACGCCTGCCAGGGCTTCCTGATACGCATAGCTAACCAGCGTATCGTTCTTCAATTCTTCATAGCGGGCCTGATCGCGCTCTGCTTCGGGAGTGTATTCGAGATCAACGAACTCGAACACGGTCTCCTTCATCTTGCGAAGGGCCATCATCTGCTTGCGGGGAGATGTCACACCCTCGGCTTCAAAATGTGCTTCCTTGGCTTTTTCGATGGGATCGAAATCGTCAGCCAGACGGGAGGCCGCGAACGCGAGAGAACAACCGGCCTCACCGGATGCCCATACATCGACAAGACGCTGGAGCGCATCTTCGTTGGCCTGGATACCCTTTTCAAAACGGGGGGAACCTTCCTGGCAGGCATCGCCACCGCGGAAACGATTCCGGTGATAGCGGATGACCGGCTCGACTGCGGACAGCAGCTTGGCAGAAGACATCAGGCCGACAGGAATACGGGTCCGGTGAAATACGGAACCGATGATTTCGGAGTGATTGTATTTGGGTACGATAACCCCATCAACCACATCGTATCCGCCGATGATTCGATCGGCAGGAACTTTGAGATTGAGAATGGGATCGCGTGTGGAAGACAACTGGTGGACCATCTTCAGCGTCGGTGCACCGCGGTCATAAACACCTTCGTCGCCCTCTTCGAGGATGACCATGAATGTGCCCTTGATACGATCGTCGTTGGAATCAACGGCAGCCGTAACAAAGTTGGCGAAGTCCATGTTGGTGATGAAACGACCGCGCTTGTCGATCTGGAGCATGGGCTCTTCACCCTCTTTCCAGTCGGCCACGGTGGCCTTGCCGCACAGTACGCCGGTATCAACCCCGATGTACGGGAGCGGTTCGGTCAGAGCAAAAGCACCACGCCAGATTTCCCGATCTTCACCGGGCTGGGGCGGCACACATTTGGACATGTAGTAGTCACGCTGCTCAGGGGTTCCCTTTTCATGAATGGGAGCCAGAGCCAGACAGGAGGCCAGCGAAGAAGTGGCGGCACCGGCATCGACCCAGGCCAGTTCAAAAGCGACCAGCGAGAGCGCGAGGTTTTTGGGGCCTTCGATATACCCACCCTGATGGGGGTCCATGAACAGCGCGGTCAGACCGGACTGGTCGAACGCGGTGAGGAGTTCATCTTTCTGCTCTGTCCACTCGTGAGTGTTGCGAGCACCCTCTGCAACCAGCTTTGCCACCACACTGCGTGCGATGGAGCGGGCAGATTGTACGGACATTTGCAGGTCAAAACGGTCGGCGAAGCGCCACATGATCTGACGGACATCGTCTCCCGGAAGAGTTCGCAGTGTATACATAAAATCTTTCCTGAGTTTGGTTTAGTACAGGCATTTGCGACCATTAATATAATAATCCCGCACGGTAGGTCACAATGCATGTCGAGTCAAAACTTTTTTCTCTTTTAAACAACCGTTTAACCCGCATGGTTACTCGATTTCTTCGCTTTCAGCTCTCGCTGGAACAGCCATGTTTTTCGTGCAGGAAAATGGCAATTCAAATCACTTGGAAAGACCGAATCAAAACGGAACAGGAGGCAAGGAAAAGAGTATGTTACATGTAGCAACTCGGACTGGGGGGAGAGAAAGAGAGGATTATTACTTGTGAGTGGTTAAGTGAAAGCATGCGTATCGAAACGTTCACCAACCCACTTTTTACAACCAGAGAAACCGCACTACTCAGGCACACAGTACCGATAGAACTTCACATCAACATCCATCAGCGGGATACTGTCCGGCACCTCGGACCGCTCTACCTCGGTGAAACCGGATTTTTCATAGAATCGATGGGCCGCGTGATACACATCCACTGTTCCGAGATAGATCGACTGAACGCCCCGGGATCTGGCCCAGTCGAGCAACGTCTGCATGAGCGAAGCGGCAACACCTGCTCCACCCCCCCGGTACTCCCTCTTCACAAACATCTTGCGCAGAGCACACACGCCATCGCCAACATCTTTGAGTGCGATGGTCCCGATCAGGGTATCCCCATCAAAAGCGAGCCAGAAGTTTCCTGCTCCCTGCTGATAGAATTGCGTTATGTTTCGGAGGTCCGGTTGCTTTTGCGCCGAGGTGGCGACACCAAACTCATCAATCTGGATGGAAGTGATCAGCTCGACAATGCTGTCAGAATCGTGGCCTTCATACGGTACGATCCGCACGACTAACTCATTCGGGTGGCAACCCAGTCAAGCACCATGGCCGGATTGACAGGCACCTGCGTATTGAGGGCGTCCTGCGCCTGGTCCAGAACCAGACCAATTCGACGCAGTGACTTGAGATCGTGGGTGTTGGCAAGCGTGGTGGAGAGAGGCGTCGAACAGGCACCCGACATTGCTTCGCAGAGTTCCCGCTGCATGCCGAGAACCACTTGCAGGGCAAGGTGCTTGTCCACGGCACCTTTGGCCGAGGTTTTCTCGAACCACCCGCGTCCAGAGCTCCAGAAGTTGACCAGCGCCGTTGTCCACTCATTGATCTCAGGAGGATTTGAGCGCACGTCAGGCCAGGCAAGGGTGACAACCCAGGATCGGGAGACCAAGGTATCGAGCAACCGTTCACGCTGCGGAGCGCTCAAGACGAACACGTTGCCGGGACGCGGTTCCTCAAGGGACTTGAGCAATGCGTTGGCCGCTTCGGTCATGAACATCTGGGCCTCGGCAAACACGGTGACACGGTAGCCGTCACCGTTGGGCGGTTGCCCCCAGGTGCCGCGCTGATCGCGAACCATATCGACCTTAATCAGCCCTTCCCTGCCATCGAAGAACAGCAGATCGTTGTAGGCAAGGTCGCCGATCTGTTTGCATGCGGGACACTCTCCGCAGACATGTTTGCCCGAAGCGCAGTTGAGCCGCATGGCCCAGTACAGGGAAAGGGCGACACGGCTATCCGCGTCGCCCCCTTCTATAACGATTGATTGAGGCGGGTCGTGAGCAATGGCGTCCAGACGCTTAACCGCATGTTCATGCCCCACAAGGGCTGCCAGCGGATCATCGTGCATCGTCATCGCACACACCTCACCTAAAAGGTCTGAGCCCGATCCGGACCGACAGAGACAATACCGACTTTCACACCGGTGATCTCTTCGATACGGCGCAGGTAGTTGACAGCATTTTCCGGCAGGTCGTCCCAGGAACGCGCACCGGTGATGTCTTCATCCCAGCCGGGCATGGATTCATATACGGGAGTCACATACGCCATGCCGTTCTCTTCCTGCGGAGGATAGGCAATCTGTTCACCCTTGTACTCATAGGACGTACACAGCTTGAGTTCTTTCATACCGGAAAGCACGTCGAGCTTGGTGATGGCCAACTCGGTGGGACCGTTCAAGCGAACGGATTCCTTGAGCACCACGAGATCAAGCCAGCCGCAACGACGTTTACGTCCGGTGGTTGCACCGAACTCGTGTCCCTGCTGCTGCATGTATTCGCCATCGGCGTCATCTAGTTCCGTGGGGAACGGACCGCCGCCAACACGGGTTGTGTAGGCTTTGACAATGGCGATGATGCGCTCCAGGTCACGCGGCGAACAACCGGCACCGGAAGCAGCATTGGCCGTGACCGTATTGGAAGAGGTCACGAACGGATAGGTGCCATGGTCGATATCAAGATGGGTTCCCTGTGCGCCTTCGAACAGAACGGAACCGTCAGCCTCCTGAATGGCCGAAGACACATCGCCCAAGTAGGCGGCCAGGCGTTCGGCAACAGGTTTGACTTCATTGAATACAGCCTCGGCATCCATGGGTTCAGCATCGTAAAGATGCTTGAACAGGACGTTTTTCTCTTCAAGAGCCTTGCCGATCTTCTTCTTGAGCAGATCAAGGTCGGCAAAGTCTCCGGCGCGGATACCGCAGCGGTTCATCTTGTCTTCGTAGCAGGGGCCGATACCGCGTCCGGTGGTACCGATCTTGCCGGCTTCGGACTTGGCAGCTTCACGAGCGGAATCAATCAGGCGGTGATACGGCATGATGACATGCGTCTTTTTGCTGATCATCATGCGCTTGGCGGAAACGTCGAGCCCTTTGGCTGCGAGTTTATCCAGCTCTTCGCAAAAGACGAACGGGTCCAGCACGACACCATTGCCGATGAGACATTGTTTCCCGGGATGGAGTACGCCGGAGGGTATCAGGTGAAGAATACATTCCTTCCCGTCAACCACCAGAGTGTGCCCGGCGTTGTTGCCGCCCTGAAAGCGGACGATAGCCTTGGCGTCTTCCGCCAGCATGTCGACTATCTTGCCTTTGCCTTCGTCTCCCCATTGAGAGCCGAAAACTACGATATTGGCCATGTTATTGCTCCTTGAAATACCGGGAAACCGTCCCGGCGAAATTTACGCGCACAAACGGTTATCTTCCGTAAGTATAATTTTGAGCATCTGTCAACTATCTCATATAGGGAATTATTACTTATTTTTCGGCGTCAACGTGAGAATTTTCCCTTTTCGTCCTTTATTTCCATCGCTCTGGCCGGATGTTGCCTCATCATTTTCGGCATCCTGACCCCGACCTTTATCACGCAAGGCAGAGGGTTCCGGCGCAGTGAGTGCAGCCAGATCAACTTCCACAGGACCTTCATCCGGCATGCGGGAACGCGCCCAGTTATAGTTGAACAACTGATTCTTCATTCTGGTCGATTGAATGATATTCAGTACGATAACGGCCTCTTCCCACCGTTTGGTCGGCTCAAAATGCGACACCCGATCAGCGTATTTTTCCCAAAGACTCATAAGGGAGGCTTCATCGAACGCGTTGATCTGACGAGCAATTTTCAAAAGGGCTTTTTCCATATGACTTTCTGACATGTATATATCCTAACTTCAAATTCGGCACGCATGCCGGGGATTAACTCATAGCAAAATTCCACCCAGTGGGCCATTCCAAAAAAACGACGCTTCCGAACAGGCCGGAAGCGCCGAAAACAGTTTTCGTATGGAAGCTAATATAAGCCCTTACTGTTCATGTAGGGCGAATATGCTCGGTCCACGACCTTGATATGTTTGGTCAGCCACTGCTTGAGGAAATCAAGGACCTCTGATGTGACAGAACTTCTGCCTGAAAGAATCTTCTCTTCAAAGCTGAGTACCTTGTCCACGAACATCTTGTGCTCATTGGCATGGGCTTCGGACTCCGGGTAGCCGTACTTCTCGAACAGCGATTCCTCGTGGGCGAAGTGGAACACGGTGTACTGCTTGAGTTCTTCCAACACTTCCTTGATGGCACTGCGTCCCTGACCGGATCGCATGGCCTTCTGCAAAGCATTGATAAGGTCAACCAAGCGCAGGTGCTGCTCGTCGATCTCGCGAATGTTGGTGGAGAACTCATTGCCCCACTGCATCACACCGTCAGGATCAGCCGCTTTCAGATTCGAGCGATCCGACATCCGTCTGCCCTGCGCCTTGAGGTCAGCCTCGATTTCATCCAGGCTCTTCAAGTCCGGATTCAACATTGCGCTCGACTGGCCGGACATATCACGAATAACCACATCCAGATCAGCCGCCAGAGCCGAGAGGTGTTCAAGGCTTTTGGCCGCACGAGCCATACCGTCAGCCGTTTCATTGGCAACACTGGTCACCTCGGAAACAGCCATGTTGATCTCTTCGCTGGCTGCGGACTGCTCTTCGGAGGCCGTGGCAATGGATTCCACCATCCCGGCAGTCTCGCCGACAATGGAAACAATCTCACTCATGAATCGACCGGACTCATTGGCAGCCTCGGTGGATTTGACGATATCTTCCACCGACTCTTCCACAGCCTTGATATTGCTGCGCGCCTGTTCCTGAATGGTACCGACAGCATCACCAACTTCCTTAGTGGCGCTCATGGTCTTTTCAGCAAGCTTGCGCACTTCGTCGGCAACAACGGCAAACCCGCGTCCGGCTTCACCGGCACGAGCCGCTTCGATGGCTGCGTTCAATGCCAGGAGGTTGGTCTGATCAGCGATATCGGTAACAACATTCATGATGTTGCCGATATTCTCCGCCTGTTCACCCAGTTGCCCCATGGACTCATTCAAATGGAGCATTTTATCCTTCACGGCATCAAAGGATGACACCGCCTCACGAACGCCGTCAGCACCGGTCTGGGCATTCTCGCGAGCACGGCCAGCGGCTTCGGCAGCGTTGGATGCGTTGCGAGCCACTTCGAGAACCGTGGCGTTCATTTCTTCCATGGCCGTGGCGGTTTCCGCCATACGGTCACGCTGCACGCCTGTTCCGTGATTCACTTCGTCCACCTGAGCGGCAAGTTCACCCGCGGCAGCAGCCACGCTTTCCGAAATTCCTCCGGCGCGACCGGCAGCATCAGACATGGTGGTAAGCAGCAGGGTCACCTGCTCCTGTTTGGCGTTGGCTTCTTCAGCAGCCTTTTTGGCGCTGTCAGCGTTGCGTTCCGCCGTCGCTCTCTCAGAAGCCACGTTCTCCATGGTTTCTCTCAGGTTACCGACCATGACTCCAAGCGTTTCCTTCAGCGCTGCCAACTCGCCGATGAAGCTACCCTGAATTTTAGCATCCAGATTGCCGCCCGCAATTTCACGGGCAAATGTTTCAAGTCGAGAGAGCGGCCTGGCAAGGTGGGTATTGAGAGCAAACAGAACGCCGAGGAATATGATCACGCCGATGGCAACGCAGATGGATTGACTGACCAAAAGAGTGGTCACTCTGGCTTCGGTCTCGCCCTGCATCATGACAACGGCTTTATTCATGGCCTTGAGCACATCCATGCTCTCCATGATTATCCGGCCTTCATCCAGCGGGCCACCGGCAAGTACGGCCTGAATATGTGCCTTGTACGGCTTCCACAGACCGGCAACCGTGACCAACTGATCGCGCACGTCATCACTGGCTTCGGGCAGAGCCGCAACCGGTCCTTTCGGATCGAGTGTCAACGGCGCGTCACCTGAACGGGTAAGGGATGCGAGCGTGGTTTCAAAGACCTGCATGGTCGTGTTGATCTGTTTTGCCAGTTCAGCGCGTTGCTCTTTTTCATAGGCCAGAATCTCTTTGGCTACCTTCTGGCTCAACATACGCTGTCTTCCAGCGAGGTTAATAACCAAGCTGTCACTCTTCTGGCTGGAGGTCACAAGCCATGTCGAAAGAAACATGCTGACAACGATTAAAAATATGAGGGCGACCGACCCCAGCAAACGAACTTTAATTTTCACGAATCCTCCGTGGAATAACCTTATAGACGGGTAAATTATGCGGAATTATGTTCTTTAGTATCAGGAATATTTACTCCGTAAGCCCGGAAAGAGCAACCGAAAGAGCCTCTTCCGGTAAATGAAAGAGGCTCTTGATAACTGCTCATCACCTGGCATCAAAACCGTTCAAAGTCATCGTCGTCCATATCCAGGTCGACGCCACTATCCTGACTGGCCTTTGGTGATGCTGTCGGCAACTCCTTGGGAGGTGCGGCTGGTCGCTTCTTGCCCTTATCAGTCGGAGCGGGTCTGGGCGTTGAGGAAACACCATCCAACTTGAAGAACCGTATGGATTCCTGCAACTGGACAGCCTGCCCGGACAATTCTTCAGCAGTCGAAGCCACTTCCTCTGAAGCCGATGCATTCTGCTGGATAACCTTATCGAGTTCCAGCACTGCCCGGTTGACCTGATCTCCACCATCCTTCTGCATCTCACTGGCAGAGGAGATTTCCTTGACCAGTTCGGCAGTCTTGTGGATGTCCGGAACGATCGTTCCGAGCAACTCACCAGCTTCCTCGGCTACCTGCACGCTGGAGACCGACAGCTCACTGATCTCTGAAGCGGCATTACCAGAGCGTTCTGCCAGCTTGCGCACCTCGGCGGCGACGACGGCAAAGCCCTTGCCATGCTCACCCGCACGAGCGGCCTCGATAGCGGCATTCAGAGCGAGCAGGTTGGTCTGACGGGCTATTTCCTCAATTATGAGAATCTTATCCGCGATCTGCTTCATGGCCTCCACGGTCTTGGCAACGGCACTGCCACCCTTTTCTGTATCCGTGGCAGCCTTGTTGGTCATCTCGTCGGTGGTCTTCGCATTATTGGCATTCTGCTGAATACTTGACGTCATTTCTTCCATGGATGCAGAAACCATCTCAATGCTTGAAGCCTGTTCGGTTGCTCCTTGTGAAAGCTCAATGGCCGATGCAGCCAGTTCTTCACTACCGGCGGCCACCTGTTCCGTGGCCGAAGCCACATCGCCAACAACCCGCCGCAAGGCGACAATCATATTTGCCATGGCCTGCGAGAGCTTGCCGACCTCATCCTGACTCTTCACATTGATTTCGGTAGTGAGATCGCCATGAGCCATGCGATTGGAGACTTCAACCGCCTCCTGAAGGGGCATGACAATGCTTCGTACAACCAACGTGACAACAAGGGCAATCAGGATAATAGCAATAATGGTGGGAATGAGGATCTTGATTTGCAGACTCGCCACCTGCGCCTCAACGTCATCGACATAAATGCCACTGCCTACGATCCAGCCCCAAGGCTTGTAGAGCCTGACGAATGAAACCTTGGCAACAGGTTCCTTGGACCCCGGCTTGGGCCAGTGGTAATCAACGAAGCCCTGTCCCGAGCGCTGAGCGACCTGAACCATATCCTTGAAGAGGTAGACCCCATTCACATCCTTAAGGCCGTCGAGCTTCTTACCGTTGAGGTCGGGGTTGACCGAATGCATGACCATCACGTGGTCCGTGTCGTTGATCCAGAAATACTCCTCTCCCTTGTAACGGAAAGTGCTGATTTCCTTCATTGCCTGCTTCTTGGCATCGTCGACACTCATAGCCCCTGACGCAGCCTGATCGGCCCAGTAGTCGATGACATCGTAAGCCACATCGACCACACTGCTCGTCGCTATCCGCTTTTCTGCCATGAGCGAATCAGCCACTACAGGGATAAAATATCCAAAAAGACCGACCATTACCAAAATTATGGTTGCGGCAAAAAGGCTCAAGACCTTACTGCGCATTCCCCAATCCTTGAAACGCTTCATGGCAAATTCCTCCGTCAAGGTTGCAGAAGCATCTTCGATTCAACAGCTTCTATTTCTGCACAATCAATATGACACAATATACGTCGTTGAGTAATGATAATCTGAACGTAAACTGATGTTTGTTGAATTCTATCGAAAAAAGCCGATTCTACGGCAATTGCCCGCATACGGAAGGTGTGCTATGACCGCGCCTCCAAACGAGAACAACAGGGAGTTACCGTCATGAGTGATCTGAAAAAAATGTACCACACCCTTCAACAGGATCCGTTTCCTGAAGACCTCAAGCTGACTCTGGGCGACCAGGAGCTGACTTTCAAAAAACGGACCTGGGAAATTGATGGCGAGACCAAGGGGCTTCGCTATGGTGAAAACCCGGATCAGCCCGCAGCGCTCTATGAGCCGGTGGAAGGTCAGTTGGAAGTTGGTGGGGTAAAATTCATTGGCGCTGGACAGGGAATGGTATCCGCCCTGACCGAAGAACACATGCTTCAGGCAGGCAAGCATCCAGGCAAGACCAACCTGACCGATGTGGATAACGCACTCAATATTTTACAGTATCTCTCTGCGAAGCCGGCAGCGCTGATCCTCAAGCACAACAACCCCTGCGGCGCGGCTTGGACCGAAGAAGGCGTATCCGTAGCCCTCAAGCGGGCCTTTGAAGCCGACCGCATCGCCGCTTTCGGTGGCGCTGTTGTCGTGAACCGAAAGCTCGACCTGGCCACTGCGGAATTGATCAACTCCGTCTACTTCGAAGTTGTTGCCGCCCCTGATTTTGACGAAGACGCTCTGGCGGAACTCAAAAAGAAGAAGAACCTGCGCATCCTGCGGATTCCTGGCATCACCGAACTTGAAAAGCTGTCCAAGCAGCCTTTCCTTGATATCAAATCTCTGTCGGACGGCGGCATGGTTCTCCAGTTCTCTTTCCGCAATGCCATTCTGACTGCTGACGATTTCCTTCCGGCCAAAGCGGAAAAGGACGGCAATGTCTTTCTCGCCAGAACCCCCAACAAGCAGGAAGCTGACGACCTGCTGTTCGCATGGGCTGTGGAAGCAGGCGTGACATCCAACTCCGTTATCTTTGCCCGCGATGGCGTTACCACGGCCATCGGCACAGGCGAACAGGATCGTGTCGGCTGCGTGCTCCTCGCTACGACCAAGGCCTACATCAAATATGCGGATCTGCTCGCTTCCAAAGAGCTGAACATGTCCCTGTTCGAGTTGAAGCTTGCTGCAATCAAGGATGCCGAGATGAAGGCCAAACTCGAAGACATCGAAAAACGCACTGAAGAGGCTCGCGGCGGTCTGCCCGGGTCCGTGGTGGTTTCCGATGGTTTCTTCCCGTTCCGCGATGGCGTTGATCTCTGCATGGATCAGGGCATCACGGCTATCGCTCAGCCCGGCGGCTCCATCCGCGACTCCGAAGTCATCACAGCGGTAAACGAAGCATCCCCGCAGGTAGCCATGGTCTTCACCGGCCAGCGCTCCTTCAAGCACTAGTCATTCAAGTGAGTTCAAAAAAGGCTTTGCTGTTCATTCAGCAAAGCCTTTTTTATCAAGGATTACGATTGATTGATTTGACGGAAACACCTCGATATCGAATCTTCATGACAAGAACAGCCAAAGCGAGTACCAATGTCACCGCATTGGCCAGTATAACCGCTATGGATTCGACCAGAAGTCCGTAAACGAGCCAAAGAAAAACACCAAGGCACAGCAGCAGGTACATCCGCAAAGAGATGTCCTCAACCGACTTGGTTTTCCATGTTCGCACAACCTGAGGAAGGAATGAGGCTGTAGTACAACACCCTGCGACGATGCCAATAATTTCCATGGTTTCTCTTTCCATAGCTTTCTTTTACGCATGCCCACTTACACTGGCAACCGTTTCATGCTAAAGACTGTGCTTAACCACTCTGAACGATAAAGTAGTTTTCATGGCGAAAAAAACGATTCTCGGCCCCACTATCCGTCCCGGAACTGTTGTGGAATTCATGCACGGCGACCAACCTCAGCTTGCCTGGGTGCTGGAAGATATCTCCGGCAAACTCCGCATAATAACCATCAACAAGCGTGAGATGAAACTCCCCGCAGCCCGCCTGCTGCCTTGGCATGGGCCCGTTCTCAACGCAGAGGCCAACCGTCAGGAAATACAGGACATCCTGAATTCTCATCAGGAAAGACGCGGTGAAATCCAGGCCAGTCTGGATGTCATGGAGCTGTGGGACCTCTCTCAGGGAGAGCTGGAATCCGCGCCATTGACATGGTTTGCCGATCTACTGTGGGAAGAGCCTGACGCAGACCAGTTGGCCGCACTGGGACGTGGCATGCTCAACGCCAAGACACATTTCAAATTCCGCCCGCCCAATTTCGAGATATGGTCCGCTGAACAGGTGGAACTGAAGCTCCAACAGAAGGCCGAAGAAAAAGCTCGCGAAGCGATCACATCCGCCGGTCAGGTTTTGCTGCAGGAACTATGGTCCGCCTTCAATCAGGGCCGCAAGCCCAATCCTCCGGCAATCGACGACGAGTTATCCAAAAGCCTGGCAGGCATTCTGCGACGTAAAGTCGGCGATACACTCGATGAAAATGAACGTAAAATTTGGACAGCCATAAGCAAGGGATTGCCCGACACACCGCATATTGCTCTCCTTCTTTCACAGACATGGGGCATTCTTCCTCCACATCACAACTACCTTCTTGATGAAGCTGAGTATGAATGGGGAAACGAATGGTCTGAATCGTTCTCTAGTGAAATCAGTGAATTGGAAACACGACTTTCTAATCACCAGCATGAAATCGAAAGTGAAGACTTTGTCAGCATCGATGCCATCACGACCAAAGATATAGATGACGCCTTCCGGATTGAATCGACTTCGAATGGGTACAAGGTATCCATTGCCCTTGCCCGTCCAAATATTCACTGGGAGTTTGGCTCTCCTCTGGATCGAGCGGTCTTCAATCGCGCCACATCGCTCTACCTTCCTGAAGGCGATACCCACATGCTTCCCGAGCAACTGGGAACCGGGTTGTACAGCCTGCTGGCCGGAGAGGATCGCCCTGCGCTGATTACCGATTTTGAGCTTGATTCATCAGGCAATCTGCTGTCAGTCTCGCCCCGTCAGGCATGGATACGCGTTGCTGCCAACATTACCTACGAGAGCGCGCAGCAAGCCATCCTCGACAAGAGCGACGCGTCCCTCGTGCTTGCCCATGAGCTGGCAGAAAAGCTCATGGCTCGTCGCATTGAGGCCGGAGCCTGTGTTATCCGAAAGCCCGAGCCGGTGGTCAAAGTCGAAGGTGAAGGTGCGCAATCATCCATCACCATAGAACTGAAAGAGTCGTCCCCCTACTCGGAGTTGGTTGTCAGTGAATTCATGATTCTCGCCAATGCCGGCTTGGCTCTGTGGGCCGCGGACAATACAATACCACTGCTTCATCGCACGCAGGATATTGCCCTGCCGCAGGAATCTGCTGGAATCTTTACGGAGCCTGCCGAGATACTCCGGGCTGTCCGTCTTCTGCTTCCGCCGATTCTGGAGACCACACCCAAACGCCATGCAGCACTGGCCGTTCCAGCATATGCACCCATTACCTCTCCATTGCGGCGCTACACCGACTTCATCAACATGGAGCAGGTTTGCTCCTACCTGACAGACGGCACCCCCCGATTGTCGCTTGAGGAGTTGGACAAGCTCGCGACCAGTCTCGGCCTGCGCATCAAAACCGTCAGTACGGTTCAGCGTTTCAGACCGCGATACTGGAAGCTGGTGTACCTCGCCAAAAGACGCAAGCAGTTGCAGTCTGCCGTCCTTGTAGATGATAATGGCCCCATGGCAACCCTTGCCATGCCGCATCTGCAGGTGAATGTTCGTGCGCCGAAAAAACTGCTGGGTGACAAGCTCTACCCCGGTCAGCAATTTCAAATCAACTTTTCGCGCATCGATCCATTAACCAATGAGATTCGTATAGCCGAGGCTCTCGAAGAGTAGGCCGGTTAGAACAGTATCATTTGCCATAACAGACCGCTTTCACGAGCGGTCTTTACGGTGACTCATCGTTTACCCTAACAAGCAGCCCTCCTTCCATCTTTTCAAGGCTGCGTAAACGTGATATAAGACTCGCACATCAAGACTATTCAGGAGCAATTCATGGAAATAATCGTCTGGCCTATTCTCGCATTTGTTCTCGGTTCCATCCCGTTCGGGCTGCTTATCGCCCAAAAACTGTGCGATATTGATCCCCGTACTGCCGGGAGCAAGAACACCGGTGCTACCAATATAGCCCGCCTCTGCGGTTTGAAATACGGCATCGCCACCCTGCTACTCGACGTAGCCAAGGGCTTTGTTCCCGTTCTCATGGCAGCCGCTTGGGTGGAGAACGATTTCGCCCTCAGCTTCACTGTTCTGGGCGCCATTTTCGGCCACGCCTATTCCTGCTTCATGCAGTTCAAGGGCGGCAAGGCCGTAGCAACCACCATTGGAGCCTTCCTTGCCGTGTCCCCCTGGGGAACCATTTTTTCCGCAGCAGTCTGCCTCGGCATGGTCGCCCTTTCCGGTCATGTATCAATGGGCTCGCTGACCCTGGCGCTGGCTCTGCCCTTTTTCATGCTGGTCACCGGCAATGTGGCATTCGTCCCGGCCGCTCTGGTTGTTATGGTTTTGCTCTTCTGGCGCCATAAGGAAAACATCCACCGACTTGCTCGCGGCGAAGAGAACCCCTGGTTGAAGCCCAAGGTATAAGCATGCTCACGGACTCCCCAAAACGATATGCCATCTATTCGATCATTGCATCGATAGCCACCCTGGTATTGAAATTCGGGGCCTGGGCCATGACCGATTCCGTCGGCATCCTGTCCGACGCTACAGAGTCCATAGTCAATGTAACGGCTGCGATCATGGCACTCACTGCCATCACCATCGCCATGCGTCCGGCAGATTCGGACCATGCATATGGGCACGGCAAGGCAGAGTATTTCTCCAGTGGTATGGAGGGGATACTGATCATCATCGCGGCTTGCGCCATTGCTTATGCTTCCGTTGAACGTTTCTTCAATCCCCAGCCTCTCGGGAATCTTGAACTCGGGCTCGGACTGGCGCTGCTCTCATCGGTGATCAACTTCGTCACCGCCAAGTCCATGCTCGGTGCAGCCAAACGATTTGATTCGATCACACTGGAGGCTGATGCCAAGCACCTGCTGACGGATGTATGGACTTCAGCCGGGCTGGTGGCCGGACTTGCCATTCTCATATTCATCCCGCAGTGGCACTTCCTTGACCCGATCATCGGCTGCATCATGGCAGTGAATATCGTCTTCACCGGGATAGGCCTTCTTCGCCGATCCATCAGCGGTCTGATGGATGACGCACTGCCAGACGATGAACTGCAGGCAATAGCCGAAGCCATTCGCAAACATCAGGGTGAGGAGGCAACCTTCCATGAGCTGCGCACTCGTAAGTCAGGCCCTGAACGCTTCATCGATTTCCACCTGCTCGTGCCAGGGGAAATGTGTGTACATGACGCACATGACCTGTGCGAAATAATTGAAAAGGAAATCGAATCCGTACTGTCAGCAGTGACGGTCACCATCCATGTCGAGCCGCTTGAGTGCGACTCTTCCTATGATGATAGTGGCATCAAGGGAACGTGCGACCACTGTTTCGAAGAGTAGCCTCAGCCCTCTTAGTCCACACTTTTCAGAATCGCCTCTACCACAGGCTCCAGCGAAGAACGTTGTACGGCAACCGCGGGAATGCCTTCCGGGAAGACGTTCCGCATGGCTGCGCGCCCTTCTTCATCCAACCGATCCCACTTATTGAGGACAAGTATGGAAGGAATGTCGTCCAGATCCATTTCGTTGAGGATGGTCCGCACGGCATCAACCTGCTCCTCCACTTCCGGGTGCGACGCATCACAGACAAGGACGAGCAGATCAGCTGAATCAAGCTCTTCCAGCGTAGCTCGAAACGCTTCCTTGAGGTCCGGTGGCAATCGGCGGATGAATCCGACCGTATCGGTCAGCACTACTTCCCGTTCCTGGGGGAAACGAATGCGGCGACTTGTGGGATCAAGGGTCGCGAACAGCTTGTCTTCTGCAATGACCTTGGACTGCGTCAGGGTGTTGAGCAGCGTGGACTTACCGGCGTTGGTGTAACCGACAAGAGAGACAATGGGCAGTCCCGCCTTGGCCCGACGTTCGCGGGTCTGTGTCCGACGCTTGCGCACCTGCTTCAACTCTTTCTTGAGTCGAGTGAGGCGATCATTGGCGCGACGACGATCAATCTCCAGCTTGGTTTCACCCGGCCCACGGCCACCGATGCCACCCATGAGGCGAGACATGGCGCGGTTTTTACCCACTAGCCGAGGCAGGGTGTATTTGAGCTGAGCCATTTCAACCTGAAGCTTGCCCGAAGCACTGGTTGCGTGCTGGGCGAAAATATCAAGAATAAGCTGTGTTCGATCCAGTATCTTGCGCTCCGTAACCTTTGCCAGGTTACGTATCTGTGTGGGCGAGAGTTCCTGATCAAAAATAATGACGGAGGCGTTGGCCTGGAGTGCTTTGACTTCCAGTTCCGCGAGCTTGCCCTTACCCATGATGAACTTGGGGTTTTGCTTTCGCACCCGCTGGATCATGGTTCCGGCAGCGACCAAACCGGCTGTATCTGCCAACTCGGCCAACTCTTCCAATGACAACTCCTGAACAGGACGAGGAGTCTTATCGACACTGACCAAAAGAACCCGGTTTTCGTCGGAACCAATGGTTTTCGCGTCCAACTGCCGCCCGAACTCATCTTCCAGCGCCTCAACAATCTGCCCGAGGTCAAGGTCCATGCGATCCCATTGCACGGGCGCAAAAACTTCATAGCTTTTGTCTTCGGGGTTGGGGGGCAGCAGGTGTGCCGTCTGTGCCGAATCCGGGAACCCTTCGCGCACATTGAGCGCGGTCACGGAATCGAGCCGGAGGAAAACCATATCCATCAGGTCTTCCTGAGACAGGGTTTCCTCACCCAGATGTGTATGAAGCAGGCGGAGACCGCGCAAACGGCCGGAAGCCATTCGGGCGCGAGGTAATTCCGGGATGTAAATGGAGCGGGGATCGCCCACTAAAACCATGGCTACCTTGCCTTGCCTGTCGATAAGCAAAGCGAGTTGTCTGCCTATTTCAGCAGACAGGGCCGCAAGCTCCCTGGCCTGTTCATTGGTATAGTTACCATCGGTAGGGAACTGTCGTTGATAGAGACGCGAAAGTCGTTTGATCTGACTGGGCTTGAGCCCCTGCAGGTTGCCTTTTGGTTTCTGAGCTATGACGGACTCCTTTCCATTATCCTTACGGTAAAAACTGCTTCCAGCATCGATTTTCGGGCACGATCATCAAATGAACGCGCCCGAATGTTTATACGCTTTTCGCAGGTGATGCGCTAGGCATCGTTGTTGCTGAGATATTCCGTGATCATGGCATCGTATTCAGATACCAGCTTGAAGGTCAGTGCAGCCATTTCCTTGCGAAATTCCAGGGAAATGCCACCCTTCTCCTCAATCTCCTTGCGCACGACCGGATAGTATTTCGGGTCGGGAACAACACAGATGGAGTGAAAATTCTTGGCTGTTGCACGAAGCATGGTCGGTCCACCGATATCGATCTGCTCGACTGCCGCTTTCAGATCAAGCCCTTTGGCCACGGCATCGGCAAAATTGTACAGGTTGACACAGATCAGATCGAACGGTTCGATACCGAACTCACGCAAGGTCTCCATGTGGGACGGATCATCCTTATCTGCCAGGATGCCACCATGGATATGGGGATGAAGGGTTTTCACCCGGCCACCCAGGATTTCGGGAAAATCAGTAATGTCGCTGACGGATGTAACCGGCAGTCCTGCATCGGCAAGCATTTTTTTGGTGCCGCCGGTAGAAACCAGTTCGCAACCGTTATCAACAAGAAACGCACCGAAATCAGCAAGACCTGACTTATCGGTGACAGACAGAATAGCCTTTTTGACAGGCAAAAGATTCATACACAGCCCCCTGAATATTGTTTTGTGAGGCTGTTGCCAGATTTACCGCCGGAAATCAAGCTGGATGAGGCCTCCGAGGCTGCTAGCCCCCCAACGCACGACAACGTGGCAGGCTGTTGTCTGATCAACGAATACACCGCAACGCCAACAGTATCCACTGGCTAATCGCCATCGGACCTGCCAGGCATCAACGCCCATTCGCAGATGAGACAACAGTCTGCCGCCGAGGCTGATCCCCCGTCCCATCACCGAAGTGACGAGACAGGAGACCAACGGGGAGGGGAGACCGTGATTAAGACTGGATCGTATCCAGCATCTCGGTGGCTGCTTCAAAGTCAGGAGCCATTTCAAGAATCTTATTCAGATGATCCTTGGCAGCTTCCTTGTCTTCGAGGCAGAGATAGCATCCGGCCAGCGAGTATCGCACTTCATGCTTTGCCGGATCTACCTCAAGATAGTCCCTGAGATACGGGATGATATCCTGAACACGCTCCAGCTCATGGCCGAGTCTGATCAGTGAGAACAGAGCGACCATGTTTTCGGGGTTCATCTTGATGGCTTCGACGAAGAGAGAATACGCATTCTCCTTTTCACCGTTTTCCATCCGGATGAGAGCGATCCCGGAAAGACTCTTGTCTGTCGGTTCAATCTTGTGTGCCTTCTCGTACATGGCGATGGCGTCATCCAGCTGACCTCGCTGAACAGCCACAGTAGCCAGGCCGAGATAGGGATCGGGATGAATGCCATTGGAGCCGACGGCTTTCTTGTAATACTCTTCCGCCTTGTCCAGCTCACCCATAAACAGGTAGCATTCACCAAGTTCCTTGTTGATTTCGTAATCGAGATGTCCACTCATAACGTTTCCCCTCCGTTTCTCCTTTACCCGATGTGTCGGGTTCAAAAGATATTGTCAGATCACACTTGACCTGCACCCTCTGCCTAGCAACGAATGTGCCAACAATCACTCAAAACACTCAAACACACCTTTAAACGCTGATAAGATTAACTTTTTTATAAATACAGCAATATTGAGCAGGAAATTATTGCTTTCTCCTCCTCCGCTTACCTTCACCCATTACTTATAATAGATAGGGCTACCCTCCTCCTCTCAACGGCATCCCATATTCTGACACTCAAAAAAGAGTCACAAATGCAACAAGCTAAAATATATCAAATGGTTACATGTTTGGAACGCAAGTTGCTAATCCTCTAGCGTTATCGGCGGAAAAAAATGCCCGCCAGACGGGACAACCGCTAAAAACACAGGAGGATCAAGGCATGAAGGGAATAATCGGCAGTCACATACATTTGACATCCAAAGTCATGGACATGCGTCTGGAGCGTCAGAATCTTGTCATGGGAAACATTTCCAACGTGAACACGCCTGACTACAAGGCCCGCCGTCTTGAATTCGAAGAAAAGCTGCAGAGCGCACTCAACCAGGACGCTCACGGCAAGATGACCCGCACCCAGCAATCACATCTTCCGGCCGCATTCGAGGCCAACGGATTCCAGGGTGATGGTCTGAGAGATTTCAAGCCACGCCACATCTACGGTGAAGACGCCGTGGATCTCGATAAGGAAATGACCCAGCTGACCAAGAACGGGATGATGTACAACGCCCTCGCACAGGTTATTCAAAAGAATTTCCAGGGCATGAAGAAGGTCATTCAGGAAGGAGCTAAGTAATGGATTTCATGACAGCACTCGACATCGGCGCATCCGGGCTCAAGGCCCAGCGCGCCAATTTGAACGTCATATCCATGAATATGGCGAATATACGGACGACAAAGACACTGGAAGGCGGTCCCTACCAGCGCAAATCCGTGTCCTTCGAATCGTCCCCGGTCTATTCCCCCTTTGATACGGAAATGCAGAACCAGCTCAATCGCGAATTGCATGGTGTCAAAGTTCTGGGCGTCACCGCGGACCAGCGTCCCTTCAAGCAGGTGTACGAACCGCATCACCCTGACGCCAATGATCAGGGATACGTATTTTACCCGGACATCAACGTGGTTGAGGAAATGGCCAACATGATGAACGCCACCCGCGGCTACGAAGCCAATGTCCAGACTATCACTGCCGTAAAGCAGATGTTCCAGCGAGCATTGCGAATCGGCATGGGTGCCTAAATAACAAGGAGCAGGAATCATGGTTGTCAAAAGTGTCGCCATAAACGCCTATCAGAGCGCCATGGATGTGCGCAGCCGTTCTGTCCAGAACACTGTTGCCCAGTCCCTGAAAAAGGCTCCCAAGCCGGTTGAGGATTTTTCTGACACGCTGTCCAACTCGCTGAAGTCAGTCAACGAGATGCAGGCGGAAAAGAAGTCCATGATTGAAGAGTTCGCGTCGGGCAAGAACCAGAACGTACACGAACTCATGATCACCATGCAGAAAGCGGGCATGACCATGCAGATGACCAGTGCGGTCCGCTCGAAGCTCATGCAGTCTTATCAAGAAATCATGCGCATGCCCTTCTAGGCATTGAGACAAACAGTAACACGGACAATTAACGTCTTCGGGAGATAAACGATGCCACCGTCTGTATCCGAATACCTTCAGAAAGTAACCGGCTTCTGGTCTGACCGCACCATGTCGCAACGAATCCTCATCGCAGGACTCGCTGTGTCGGTCATCCTTGCTTTCGCCCTGATGATCTACTGGATGAACAAGCCTGACTACAAAACCCTCATGACCAACCTGTATCCCGAGGATGCAAACCGCGTTGTGAGCATGCTTCAGGCTGCCAAAGAAGATTACCGGCTCACGGACAACGGCAGCACCATCCAGGTACCAGCCGATCGTGTCTACGAACTGCGTCTTCAGGTGGCCGGAGAAGGCAACCTGCACGGCCAGGGCATCGGGTTTGAAATTTTTGATGAAGTACAGATCGGCCAGACCGACTTTGTGCAGCACATCAACTACCAGCGCGCATTGCAGGGAGAACTGGCACGAACCATCACTGAGTTCCCCATGGTCGACAAGACCCGCGTTCACCTGGTGCTGCCTCAGAAGTCGCTGTTCATCGAAGACCAAATGCCCCCGTCCGCATCCATCTTCCTGCAGCTCAAGGATGACGGCAAGCTCGGCGCCAATGAAGTTCAAGGCATCGTGAACCTCGTGGCAATGGCCGTTGAAGGACTGGACCCGAAGAACATTACTGTCACCGACATGAAAGGCCGTCCCCTCTATACACCCGAAGACGACTCCATGGGACTGGCTCTTTCCAATACCCAGCTTGAATACAAGGCGGAAATCGAACGCAAGATGCAGCGCCGCATCATGGAACTGCTCGGCCCGGTCGTCGGTCCTGAAAAGGTCATCGCCCGTGTCAACTCCGACCTCGATTTCAGCCAGAAGACCATCCGCAAGGAAGTATTTGATCCCGACGGTTCCGTGGTTCGCTCCGAGACACGTAGCGAAGAAACCACTGCCGGTGCTGCCAACCTCGCAGGTGGCGAGCCGGATGCCAACTTCCGTGGCGACGGATTCACCGGAACCCGCACCACTCAGGATTCAACCCGTGAATCGCGCACAACCAACTTCGAGATCAACAAGCAGGAAGAAAATATCATCGCCCCCGTCGGGGAGTTGCAACGCCTGAGCGTCGCGGTTATCGTGGACGGAACATGGCAGACCAATGAAGAAACCGGCGAATCCGTTTATGTGCCACGCACCGAAGAAGAGCTGCAACGCATTGAAAACCTGATCGCCAATGCCGTAGGATTTGACTCCGTACGCGGAGACACCATAGAAGTGTCCAACATATCCTTCGGTGAACCCGTACTGTACGACTCCGAGTCCCTGATGCGCACCATGCTGGAATACGCCCAGCGGCTCGGCAAGCCGTTCCTGAACGGTCTCCTGATCTTCCTCTTCCTGATCCTCGTGGTTCGCCCCGTGGTCATGGCTCTGATCCGACCCCGCGTCGCAGAGCAGGAAATCGAAGAAATGGCCGGTCTGCCCGGAGCCGAACGCCTCGCCCTCGAAGAGGAAGAGGTGGACGAAGAGGCCATGGATATCTCCAGACGCCTCGAAAACGCGAAAAACCATGCAGTACAACTGTCTGACGAAAACCTTGATCAGGCCGTTCATCTGCTCAAGACCTGGCTGACCCAGGAGGAAGGTGCGTAAATGGCCGACTTCACCGGACCCCAAAAGACTGCCATCGTGCTGCTCGCCCTTGGTGACAATTTCACGGCGGAAGTGTTCAAGCGAATGGAGCGAAACGAGATCGCCGCCGTATCCAAGGCCATGCTCACGACCGATTCCATTCCCCGTGAACAGGTGCTGGAAGTGCTCAAGGAGTACAACGACGCACTGGCCTATGGCGCGGAACTTCTTGTCGGTGGTCCGGAACAGGTCAAGCGTCTGCTGACCAAGTCCCTTGACAGTGAGACAGCCAAATACATCATGGACTCTCTGGATCTGGATACCGGACCTACCCCGTTCCAGGAACTCGAGAATGTCAGCCCTCGTATTCTGGCCCAGATTCTCCGCAACGAACATCCGCAGACCCTGGCCCTTATTCTGGGTCACCTGCACCCGGATCAGGCTGCGGAGCTTATCCAGAACCTCCCGGCAGGCGTTCGGGCCGAGGTGCTCATGCGCCTTGCCAAGCTCGAAGCCGTTGCAGAGGAAATGCTCATGGAAGTAGACAAGGTTCTCCAGAGCCAGCTCATTGCCATGGGCGGCAAGGAAGGCAAGAAGGTCGGCGGTGTTCCATCGGTTGCAGAAATTCTCAACGCCGTGGATCGCAACACCGAAGAAGAAGTGCTCTCCGAAATCGAAGAGGAATCCACCCAGATGGCGGAAGACATCCGCAACCTCATGTTCGTTTTCGAAGATATCAAGAGTGTCGACGATGTCGCCATCCGCGAGCTGCTCAAGGAGGTTTCCAACGAAGACCTCACCATCGCACTCAAGGGCGCATCCGATGAACTCAAGGATAAGTTCTTCAAGAACCTGTCTGAACGTGCCAGCGCAATGATCAAGGAAGACCTTGAAATCATGCCGCCCAAGAAGCTGTCCGAAGTCGAAGCGGCGCAGCAGAATATTGTCAAGACCGTCCGCCGTCTGGAAGACGAAGGCAAGATTGTCATAAGCCGAGGTGGAAGCGATGTCTTTGTCTAAGCACACTCCCGGCAAGCCCGCGCCCCGTTATACGGGCAAGGTGGTTGTCGGCATGCATACTCCCGGTCCGGATGAAATGACCATCCAGGAACTCGAAGGGAAGCGACGCCTCCAGTGGGACGAGTCGACCAACGAGGAGTATCTGGCACGGGTCAAGGCCAAGGCCAAGGAGAAGGCCAAGGAAATCATCTTGATGGCTGAACTGGAAGCAGAAGCGCTCCGTGCAACTGCCCGTCATGAGGGGTACGATGAAGGAATCGCCCAGGCGCAGGCCGACCTCGAAGCCCATACCCAGGCCATGTCTGCCGAGGTGGAGAATATCCTCTCCCAGATCGGCGCACAGGGAGCGACTATTTTCAATGAACGCCGCGAAGATATCATGGCCCTCATCAAACTCGCCGTGGAAAAGACACTGGACATCGAACTCAAGGAGTCGCGTCTTGAATCCCTGCAATCGCTGATGGCCGAAGCCCTTGAGCGTATCGAGTCACAGCGTCAGATTCTCGTCAAGTGTTGCCCGGAGGACGCTCCAGACCTTGAAGCTTTTATTGCCACCATCCAGGAGCGCAATCCCAAGCTTGAATACTGGACCGTCAAAGGCGATCCGGCTCTCCAACCGGGTGGTATCGTGGTTGAAAGTGCCGACGGCAAGGTCGACAACTCCATTGCCGGACGCTGGAAAGGCGTGGAACCCATTTTTGAACAATTGACCAAGCAGTTGACTGCCCCGGACGAGGGATAGGCATGAGCGGCTCGCCACTCCACATGCTGGAAGAGCTCGATCCGTGTCAGACGTTCGGCAAGGTCACCAAAGTCGTTGGCCTCATCGCCGAAGGACAAGGCATCAAGGCTCCACTGGGGTCGGTCTGCTACCTCATTCCGGAATCCAGTGATCCCATTCCTGCGGAAGTGGTCGGTTTTCGCGACGGAGCATGTTTGTTCATGCCCTACTCGGACATGCGCGGGATCGGGCCGGGTAGCTTGATTCAAAATGCTGCTACGCCACCCCATATCCCTGTCGGCAAAGAACTTCTCGGCCGTGCGGTTGATGCATTCGGCAAGCCCCTTGATGGCAAAGGACCGATTGCGGCTGAGACTTATGCTGCCCTGCACCGTGAGCCACCCAATCCACTGGATCGCCCTCGCATCAACGAACCGCTTGATGTCGGCATACGATCCGTCAATTCCCTGCTGACCCTGGGCAAGGGGCAGCGTGTCGGTATTATGGCGGGTTCTGGCGTCGGTAAATCCACCACCTTGGGCATGATGGCCCGTTACACCAAGGCTGACATCAATGTCATTGCACTGGTAGGCGAGCGTGGCAGAGAGGTTGTGGAGTTCATGGAGCGTGACCTTGGTCCTGAAGGTATGGCCCGTTCCGTGCTCATTGTTGCCACATCGGACAAAAGTCCGCTCATTCGTATGCGCGCAGCCTACGCAGCCACTGCTGTTGCTGAATTTTTCCGGGATCAGGGCAAGGATGTCCTGCTGATGATGGATTCCGTCACCCGTTTTGCCATGGCAGGACGCGAAGTCGGCCTTGCAGCAGGCGAACCCCCGACTCGTGGTGGGTACACGCCATCAGTTTTCGCTCACCTTCCGCAGTTGCTGGAACGAGCAGGCAAAGCCAAGACCGGTTCTATAACCGGTATTTACACGGTTTTGGTTGATGGTGACGACTTTAATGAACCCATTGCCGACTCCACCCGCTCTATTCTTGACGGTCACATCGTCCTCACCCGCGACCTAGCCGATCTCGGTCACTATCCGGCCATTGACGTGCTCAAGTCTGTCAGTCGTCTGCGTAGCGATATCACCAGTGATGAAGCGCAGGCAGACGGTCGAGCCCTGCTGCGACATATGGCGACATTCAAAAAAGTGGAAGACATGGTCAACATCGGCGCCTATCAGAAAGGCGCCAACCCGGAAGTCGACAAGGCCATCTCAATGGTTGGCCCCATCAACAAATTTCTCAGGCAGCTTGTGTCTGAAAATGAACCACTGGAATCAGCCATGCAGAAAATGCATGCGCTCGTCGGTGGACAGCCCTCCAATCAGACGCAGCAACGCCCACAGCAAAACGCTGCTCCCAACCAGCAGCCACAACAGCAGCCACAACAGCAGCAACGCAGACAGGAACCGATCCCTCCAGGGGATATTTCGGTGAAGATGGGATAACCGCTCGGCGGCTATTCGCTTAGATTATCCGGGATGCCGGATACCATGCCTTTGATTTCATCCCGAACCCGACGATAGACATCAAGCATTTCCTCGCCTTCAAGCCCTTGCTCTTTGACGATGGAGGGCGGGTCATCAAATCCGCGGTGAACACGTTTGCTCTGCGCCGGGAAGAACGGACAGTTTTCTGACGCATGTCCACAAAGCGTGACAATGTAATCGAACTTCACGTCAGGCAAATCATCGACGGTTTTGGATGACTGCGCCGAAATATCCACTCCGACTTCGTTCATCATCGTGGCAACATTGGGATTCATCCCATGCTTGACCACACCAGCCGACCAGACCCCGAAATCAGGGTGCAGTTGACGCGCCCACGCTTCCGCCATCTGGCTACGACACGAATTGCCGGTGCATAAGAAAAGAATATTCATTGGAAAGACCTCGAAGTTAGATGCATGTCACCCCATGTCTGCCATCTGAATGTGACAGGCGTATGAAGCTATGCCAAAAGTTTCTTGATTTCGAGGAGCTCGTTATAGATATCTTGCAGCAAAGGAGCGTTGTCACGGCTTTGCAATTTCTTTTTCGCTCCATCAATGGTGAGCCCCTCATCGTAGAGGAGTTGCTTGATTTCGCGGATTTTTTCCAGGTGCTCTTCGGTATACAACCGCTGGCCCGATTGGGTGCGAATGGGCTCGATCTCATCGAACTCCCCTTCCCAGAAACGGAGGACATACGTCTTGACCCCAAGTTCCTTGGCAGCCTGACCTATCTTATATGTCTTGAACTCCTGTAAATCTTCCATCGCCTAGCAATACCAAAAGCAGCCTTTTGCTTCAATATGTTTAGGCATGTGTCGATGAGTTATCGACTAGCCACTTGATAATCATCGGTTTTATGAACTTCGGCGTAGATTATTTCAACAATTTCACGCCGTGATGCAGAAATGTTCACCTCAACTCCAAAGGAATCCACATAAAAAAACCCCACACGACACTGTGTGGGGTTTTAAATCGACATTGTCAGCAACTAGAAGCGAATCGGAAGATTCTTTTCCAGGGCGGCAAGCACTTTTTTATGCTCCTTATCCACCTGTTTGTCCTTGAGTGTCTTCTTGGGGTGACGATAGGTCAAGCGGAACGACAGGTTACGCTCTTCATCCTGCCCCTCGGGGACAAATTCAGCGACCAGCTCCACGGACTCCAGAATGGAGACACCGGCATCGGTTATAGCCTCACGGATGGTCTGGGCGGTCAGCGTGGACGGTCCAATGACAGTCACATCGCGACGGCTCGGCGGAAATACCGGCAGCGGAGCAAAGATGATCTTGTGATCATTGACGATGCTACGCAGTGCATCCAGATCCATGTCAGCCAACCAGACATCCTTTTTCGCGTGATAGTAATCGGCGATTTCTTCCTTAACCTTACCCATGAAACCGATGGACGTATCATCCAGAGTGACTTCAACGCACGGAGCAAGGTAAGGATGGTCTTCCACAAGAGCAAACTGCGGTTCTGCCAGTTTGAGGTGGTTCATGACCAGATGCTCCACATGCCCTTTCACATCAAGGTAGTCAGCTTCACCGGCTTCCCACGGCCATTCGGTCGCATGACGGGGGCCGTACATGAGCATGCCCAGACGGACATACTCGCGGGTTTCGGTTTCGGTTTCGGATTCGGCATCGGCCACAAAGCGCTTGGCTACTTCAAAAATACGGACATGGTTGTTGCCCTGCGCCAGATTGTTCTTCAGCGTATTCAGCAGGCCGGGAGCAAGGTCGGTCCGCAGGACGTTCTGCTCTTCGGACAAGGGATTCGCGATATTGACGCGTCCTTCCTTGGGCAAACCAAGGCGGTCCAAATCTTCATCACCCACGAAGCTGTAGTTGATCGCTTCGTTGAGGCCGATACCCGCGCCCCAGGTCTTGACGTCCTGAATGAAAGCGAACTCAGTCAGACCGGAAGTGGAAGTATTGAGAGACTTTGCCACCTTCGGCAGAACTGCCGGAATCTGATCCAGGCCGAAAACTCGCCCGACCTCTTCGTAAAGATCGACTTCACGTTCCAGATCAAGACGATGGGACGGCGAGGAAACAGTCCAGTTGTCTGCATCGGAATCTTCAACCGTGCACCCTTCACCCTCGAAGACTTTCTTGGCAAAGGACGGTTCCAGATCAAGGCCGAGAAGGGACATGCAGCGAGCATGACGATACACGTGCTTGCGATCTTCCCAAGGCATTGGCTCATTGGAGGCAACGCCGGTGACGACGGTGCCGCCGGAGGTTTCAGCCATCAACTGTGCCGCACGATCCATGGCGAAGCGGGTCATCTGCTGATCGACACCACGCTCAAAGCGATAGGAAGCGTCAGACGGCAGGGCCAATCGGCGGGCGGTTTTGCGAACCGTGCCCGGGCGGAAGACAGCAGCTTCGAGCAGAACGTTGGTGGAGCCTGCCTGCATCTCGGAGTTGGCACCACCCATGACACCGGCCAGAGCGATGGGCTTCTTGCCGTCCCAGATAAGGAGATCATTGGCAGTAAGGGTGCGCTCGACATCGTCCAGCGTGGTAAATTTCATCCCGTCGGTGGCAGGTGCGACTCGAATGGTGGCATCTTCGATCAGATCCATATCAAAGGAGTGCAACGGCTGACCCAACTCGAACATGATGTAGTTCGTGCAATCAACGATGTTGGAAATGGGGCGCTGCCCGAGTGCCAACAATTTAAAGCGCATCCAGTCCGGGGCCTTGCGTGTCTCGACACCATGCAGCACACGAGCATGGTAAGCAGGACAAAGCTCAGGATCATCGATCAGTATTTTCACTTCATCAGCAGCATTGCCACCGGATTCAACCAGATTCAGCTTGGGCAATGTCAGCGGAAGGTCGAAGGCAAGCGCAGTCTCACGGGCAAAGCCGAGGATCGAAAGGCAATCCGCCCTGTTGGGCGTGATGTCAAAATCAAATACTGTGCGCTCAAGTTTCAATGCGTCGACCAACTTGTCGCCGACGGTGAAAGAATCATCGAGAACCCAAATGCCTTCATGATCATCGGAAAAACCAAGCTCATTCTCAGAGCAGATCATGCCCATGGACTTGACGCCACGGAGCTTGGCTTTCTTGATCTTCATACCTTCAGGCATGACGGTTCCGACGGTGGCCACAGGAACCTTCTGTCCCTTGGCGACGTTAGGCGCACCGCACACGATGGTCAGGGTTTCGGGACCGCCGACGTCAACCGTGCAGACCGAGAGCTTCTCGGCTTCGGGGTGCTTTTCGCACTCCACAACATAGCCGACAACGATATCCTTCACATTCTCGAAAGGATCTTCGATGCCTTCAAGCTCCAGACCAAGCATGGTGAGTTTGTCACCAAGAGCCTGAATTTCTCCCTCGTAGGGAACAAATTCCCGCAACCAATTGAGACTGACTAACATTGCACTACCGTAAGCTTAGAAAATTATGAAAAAGCGGCCGCAGGGACCCCGACTGGGATTCCCGGGCCGCACTGCAATCTATGCAAACTGTTCGAGAAAACGAACGTCGTTCTCAAAGAACATACGCAGGTCGCCGATGTTGTATTTGAGCATGGCGATACGCTCAATACCGAGACCAAAGGCAAAACCAGTGTATACTTCAGGATCGTACCCAACGGACTTGAAGACATTGGGATCAACCATGCCACATCCGAGGATTTCAACCCAACCGGTTCCCTTACAGATTCGGCACGTTTTCCCGCCGGTCTCCCCTTTGCCGCCACAGGCCACACAGGAGATATCGACTTCTGCGCTCGGTTCGGTGAACGGGAAGAAGCTGGGACGGAAACGGACATCGGTCTTTGCACCGAAGATGCGACGCACGAAGACCGTCAGTGTTCCGCGCAGGTCAGCCATGGAAACATTTCGATCAACCAGCAACCCTTCGATCTGGTGGAACATCGGGGTGTGGGTCAAATCGGAATCACGGCGATAGACCTTACCGGGGGCGATGACAGCCACAGGCGGTTCCTGCTTGAGCATCGACCTGATCTGCATACCGGAAGTATGCGTACGAAGGACAATGTTCTCGGAAACATACAGCGTGTCCTGCATGTCGCGAGCCGGATGCTCGGGAGGAATGTTGAGCGCCTCGAAGTTGTGCCAGTCGTTTTCGACTTCAGGACCGGCAGCGTGCTCGAATCCCAAACCGGTCAGCACGTCACAGACTTCGTTCATGACGAGGGTAACAGGATGCTTGGAACCGGCCCAAGGCTTGCGCCCAGGCATGGTGGGGTCGAACTGTGCCAACGCCTGACTTGCTTCCGCAGCTTTCAGGTCGGCCTGCCAACCGTCAATCAGCGCAGTGATTCGCTGCTTGATCTCGTTGGCCTTTTTACCGCCTTCCGGCTTGTCGGCATTATCCAGTTTACCAAGCTGCCCCATAAGCTGGGCCAGCTTCCCCTTTCTACCCAAGAACTCGATCCGAAGTTCGTCCAGTTCCTCTAACGAACAAGCCTGGCCCTTGCGAGACTCGCAATCTTGGGCCAGGCTGTCGAGTCCTTCCAGGAAGGACTTCAATTCATTACTCACGGTTTAGCTCACCTTGGCTTTGGCGGCCTCTGCGACTTTGGCAAATACTTCAGGATTGCGCACTGCCATGTCAGCGAGGACCTTGCGGTTCAGCTCAATACCTGCCAGCTTGAGTCCGTTCATCAGACGGCTGTAAGACAGACCGTTGATACGGGCGGCAGCGTTGATACGCATGATCCACAGCTTGCGAAATTCACGTTTTTTACGCTTGCGGTCGCGATAGGCGTTGCAAAGGGCCTTTTCAACGCGCTCACGAGCTGTGCGGTAAAGGCGGCTACCGGCTCCGCGGTAACCTTTGGCCATCTTCAGGTATTTTTTGTGACGCCGCTTGGCGGCTACACCACGTTTAACTCTCATGGTAATTCTCCATCTTTAATCGACCTCCCAGGCTGGAACGGACGCCCCTGGCGAGGCAAGATTCTATAGGTTTAAAACAATAACGCTAGATCTTCATTTGAAGCCGGAGCCGACATGCGTGGACAACGAGTCTCTTGTACGCTGCCGGCAGGCACATATCAAAGGAGATACTAACCGTTGGGCAGCTGACGACGAACGGCCTTCATGTTGGTGGAGTCCACGGTGGTGGACTGCCCCAGGCGACGTTTGCGCTTGGCGTTCTTCTTGGTCAGAATGTGACGCAAGTTCTTTCTGCGGCGCTTGAACTTACCGGAAGCAGTTTTGGAAAAACGCTTTGCGGCAGCGCGACGAGTTTTGATCTTGGGCATAGTAGCCTCCTTAATAAAACGGGACTGGTGTCCCTAAGTGAGTATCGACTATTTTTTCACTGGAGCAAGCATCATTGTCATCGTCCGTCCCTCAGACAATGGCCTGCTCTCGACTTTGGCGATATCTTGCGTATCTTCCACAACGCGTTCGAGCATCATCAGCCCGCGATCCTTGTGGACGATTTCGCGACCTCGGAAGAAAACAGTAACCTTACAACGGTCACCGCCACCGAGAAATTTGACTATTTTCTTGAGCTTGGTTTGGTAATCGTGCTCATCGGTCTTGGGCCGGAATTTGACTTCCTTGATCTTGATTACGGTTTGTTTTTTCTTGGCTTCCTGCAGCTTTTTCTTCTGCTGGAACTTAAACTTGCCATAATCCATGATCTTACAGACCGGCGGATCAGCATTAGGCGCTACTTCTACAAGGTCAAGCCCTTTGCTACGGGCGCGTTCCAATGCGTCGCGGGTGTCCAAAACACCCAGCTGTTCGCCGTCCTCGTCAACTACCCGCACCCGTGGGATGCGAATTCTCTCGTTGCGTCGGACCTGATCCTGTCGTCTCTGGCCTCGACGGTCGTTACCCCGAAAAGCTATAGCTCATTCCTCCTGCTTCGAAAGGCGCCTTCGCAGCATCCAAAATGAGCTGCGCGGCTTCTTCCAGTGTCACCAAACCCGGATCGTCACCATCGCGTGAGCGAATATTGACACATCCAGCCTCAACCTCTTTATCACCGATTACAAGCATATACGGGATTTTCTCAACTTGAGCTTCCCGAATCTTATAACCCAGTTTCTCATTGCGAGTATCCGCTTCAATGCGGATGCCTTTTGCGGCAAAGAGACGCTTGGCTTTTTCAACAAAATCTAATTGTGCGTCCGTTACATTCATCAGACGCGCCTGCACCGGAGCAAGCCACACAGGATACGCACCTGCGCAGTGTTCCGTCAACATGCCGATGAAACGTTCAATGGATCCGAGCATGGCCCGATGGATCATGACTGGCCTGTGACGTTCACCGTCCTCGCCCACATATACTATGTCAAAGCGCTCTGGCAAGGTGAAATCCACCTGAATGGTACCACACTGCCAGGAACGGCCGATTGAATCCAGAAGATGGAAGTCGATCTTGGGACCATAAAACGCCCCGTCGCCTTCGTTGATAGTGTAATCCATGCCGGACTTTTCAAGGGCCTGACGCAACGCTTCGGTTGCCACGTCCCAAGCTTCGTCCGAGCCAATGGATTTCTCCGGGCGCGTAGAAAGCTCCACCTGGAAATCGTAATCAAACAGCGAGTATACATCACTGTAGAACTGCATGAGATCAAGAATCTCAGCCTCGATCTGATCCGGGCGACAAATAAGGTGCGCATCATCCTGAGTGAAGGTGCGAACACGCATCAACCCATGCAGGACGCCGGACTTTTCGTGGCGGTGAACAACGCCGAGCTCGAAATAGCGCTGCGGCAGTTCACGATAGCTCATGATCTTGCGCTTATAAATGATCATGTGAGCCAGGCAGTTCATGGGCTTGACGCCGTAGGCCTGCTCATCGATCTCCGTGAAATACATGTTTTCACGGTAATTGTCATAGTGACCGGACTTTTCCCACAGCTCGCGCTTGAGAATCAGCGGTCCCTGAACCAGATCATACCCGCGCTTGAGGTGTTCCTTGCGCTCGAAGTCCTCAAGGATAGCCCGAAGCAGCATCCCTTTGGGGTGCCACAGAGCCATGCCCGGTCCGACTTCTTCATTGAAGGAGAACAGGTCAAGCTGGGTGCCGAGCTTGCGATGGTCGCGCTTCTTGGCTTCTTCCAGTCGGTTCAGGTGCTTTTTCAACGCCTTGGGGTCCTGCCAGGCAGTACCGTATATACGCTGCAACTGCTTGTTTTTCTCATCTCCACGCCAGTAGGCACCAGCCACGGAAAGCAGCTTGAAGGCTTTGAGCATGCCGGTGCGGGCCACATGAGGACCACGGCACAAATCAGCAAATTCACCGTGCGTATACACAGTGAATTCTTCTCCGCCCAGATCGTCTATGAGTTCGCCCTTGTAATCCTCACCCTTCTCCGCAAAGTAGGCACGCGCTTCATCAGCAGACATGGTCTGTACGGAAAATTCCTTGTTGGCACCAACCGAAGAAAGCATTTCCTTCTCGATGGCCTCAAGGTCTTCGGGAGTGAACGGACGTTCGTAATCGAAATCGTAGTAAAAGCCGTCCTTGATGGAAGGACCGATGGTCACCTGTGCCGTAGGGAACAGTTTTTTGACCGCTTCGGCCATCAGGTGGGCAGTGGAGTGTCGGATAATATCCAGCCCCTCTTCGCTATCTGCGAAGACGGGCTCAAGAGTGGTGCAGGCAGTCGGTACGGTTGCGCCAAGATCAATAAGTGACTCGCCACATTTGGCTGCCACTACTTTCTTGAACTGCTTTTTCGACAGCCCTTCACTGAGGGCATCGGCGCACGAAGCGCCGTCAGCCAGGTCAACCTGCTTGCCGGAAACTTCAATCTGCACTGCATGCTCCTTGTTCCGTATTTTTCGGAATTCTAAAAAATGAAAGGGAGGCTACTAAGCCTCCCTTTCGGGGATTTCTGGTAGGCGCGGAGGGATTTGAACCCACGACCCTTTGCACGTCAAGCAAATGCTCTCCCCCTGAGCTACGCGCCTTCTCGTCGAAGCGGAGTGATATCTATCTGTGACCCGTTTCATTGTCAAGCAGCAATTGAAAAAAAGTTCATTTTTTCTTTCAAAGGGGAAACCTCATAGCTTATCGACAATACACACACTCTATCGAAAACCGCTCCATTCCTACATCTTTGTACCCAAAGCGACTTTCATCCAATATTGAGCACAGAAACAGAGAGTCCCATGACTAGCTACTTCCCCTGCATCTCCTTTTTTGGATTTGCCAATGAACAACACTCTTGCTATCAAAAATCTAGATTAAAAACACAACAAGGATAGACAATGCAAATACTCTTAACGCTTTCATCGAGTGATCCCGAGATAAAATGGAATACGGTTCGCTTCGGCAACTTCCTTCTCAATGCCGGGGAGGAAGTAACCATCTTTCTTAATGGCCCTTCTGTCGATCTGACCAAAGGTGATTGTGCAGACTACCCCATCGCTGAACAGGCCAAGCTATTCACACTCAGCGAAGGCGTCCTGGCCGCCTGAGGCAAGTGCATGAGCATCCACGGTGTGGATGAAAATGATCTCTGTACGTTATCCAATATGCAGTTTCTCTACGAAGAAATGGCTAAAGCGGACAAAATCATGAACTTCTAATGCAAGACGGTGCCCCCATGAATTCATGGGGGCACCGTCTTATGATTTTTCAGCTAAATCTTACAGATTGCCCAGTGCTCTTTCTACAAGCGCTCCGACAGTGGTATCAACCAGCTCATTATCGATGAATGTCCTGATGCCTGTATCATCGGACGCAAGACTCTCCAACTTCTCCCTAGCCCCCTGAGCCCCAATCAGACCCAGTACCCAGGCTGCATACGCCCTGTTGTACGGATCTTCCTCATCAAGGGCCGCCACCAGAAAACGTTCGCCATGCTCGACATATCCAGGCTTTTCTGCAGCCAGCCTTGCCAGTCCCCAGAAAACATCGCGCCGTAACTCCGGATGATCAAGAAAGTTGCCGTCACAGTCTTCGTCACAGAAAATGTATGACGCCAGAATCTTGTGGTATTCCTTGGCCACCTTCTCATTTCTGACCATTGCTTCAGCCATGAAATGCGGAATGCCCCATCCGAGGTTTCCAGACTCCTCGTTCATGTACCACATGCACGTCCGCATGATGACTCGGGCCTTTTCCATGGAAGCCTCGGCCATTCGATCGACGGTCAGTCCGAAAGCAGTAACCGAACGCCATCGCACCTTCTCTTCTCGGTCAAGACGAAGTGAAAGCAACGGCGGGACCAATTCTCCAGGAGGCCGGGACTCCAGCTCTTCCAGGCGATCATGCCAGTTGTCATCCATCAGAATATCGCGAACTTCCATCTTCACTTTGCGAAATCGAGACATGCTATCTCCACGTTTTGATACTATCGTAACAAAGAAAAAGGGGACCGGCCAATGCCAGTCCCCTTCAGTATAATCACTCGATGCGCGAAGGCAATAGGAATGACTACTACTTGGATTCAACTTCCTTCTTGAATTCGGGATCAACGTCAAAACCGAACTCTTCGGCCTTGGCGATGCACTTCTTGGCATCTTCCCATTCTTCAAAGTGTGCATCCACAATAGCTTTGTTGTTCCATGCCGGAGCAAACTCGGGAACCTGATCCAGAACCTGCTTGAGCATCTTGTCAGCTTCTTCGTAATCGCCCATGGCGATGAAGACAGAGGTCATGGTGGCTTTGGCCTGAAGGAAATCGTGGTCGAGCTTCAGGGCCTTTTTCAGGGCCTTATGCGCCTGGTCGACATCACCCTGCTGCAGTTTGACGAATCCGATGTTGCCCCAGGGGACAGCAAAGAAAGGACGTTCCTGCGAAGCGCGGATGTTGTAGTTCAGGCAGCTTTCGAGGTCGCCACGCTGCAGAGCGATACCGCCCAACTGAACATACCCTTCAGCCATCTTCGGAGAGTTGGCAACGGCTTCGAGAAATTCGCGTTCGGCTTCCATGAAATCACGGCGGGACAGGTAGGCCACGCCCAGATTATAGTGGGTGTTGCCGCAAGAGGGATTCTTTGCGAGTTTCGCTTTGAGGTCGGCGATGTATTCGTCGATATTGTCAAATTGTTCCATGCTTCCTATCCTTAATTTAGGGCGTTATGCCGCGTTTCTTCAGATGCTCCGCGTACCACAGACAGTAGTCGTATATGGGACGGACCTTTTCGAAATTCATTACCAGCATGACATTGAATTCGTTGACGGCATCAATATATTCCTGGTTCTTGTTCTGACCACTCTCTTTCACAAACAGATGAGTGAGTTGATCCGAGGTAAGCCCGGATGCGTCCTGGCGGATGTCGATGGGATCGAACGGTGCAGCGAACGGATCCCACTTCTCATAGCCCACGCGGTCGACGAATTTCCGACGACGCTTGGACATTTTCTCATACATGTACAGCTTGCGAGCTTCCACTTCCTCAGCGGAAAGATCTTCGTAATTAATCGTGTCTGTCATAGTTACTCGCCGCCAAGAACTACTGTCTTGGTCTCACAGGTTTCACAGGCAGATTTAGACTCGGTGCAGGAAGAACAGGCATCCCCTTTGGGAGCTGCTCCAGGTGCCACGATCTCTTGGGGGGCTGCAGCTTTTTTCTCTGCAGGAGCCTCTTCTTTCGTTTTCACACCAAGGTAATGCTCGTCATACTCGGTGACAAGCGCCATGGACAACGGCAGCAGCATATCGCCAAGTTCCTTGTAGCGGCTGTTAATGCCTTTCTGCATTTCCCTGCCGATACCGATCAGCTTGTCGATGATGATATCCATGTTCACGGTGGGATACTTTTCTCCACCCTCAAAACCGGACAGGCTGCAGGAATGCGCCTTACCGCCAATGGATGTCGGAACACCATACAGCCGGCAGGTAATGGGGCGATGCTCGTAAATGGAGCACAGATCGTTGTCGTCGAGCATGGGACAGCGGACACGCGCCTTGGACACTTCCAACAGGATTTCCTGTGCGGGGCGACCTTCCTGGCTGGCCTTGAAAACCTTGCGCTTGAGCTTGTGAATCTGACGATCCGCGGCATCAGCACGATCCATGATGGTGCTGCGCTCCATGCCGGAAAACTTTTCGTTGAACTTTGCGTTTATGTAGATGGCCTCGGGCAGGGTAATGTCGAACAGGGCATGACAGCAATCGCTGCATCCCTTGCCACATTTCACCTGCTCGCCCATCTCTTTTTCAAACTTGTCGAATACGGCATCAACTTCCGCAACGACAGCTTCGTATTTTTTGAAATATTCAGTAAAATCAAGCGCCATATGTATTCTCCTCGTCCGGCCCCCAGGACGGAACGTCCGGGCCTTGTCGGTGTTGTGATTCGTTAAATAAGTCGCAAATCAGGGCCGTCAACCGTTGAAATCGGGAAAAGAGAATTTTCGGCCATGTGAAGGAAAACGAATTTGCGTCAGATATGATTCTGGCTGCTTCCGGAGAATTCAACCGGGGACACGGTCAGAATGGTCCGGAAACAGCCAGAAAAATTGAACGGGAGCGGTAGTAACTACCGCTCCCGAAGCCATATCGAGAATCGAAATTAGTTCTCTTCGACGGTGATAGCGTCGGTTTCGCAAACCTCAACGCAGGACTCACAACCGAGACACTCATCTTCGTTCACTGCAACAGCTTTGCCATCCTGAAGCTCGAAAACTTCAACAGGGCAAACATCAACACATTCGCCGTCACCGGTGCACTTGTCGTTGTCGATAGTAATAGTGTAGCCCATTTTTCCCTCCAGAAAATAATTTGGGATTGCCTGCATTTCGCAGGCCGTTATCATCCGCACCGAAGCCTCGATTATTGTCAGCTTTCATGTGCAACAATTTGAAGAACGCGCCAGGCCGAAAAGCCCGGACACGAACTTGCTGATATATTCCAAGTCGCCCCATGTCAAGCCACGAAATGCATTCTCACCGTTACTGCTAAAACACGATTAACAAAGTCACGGTTGAGATCAGGGCCGTAGTTGTTTATTGTCACCAATCGAAACTGTCCATGCACCTTTCACATTATATAAGGATAATCATGTTTACCAAGTCCGAACTGAGAAAATACGCCGAAACACTGTGGTGGGGACTGTCTACCGCTCGCATCAACCCATACAAGCCCGGAGACTACGTTCTTCTTCGGTTTGATACCGATGCACTCCCCCTTGCCGAGGTCATGTTCGACCTGCTCATGGAAAAAGGATTGAACCCCGTTCCTCGGCAAAACATGACTGCCAACATGGAAGTTTCCTTCTATGGCAAGGCAAATGAACAGCAGCTCACCGACATCCCTTCTGGCGACAAGGAATTCATGGGAGGTCTCAATGGACTCATCTCCCTGATTGCCCCCTCTTCCCTAACCCACCTGCAGGATATTGATCCCAAGAAGATCGGCACTGCGGCCGTGGCCCGCAAATTCATGCGCGAAATCATGGAAGGTCGCGAGCAGACCGGCGATTTCGGATGGACCCTGTGCATCTACCCGACCAAAGCGCTGGCAGAATCCGCAGGCCTGAGCATGGAGGAATTCAAGGAGCAGGTCGTCAAGGCGTGTTTCCTGGATGACGATAATCCACCTGCTCGCTGGGATGACATTTTCAACGAGGCCGAAAAGGTCAAGGCATGGCTCAACAGTCTTGATATCGAGCACGTTCGCGTTCAGTCCGAAAACACCGATCTCATCGTTGTTCCCGGCGAAGACCGCCGCTGGCTCGGCGTATCCGGCCACAACATTCCCTCTTTCGAGATATTCCTCTCCCCGGATTGGCGCGGCACCGAAGGTGTCTACTACGCAGATCAGCCCTCTTTCCGCTCCGGCAACTATGTCGAGGGCGTGAAGCTGACCTTTGAAAAAGGCGTCGCCGTCAAGACCGAAGCCAAGGTCGGAGATGAATTCGTAGCCAAGCAGTTGACCCTTGATGAAGGTGCCAACCGTCTTGGCGAGTTCTCCCTCACTGACCGCCGCTTCTCCAAGATCAACGCATTCATGGCCAACACCCTGTTCGATGAGAACTTCGGTGGCGAACACGGCAACTGCCACGTTGCAGTCGGCGCTTCTTACGCCGATACCTACGCCGGTGATCAGAGCACCTTCGACAAAGCCAAAAAGAAAGAACTCGGTTTCAATGACTCAGCCCTCCACTGGGATCTGGTCAACACTGAGCAGAAGACCGTCACCGCGACTCTCAAGGGCGGCGAAGAGCGAGTCATCTACAAGAACGGCGAATTCCAGTACGAATAAATCTGATATCCACATATACATTAAGGGGAGAGGTGCCTTGTGCGCCTCTTCCCTTCAAAGCAGACAGCTTAGACAGCGAATGGCTCGTGCACAGGTAAGCCCTGTCGCACAATCACTCAATATATCTGAACCCAAGGGGAACGGGGTTGGTCATGCCGAAGAGAAATATTTATCTAAGAACGATGCCTCCGGAAGAGGCTGTACAACTGGTCCGATCCAATCTCGACCGACGCACCCTGTTCGGCACCGAACACATTGCCACCCATGAAGCGGTGGGCCGGACCACGGCCAGCCCCATTTTCGCCAAATATTCTTCCCCCACGTTCCACGCCGCGGCCATGGACGGCATCGCCGTGAAGGCTGACAGCACCTTTGCCGCACGCGAAGACGCCCCTGTCTCACTTGAGCAGGACAAGGATTTTCTGTTCGTGAACACGGGCAACCCCCTGCCCGACGGCATGAACGCCGTGATCATGATCGAGAACGTGATTCAGAAAGATGAAGTGACTGCCCTCATCGATACCCCGGCTTTCCCGTGGCAACACGTTCGACGCATAGGCGAAGACATCGTCGCCACCGAGCTATTGATCCCGCAAAACCGCGAACTGACCCCAAGCGATATCGGCGCACTTCTCTCGGCAGGCATCTATGAGATTGAAGTCAGGGAAAAACCAAAAGCCATATTTCTGCCCACCGGCGACGAAGTGCTGAACTTCCTCGACAAGCCAGCGCCAAAAGCCGGACAGGTGATCGAATCCAATTCGCAGGTATTCAAAGCATACGCCGATTCATGGGGCATTGATGCCAAGTGGAGCGCCCCGGTCCCGGACGACGAGGAAACCCTGCGCTCCAGCGTAATGAACGCCTTGCGGGACAACCACATCGTCATTGTGGGCGCAGGGTCCAGTGCCGGTTCCAAGGATTATTCAAAGCGGGTGTTCGAGTCCATCGGCACCGTGCTCGTACACGGTATCGCCGTCATGCCGGGCAAGCCGACCTTATTGGCTATCACTGATGAGCGAAGCGGCCATCCGGGCAAACTGCTGGTAGGCGCTCCCGGCTATCCGGTGTCGGCCATTGTCTGCCACGAAAAGATTCTCGCTCCCATTGTCTCCTGGCTCCAAGCCAAGGCAATGCCCGAGCGGGCCGAAACAACGGTCTCACTCGCACGCAAGACCCCATCGAAACCCGGCATGCGCGAAGCTCTGCGATTGGCGGCTGGTCGCATCGGCGACAGAATCGTTGCCGCACCACTGGCCCGAGGCGCAGGTATGATCACCACCATGACCAAGGCGCAGGCCGTAGCCTACATCCCCGAGGACGTGGAAGGTGTCGAGGAAGGAGAAAACATCAACGCCGAGCTGCTGGTCCCTGCCGACGATCTGGATCGAGTGCTGGTTCATGTGGGGAGCCACGACAACACCATCGACCTGCTCGCCAACGAACTGATGGGGCTGTCTGTTCCCATGCGCCTTGTCTCCAGCCACGCCGGTTCCATGGGCGGGCTTACAGCGCTAAAAAGCGGCTCGGCCCTGTTTGCCGGAGCACATCTTTTCGACCCGGAAACCGAAGATTTCAACTTCCCCTTCATCCAGAAATACCTGCAGGGCATGGATGTCACGGTACTCAACCTTGCCATCCGCCATCAGGGATTGATCGTAGCCAAAGGCAACCCGCACAACATCAGCGGCATCGACGACCTGGCCCATGATGGCATCGTTTTCATCAACCGCCAACGAGGCGCCGGGACACGTATCCTGCTGGATCACCATGTCAAAACCGCAGGGATCAACCCTCGGGATATTCAGGGATACGACAACGAAGAATTCACCCACATGGCAGTGGCCGTGAACGTGCTGACCGGAGCGGCAGACTGCGGACTCGGAATCTACGCCGCTGCCAAGGCGCTCGATCTCGACTTTGTCCCTCTGGCTCACGAACGCTATGACCTGATCATCCCCACACAGCATCTTCAGGATGTTCGGATTCAGACTCTGATCAAAATGATTGCCTCCGATGAACTGAAAGAAAAAATCAGCGAACTCGGTGGATACGAAACCACGCTGACCGGTCGGATCATGCAACCGGGGGAAGGGCTGGGCAACACCAATGGCTAACCGAACCGCATTGATCGTGGTGGATGTGCAGAACATCCTTTTTGAAACACCGGGGTGCACACTGTTCGACGAGCAGCGTGTCGTGGACAACATAGAGCGCCTTATCAGTAAAGCGCGTTCGACAAATACGCCGGTGATCTACATCCAGCATACAACGGAAGGAGAAGGAAGCGAGTTCGCCGAAGGCTCTCACAACTGGGAGATCATTGAGCGCATAGCTCCGGATACGAGCGACGACATTTTCCTGAAGCACACCTATGATGCGTTCACCAATGTCGGATTGAAGCAGAAATTACTGGAGATTGATGTTGACCGGCTGGTGTTTTGCGGCCTTCAGACCGAGGTGTGCATGGATACGACCATCCGCAGTGCTCTGGCCCATGGTTTCACTTCCATCCTGGCCGGAGATGCGCACAGCACCTATGACACGAAAGCCTTACCCGCAGAAAAGATCATTGCCCATCACAACCTGACTTTGCATCGCCGGTTCTGCACCGTCATGGACAGCGAAGATATTGCATTTGGTTAATCAGAGACTGTCGGGTGCTTCCCGCTAGCACGGCAAGCACCTAGCACCTTGATCGTCTGAAGGACTGCTCCTGATGCATGAGCGTCCTCCATTGCCCCGTCTAGGCCACTCCGTCACCGGCTTCGCTGATAGCGGTCTCAACAGCCTCGGCTATTTCCGCAGGCGAATCGACCATGCCCTCTTCCATCATGCCGATCTGAAGATTGAGTTCACGTTGAACGCCGATGGCCTGGGGATTGAAATACTGTTTCCAGAGGGCGACCGCTTTTTCCGGCTTTTCCAACCGCACCATGGTCAGACCAAGATAGAGCAGCGCGTCCTTGTACTCTCGCTGGATACGCAGGGTCCGCTCAAATTCAAGCTTTGCCTGACGGTATTTACCGACCTTGTACAGGCAGACGCCACAGCGATAACGCACATCGGCATCGTTCTTGTCGCAATCAATGCACTCTTTATATTTGGCCCGAGCCTCTTCCCATTGCTCGTCCACATACAGCGCATTGGCTTCCTTGATGGTATCAATGGCTTCGTCAGTGGATGCAGCCGGTCCTTCAGGCTTTTCATTCTTGATACGGCGAACAGCACCAAACAGGAAATTGCGTCGGGATTTATCTATTTTTTTGGCCATAATTCTCCTCCGGTGCGACAGAATACCCATTTCACGATTGCGGTCAACTGATTGCCTTTTCAGGGGGTTCGTGAAAGTATCCACTTCATGACTCGACCCACTTGCGGCTGGACCGGAAAGGTCCTGCATATCGACCTCACCACTCGCGAAACCGTGGTCCAATATCCTGCCCGCGCCATCTATGAACAATTCATCGGAGGCAAGGGAATGGCAGGGTATTATCTTCGCCCGTTCTGCACCCGCGAGACAATGGACCCGGACCTCCCATTACTCATTTTCACCGGGCCGCTCACCGGCACCATTGCTCCGACGTCGGGCCGCAGCACCATCATGTCGCGCTCTCCCTTGACCGGGGCAATCTGCGACTCATCCGTGGGCGGCAAGCTCGGAACCCAGCTCAAGCGAGCCGGATGGGACGGCATTGTCATCACCGGCCTAAGCGACACACCGTGCGGCATCGAGATCGACGATGAAACCATCCGCATCGTGACAACCGATCTATGGGGGGCAACCTGCGACACGGTTTTCGACGCCCTTGACCGAAACGGGAACGCTGTGGCGACCATCGGGCCTGCAGCCGAAAACGGAGCACGCATCAGCGCGGTGATGGTCGATCGCCACCACGCTGCCGGCCGGGGCGGACTGGGGCTCGTTTGGGCGCAAAAAAATCTGAAATACCTGACGGTGAAAGGGACCGGCAAGGTAGCGGTACAGGATCAGGCCGCACTCAAGGAAGCGCGCGAGGAAATCTTTCGACTGACTGCAGCCTCGCCGGTCGTGCTGGGGCAAAACGGATTTTCCTGCTGGGGAACCGGGGCCATATACGACCTCATGGACTCCCGCCGCATGATGCCCACCAACAACTTTCGCGACACGCAGTTCAAGGATGCCCCGCAACTCAATGCCGCCGCCTACCAAAAGGCATACTCGCCTCGAAAGCACGGCTGCAAGGGGTGTCACATTCTCTGCAAAAAGATTGCAAGTGATGGGCGGACCATGCCTGAGTTTGAAACCATGTCCCACTTCACGGCCCTTATCGGCAACACCGACATGGACCTCGTCATGGAGGCCAACGACCTGTGCAATCGATACGGGCTGGATACCATCTCTGCCGGAGCCACCCTCGCCTGCTATCGTGAGATAACCGGCAAGGACTTCACTCCGGCCAGTCTCAGGCAGGCCCTCCAGGATATGGCCGAAGGCGGTTACCTTGGCAACGGTTCACTGGACTTTGCCCAGTCCTGTTCCCAGCAGGAACTCTCCATGTCCGTCAAAGGCATGGAACTCCCGGCCTATGATCCACGCGGTGCATACGGCATGTCGCTGGCCTATGCCCTGTCCACCCGTGGCGGCTGTCATCTGCGCGCCTACCCCATCAGCCATGAGGTGTTGCGCAAGCCGGTGGCCACCGACCGTTTCTCATTCAGCGGCAAAGCTCGCATCGTCAAACTGGCTGAAGATCAGAACGCCGTGGTTGATTCGCTGACAGCGTGCAAATTCACCTTTCTCGCAGCCAGCCTCGAAGAGTATGCCAAGGCGTACACGGCAGTCACCGGTGTCGCGACCACCGGCCACGACCTCCTCGCCGTGGGCGAACGCATCTATTACAATGAACGCATCATGAACGCGGCCAATGATTTTGACAGTTGCGAAGACGACCTGCCGCCCCGCTTTTTCAATGAGCCCGGCACCTCGGGCGGTGGTATTGAAATACCCCCTATTGATAGGGCTGCCTTTCTGGAGGCTCGAAGCAGCTACTACAAGGTGCGCGGCCTTGATGAGTACGGACGCCCAACACCGGAAACGGCCAAGCGCCTCGATTTGGAGCTTGAGCAATGAAACAACTGTGCGATAAATACGCGGCAAAAATGGTCAAGCAGGGACTGACCGCTCCGGGCGAACCGATCATCGGCGGGCTGGATGCCGAACTTGTCTGGAACCGCGATGATGCCCGTTGCGAAATACTGGAATCGGTTTTTCGAGAACTGCCCATCAATTCGCTGGTCTTTGCCAAACCCGCCGCCCCGTACGCAACCATCATTGACTTTCTTGCCACGAGGTACCCGGAGACAATCCGGCCTCAAGACACCGAGACCCGAACCTTTCTGCATGATGTTCCGGTTTGCGAGACCTTCTCTGCCCCGGCGATCATCGATGCACTCAAAAAGCGCAAAGCAGTGATCATTCCCGGGGAAGGTATTGTCTCCTTTGGTACGGTGACGCCCGAACAGGGGTTCGTATTCTATTCTTCCACAGTCTTTGCCTGCTTCGTCCTCTTTTTTTCTGAATACATGGCAGCGGCCCGGCGTGGAACAATCGACGAAGCCTACAAAGCCGTTTTCAAACAAGTGGTTCGGCAACTCCCGGCTCCACGGACCGAACTCCCCAATCTGCAATCAGCCCCCCTTCCTGACGAGGAAGCCATCCTCGGTGCGATGGCCGAAGCAGGACGGGCCGTTGTCGGTTACGGCCTGGTGGATTCCTTTTTCGGCAACATATCCTACCGCGACAACGACATTGTCTACATCAGTCAGACCGGTAGTTCCCTTGATGAGTTGGAAGGATGTATCGATCCCTGTCGAATGGACAAGAGCACGACCCACGGCCTGACTGCTTCGTCAGAGCTTTCAGCCCACGAAGACGTGTACCGGCGAGCAGACGTCCGCTGCATACTGCACGGGCACCCCAAATTTTCCGTCATCATGTCTATGGATTGCGATAAGCCAGACTGCGAACTGCGCGGCAAGTGTCATGTCTTGTGCAACGAGTGCCGAACCATGGAAGGCATCCCCATTGTTCCGGGTGAAGTGGGTACCGGCCCCACCGGGCTGTGCAACACCCTGCCGCCCGCCGTTGCTGCCAGCGGAGCGGCCATTGTTCACGGGCACGGCGTGTTCGTTTCCGGCGAGTCGGATTTCAACGAGGCGTTCGCCAGACTACTCTCTATTGAAAACCAAAGTCGTGAGCGCTACTTCTGCCTGCTAAAGGAACTTGGCACTCTTCCATAACAACCGCACTGTAGATATGGACGAAGGCAACGACCTCAGCTACATTCCATGCCCATGACAACACCTGTACGCACTTCCAGTCTCGCTCCCATCCTGTGGTTTCTGACCATTACGTTTGGCGTCACGTACACCGTTGAATTCAGCCTGATCAACTCCGGCATACGGTTTGATGCGAACACCATACAGACAGCTCCCGCACTCTGGCTACTGGCTGTCATGTGGATTCCGGGTCTGGCAGCCCTCTTCACAACCATTTTCGTGGAAAAGCGCCCTGTATCGGAGTTGCGAGAAGCCCTCCTGCTGCGCATGGGATCCATCGGCCCGTACCTGCTGTTCATCTTCCTGGCACCAATCATTTTTGCCGCCATGTACGGCTTGAGCTGGGCATTGGGGTTGACCGAACCCGACCTGACCATGGCCGCCCTGAGCCGAGCCACCGGCTCCACGGAACAAATCACCACCGACACGGTCCTGTACCTGATGCTGCCCATGTCGATTTTCATTGGACCGTTCATCAACCTGGCTTTCGGCCTGGGCGAAGAACTGGGATGGCGCGGTTTTCTGCTGCCGCGCCTGATGCCGCTGGGCAAAATACCGGCCTACCTGCTGCTGGGAGTTCTTTGGGGATTGTGGCACGCACCGCTTATCCATGTCGGGTTCAACTATCCGGGTCATCCCATGGCCGGAATCGCCATGATGTGCCTGTTATCCGCGACCTTTGGCATATTCCTGAACGAAATGTCGCTCCACTACCGCTCGGTCTTTCTGGCCGCATTCATTCATGGAGCGGTCAACGCCCAGGGCTATGGTATCTGGTCGTGGGTCTTCCCCGGTATTGATCCGATACTTGGCGGCAGCATGGGATTGACGGGGGCGTTTGTCTGGCTGCTGACAGGAGCCGCGACCATGTTCATCCTTTCCCGACTCCGCAGAGAACAATAACTCCCTCCCATACAATAACGAAAGCCCCCGCAGATGCAGGGGCTTTGTTTCAAATTGCTTTTTGGGGTTGCCGAGAGCCGAGCTTCAGCCAAAGGAATTTTTGTTTGTTCCGTTGTTGCCTCGATTCCGCACCTAATTACAAGTAATGAGGTATGTTGATCGTTGACTGGAAACAGTCCTTTGTTCTTGCCTTCATAATACGCCACTCAAGGGGCAATGCAAGCATTTTCGTTCACTCAAGCTGTCTTTTTTCAAAGAGCCGACAACGCGCTAAAACTGTTAGACTTTCTCAAAATATTCTTTTTCCGCGCCACAGAGGGGGCAGACCCAATCGTCCGGAAGATCTTCGAACTTGGTTCCGACTTCGATATTGTTTTCCGGATCGCCTTCAGCAGGATCGTACACATAACCACAAGGGCATTCCCATTTATCCATAACAGAGTCCTCCATACGGTTTACAGATTTGATATCAATGTATCACAGGCTGCATCATATTCAAGAGCAATATAAAAAAGGGAAAAACCGGAACCGGCACAATGCACCGGTTCCGATGAGTAGTAAGCGTATTATGCCTTAACCCGTTTGATGCGGGCGCCGACGCCGGAGAGTTTGGCTTCGATGTTTTCGTACCCGCGATCGAGATGGTAAATGCGTTCAACCGTGGTGCTGCCACCGGCTGCCAGACCGGCAAGCACGAGCGAAGCACTGGCGCGAAGGTCGGAAGCCATGACCGGAGCACCGGTCAACTTGCCAACACCGTGTACCATGGCCGTGCGCCCTTTCAAGCGGACATCCGCACCAAGGCGGACCAATTCCAGCACGTGCATGAAACGGTTCTCGAAGATTTTCTCTTCGATGGTACCCGCTCCCTGTCCAAAGCACATCAGGGCCATGAGCTGGGCCTGCATGTCTGTTGGGAAACCGGGATGCGGCAGGGTCGTAACATCAACGTTCTTGAGCAAACCGTTAGCCCTGCGCACCAGAACGCCCCCTTCTTCCTCCTCAATCGAAACGCCCATTTCGCGCAGCTTGGAGCTGACGGAATCCATGGCGCTGATAGGACAATCAAGAATTTTCAATTCACCGCCGGTGATGGCTGCGGCAACCATGTAGGTTCCGGCCTCGATGCGGTCGGGCATGACCCGGTAGTCGCACCCCTTGAGGGAGGACACACCTTCGATGGTGATGACCGAGGTACCGTGTCCGGTAATCTTGGCGCCCATGGCATTGAGGAAGTTGGCAAGATCTTCGACTTCTGGCTCACGAGCGGCGTTTTCCAGAATGGTGGTGCCCTCGGCGAGACATGCAGCCATGATCAGGTTCTCGGTGCCGCCCACGGTGGGAAAGTCGAGGGTGATGTGTGCGCCTTTGAGGCCTTCAGGGCAGTATCCCTTGATATACCCTTCGGTCAGCTCGAACGTGGCACCCATTCGCTCCATGCCGCGGAGGTGCAGATCGACGGGACGCGCACCGATGGCACAACCACCCGGCAACGCGACGCGGGCTTCGCCGAGGCGAGCCAGCAGCGGGCCGAGGCAAAGAACGGAAGCGCGCATGGTCTTGACCAGCTCATAGGGAGCTTCAGGTTTGAGGCCATTGCAGGTGGAGGTCGCATCATTGCCGTCGAAGGTGGTTTCGCAGCCCAGAATGTTGAGCAGCTTGAGCGACGTGTGAATATCCGCAAGTCTTGGAACATTACTCAGGTTGACCGTGCCTTCCGCAAGAAGGCATGCCATAAGTATTGGCAGAGCAGCATTTTTCGCTCCGCTGACCTGAATAGAACCTTGCAGAGGGACCCCGCCTTCAATGATAAGTTTATCCATGAGTTACCTTTTTTTTATACTTTTACTTGACCGCCGTGGAAACGTTCGCTAGATAGTCTCCCTCACACGGTGGGTGTAGCTCAGTTGGTAGAGCACTTGGTTGTGGCCCAAGTGGCCGTGGGTTCAAATCCCATCACTCACCCCAAGTGATCCCTAAAAAGGGCGGAATGAACATTCCGTCCTTTTTTCTTTTGTTGTCTGAACTTACCCATTTCATCCGATTACATTTGTCCTTGATTACTGTGAATGCAGCGCCCCCGGCACGGAGGCGAATACGTACGCTTGGCGTAAAACCACTGCTCCGAGGTGTCAAGAACGTTTCCTCAGGTGACGCACATCACCGACGCGCACCGTCACCTTTTCCTTATCAAAATATTCCAGCACCGGAATCAGGTACTTGCGGGACAACCCTGTCACGCCCTTGAAATCCGGAGCGCTCATTTCCTGCGAATCCGCAAAGAACGCCAGCATACGGGCCTTGATATCGTTCAGCGCTGCTGCGTGGTAGTACATGTCGTCTTTAACACGAATCAGCTCGCCCTGTTCCTGTAGCACACGAAAGACCGGTGCGGCTTCCTTGAAATCCATATTGAGTTGTTCCAGCACATCCTTCAGATTCGGCGGAGTAAACCCACCCTCCTTGTATGCACCGAGGATGATCTCGCGCACCTTGGCCTGATCCGAAGCCATGGACACCTTGTGATCCTTGAGCCGCAGGACTTCCTGCTCGGCAACGATATCGCCCTGTTTGAGCAGTCGCTCCACAATGAAGTGAAAAAACTTCTGCGGAAGCGCCTTCCCCCACGAAGAGGCCAGTTCGCCTCGCTGGACGCCGGGCTTCATGGAATGCTTCTTGTGAAAATCTCCAAGGAACGCCAGCAGCTCATCCGATAGACGACGTGCCAGTTCCCCGCCACCGTATCGGCGGGTCTCCTTGTCAAAGAGAATAGCCTTCTGCTGCCCGCCAAGAACGCCCAGTGTTTTTTCAAGGGCCTTGGATTCCATGTTGGTCATGGTCAGCAGTTCATTGAAGGTGCGACCTGTCGGGCCAGCCAGCTCCAACTGGGCGGCAGCAACTTCGGCAGGGTCCTCGGCAGCCAGTTGCCCGAGCATGTCCACCTGATCGGAAAAACGCTTGATCTTGTGCCCCACCGGGCCGATGACGCGCCCACCGGCAAATGCCCGGAGCGGAGAAAAGGAACGCAGCACAATACGGTCATCATAGACACCGGCCAGCGGTTCGATGAAGCGAACCTGACACACAGCGGTCTCCCCCGGCAGCAACTCCTCACGATCGAGCAGGAAAATCCGGGCCAGCACTTCACGTGCGCCATGATGAAAATGTATCTCCCGACGATGCTTCAGCGGGATGTGCGAGGACTCCAATACCGTCAACTCGATATCCCAGACATCGGACGGAAACAGCGTGCCGGGACGGGCCAACACGTCACCGCGCCTGATATCGTCCACTTCCAGGCCGTGCAGGTTCACGGCGGTCCGCTTGCCTGCCTCGGCGGTCTCCACGGTTTCGCCATGGGATTGCAGGCCGCGCACCTTGCTCTCGACTTCGCGAGGATACAGCAAAACATCCTCACCTATGGAGATGGAGCCGGAGATCATGGTTCCCGTGATGACGGTGCCATGCCCTTTCATGGAAAAAACACGGTCAGCCGGAAGCCGGAACAAATCGGAACGGCGTTTGGGCTTGTACTCGGAAAGCAAGGTGCGGATTGCGCCCTTGAGTTCGTCGATGCCTGCGCCGGTATGAGCAGAAACCGGAATAATCGGCGCACCACCAAGGAACGTGGGTTCAAGATAGTCGGCCACTTCCTCTTTGACCATATCCAGCCACTCGTCATCGACCATGTCCGCCTTGGTCAACGCCACAAGACCTGTTTTCACGCCAAGCAACTGACAAATTTCCAGGTGTTCCCGAGTCTGGGGCATGATCCCTTCGTCGGCAGCGATAACCAGCGTGACAAAGTCGACGCCAGTGGCACCAGCGACCATATTCTTGACGAATTTCTCGTGGCCCGGAACATCCACGATGCCGACGCGATCCCCTTCGCCCAGATCGAGATGAGCAAAACCGAGCTCAATGGTGATGCCCCGCTTTTTTTCCTCGGACAACCGGTCGCAATCAATGCCGGTCAAGGCTTTGACGAGTGTCGTCTTGCCGTGATCGATATGTCCGGCTGTTCCCATGATAACTGGCATATATGTATCCTTATCTTTCCTGATCCATTTGATTCGGGTACCAAGGGGCGCATAGTAGTGTAAATCGGCTCCAGTCACAAGAAAACAACACTCGCCATGGACCGGCACCAGGGAGGTCGTCATGCCCATACCCTTTGAAGGCCCTGCCGTCTTTGTCGCAGACATCTACAGGTCTCGATGATTTCATGAAACATTCCTGGGTTCCCGTGGATACGGACGTAGCCATGCGCTCAGAACCACTTCGCCCCACCAACAAAAAAAGGCGCAGGATACTCCTGCGCCTTTTCAATTCATAACAATGTCGCCATCTAGTTTTTCAGGAACTCCCTGAAAGCCAGCGTGCAGGCGTAGATATCCGCCTTGGACGATATCTCGAAGGGTGAGTGCATGGAGAGCACCGGCACACCGACGTCAATGACATCCATGCCGTAGATGGCGAGGAACTTGGCAACGGTACCGCCGCCTCCGACGTCCACCTTGCCCAGTTCGGACATGTGCCACGGAATTCCCGCGTCATCGAAAATGCGTCGCAGCCAGCCGATGAAATCGGGGTGCGCATCGTTCGCGCCGACCTTGCCCCGGTGTCCCGTGAACTTGTTGAAGCAGGGACCATAGCCGAGTCGTGCCGCATTGAGCGGTTCGTACACATCCTTGAAATCCGGGTCCATGGCAGCGGAAACATCCGCAGACAGGGCCGAACCGTTGAGCATGACCTTGGAAAGACGGACACCGGGTTCCCAGGAATCCAGCAGTTCTTCCATGCAGTACTCGAAGAACAGCGAGGTAGCGCCCGTGGCTCCGACAGACCCGATCTCTTCCTTGTCCCAGAACAGCACGATCTGAGCATATTCCGGCTCCGGCTCTTCCAGGAAGGCCTCCAGTGCGCAGAATACGCTGGACCGGTCATCCTGACCGTACCCGCCGATCAGAGACTCATCCAACCCGACGTACCGGGCCGGACCTGCCGGAACAGCCTGCATTTCAGCACTGATGAAATCGGCTTCCTCAATGTCATATTTCTTGTGCAGCAACTCGAGCAGGTGACGTTTTACCGGTGCCTTGATCTCATCATCCTTCTTGCCCTTGCCCACCGGGGATTGCCCCATGACAATGTTGAGCTTTTCGGCCTCAAAGGCATCCTCCACCTTCTTGGACATTTCCTTGGCAGCGAGGTGCGGCAGCAGGTCGGTGATGGTGAATACGGGATCGCCCGGATCTTCACCGATACACACGGTTACTTCGGTGCCGTCCCTTTTGACCACGGTTCCGTGCAGGGCCAGCGGGATGGCGAGCCAGTGGTATTTGCGAATACCACCGTAGTAATGGGTTTTCGCCAGTGCAATGTCGGTGTCTTCATAGAAAGGACGCTGCTTGAAATCCAGACGAGGGCAATCGCCATGCGCGCCCAGAAGACGGAATCCTTCGCTCAGCGGACGCTTGCCCTTTCGAGCGAGGAAGCAGGTCTTGTTCCGGTTGAAGCGATACACCTGCGACGACTTGAGATCATCAGCAAACCCGGCTTTTTTCACCTTCTTGCGGACATAGTCCATGACAAGCCGTTCGGTTTTGCATTCGCTCAGAAATTCCACATACCGTTTGGCCATGGCATCCATGGCTTTGCGATCTTTTTTACCGGCATAGACTTCCCAGGCCGATTTCGGTTCGTATTCGAGGGTGTCTTTTTTACTCATGAAATAATCCTTATTGCAAAGAGTCCACGGCCTGCCGCAGAGCGGACGCAGCCAGTTTCAATTCTGTAGAGGTCAGTGTGCGCGGATCGAGCAGGAACAGATCGTCCTCGATGCGCGCAACCAGAGGCGGATCGGTATTGAGCAATTCCTCACGCAGGTCCTCGGCATCAACACCGTCCACTACCAGTGTGATCATGGTTCCGGGAAGATCGTATTCGGGGAACGCACCGCCACCCACTCGGGAAAATCCTTTCTTCATGGCTACGGTTGCCTTGACGCCCAGCTCTGAGCGAATGGCATCCGCCAACCTTCTGGCCTTGCTTTTGAGCGATTCCTGTGAAGCGGTGATCATGCGCAGCGTCGGAATCTTGCGTCGGGCCACATCCATATCGAGATAGAGCCTCAGGGTCGCCTCAAGGGCGGCCAGGGTCATCTTGTCGATGCGCATGGCTCTGTTGACCGGATTCTTCTTGATACGATCAATGTACTTCTTGCGACCAACAATGATACCGGCCTGCGGTCCGCCGAGCACCTTGTCGCCGGAGAACGATACAACGTCAGCACCCTGCGCAACCACTTCCTGCACGGTCGGCTCACCCATCAAGCCCTCACCCTTCAATGAATAGAGAGAGCCGCTTCCCAGGTCTTCGATGACCGGCAGATTGTATTTGTCGCCCAGCTTGCGCATATCCGGCAGGCTGACCTCCTTGGTGAAGCCCACGATACGGAAGTTGGAAGTATGTACCCGCATCAGCGCGCCGGTGTCCTCGTTGATGGCGTTTTCGTAATCATGAACGTGCGCACGATTGGTGGCTCCGACCTCGTGCAAGGTCGCGCCGGATTTGGTCATGACATCCGGTATGCGGAACGAACCGCCGATCTCCACCAACTGCCCGCGGGACACGATGACCTCTTTCCCCTTGGCAAGGGTTTCGAGCATGATGAAAACCGCAGCGGCATTGTTATTGACCACAAGGGCGGCCTCGGCTCCGGTGATATCACACAGAATCTGCTCCACATGTGAGTACCGGCTGCCACGCTGTCCTGTTGAAAGATCGAACTCACAGTTTGAGTAATGTCCACATGCCTCGGTAACCGCTTCGATGGCCGAACGTGCCAGCAAGGAGCGCCCCAAGTTGGTATGCACCACAACGCCTGTGGCATTGAGCACCCGCCGAAAATGCGGTCTGGAATGGGCGCGGACGTACGCGATCATGCGCGGAAGCACAGCCTTCAACTCCAGTTGATCAGCCGTGGTTACGGCACCGGACCGGATTTCCTCACGGCAAACATTCAGAAACGCATCGGCCTGATCCTTCACCAGCGGGCGAGGCAAGGCGGCGATATCTTCATCCTTGGTCAATTCGTCCAGAATCTGATCCATGGACGGGAGGTGTCGGTATAATTCACTCATTATGATCTATCTCTGTGAAGTCAGGAATTCAGGGTACAAGCTATAAAACTCCGCAAGTAAATACAAGGAACCGCAAACCAGAACAGGTCCTTCCATGTCCTCGCATGAGGCAAGGGCCGCCTGCATGGAGTCGGCAGTACGAGCCCTATCACCAATTTTGGCTGCCAGTCCATCAGGATCACCTGCCCTGTCATTCTGCATCTGCGGTATAACAATAGGTCCGTCGGTCAAGGCGAGCAATTGAGGAATTATCGGTCCGGCGTCCTTGTCACCCAGACAGGCAAAAATCACAGCCGAAGGGCGAACGCCTTTCGAGCGAAGGGCAGCGGTCAATGCTTCAAAAGCGTGGCCGTTGTGCGCGCCATCAAGGATAACCGTTTGCCCATTCAGTTCGACACTCTGCATCCTGCCCGGCAAGAATGCGCTCTTCAATCCGAAGCGCTCGGTCTCCGGCAGGCTTCGCACCTCCTGACCGGCAGCATACCAACGCCAGCCAGCCAATCCCAACTGAGCATTGGTGGATTGGTGGATGCCGTCAAGGCCCAGCGGTTCCTTCACCGGCTCGGCGATATCAACGGAGAACATGAAACGAGCGCCCACGTCACGAGCGCGGGCCTGCAACTCATTCATCACCTCACCTTCCTGCGGGCCGGTGATAACCGTCCCTCCATGGTGGATGGCTCCGGCTTTATCGCGGGCTATATCAACCAGCGTCGGGCCGAGAATCTCCACATGATCCATGCCGATGGGCGTGTACAGGGTAAGAAACGGGCTGAACACGTTAGTCGCATCATAGTCTCCGCCCAGCCCTGCCTCCATAATGGCAAGCTGCACCTTGTTGCGTTCAAAGGCGAGCATGGCAAGGGACGTCTGAAATTCAAAGTAGGTCAGCGAATCAGCACCGGGAATAGCCAGCAGTTCATTGGCCAGCTCCACCCATTTCTCATGGGAAAGCATGGCCCGGTTGATCTGCACCCGCTCTCTCGGTGTCACGAAATGCGGCGAGGTAAACATGCCCACCTTGACGCCGTGAGCACGGGCCAGGGAGCACAGGAAAGCCGAAGTAGACCCCTTGCCGTTGGTGCCGACCACATGTACCACGGGAACTTCAGGAATGCCCCGTTTTTCCCAGACGGCATGCATCCGATCCAGGGTCAGGTCCATGTGAAAAAGCCCCAACCGGTCCATATAGGCAGATAATTCGGAATAATTGGTAAAGTGTGTCACCCCACATACCTATCAGGAAGCGTGACCGGCGAAAACCCAAAAGATTCACCTATAACACCACTTAACACTTGACCTCAGGCAAGTCTCTCTTATATCAGGAAGCCCAGCGCGCCAGTAGCTCAGTTGGATAGAGCATCGGCCTTCTAAGCCGACGGCCGGGGGTTCGAATCCTCCCTGGCGCGCCAGTATTTCAAGGGACTTACGGTCATGCCGTAGGTCCCTTTTGATTTTCTCCTAGGCTTACTCTTGGTATATAAAGCTAGAACCGCAAAAGAGTGGAGTTCTAGCTCTCCCCTTTCCTTCTACCCAACAGCACATATCGACGAAAGAGCATACGTCTATAAAATCAAGATTTAGGGCTTATTATGCCTTCAATCAATGGAGGACACAGAACCTTGAAGCGTTATCGGTTTTTTGATATAAAAAAGAGACTTATAGGGCTATCTAACTTGCTTCGACTTGATATAAATGAGACCTCTGCACGGCAAATCCCACACTTTTACTCTTTAACTATTTGATTTATTATGCTATTATTTCTCCATCCAAAGGAGGAAGGCATGGCTATTCGGCAGAAAGGACCTCGGTTGGGTGATTACTTCCTGGGGCACCGCAGAACCAAGACCACATTTCTGGATGAGATCAACGAACTCATCGACTGGCAGCCCATCAACGCCTTTCTGTGCAAGAAGATCAGGCGCAAGGCCAACGCCGTGGGCAATCCCGCCTATCCGCCTCTGGCGATGTTCAAGATTCTGCTCTTGCAGCGTTGGTACAACCTGAGTGATCCGGGCGTGGAGCAGGCGCTGCTCGACCGGCTCTCCTTTGTCAGATTTACCGGTTTTTCCATCGAGGACGACGTGCCGGACGAGACCACCATATGCCGTTTCCGTAACGGTTTGATCCGCCTGAAGGTGCTGGACTCCTTGCTCGACATGCTTAACCGCCAGCTTGAAGGACAAGGGCTTCTTGTCCGTGAGGGAGCCGTGGTGGACGCCTCGGTAGTCGAGTCGCAGCGGCGGCCGCGCAAGGTTATCGACGTGATGCCTGAGGACCGTTCCGAGGACGCCGAAGAACAGGATGGGCCGGTGGACTGCCGGGTCAGCTATTCGGATGACGAGGAGGCGGCCTGGCTCCGCAAGAGAAATCGGGCCTATTACGGCTACAAGCTCCATGCCGCGACGGACAGTCGAGACGGGTTTCTGCTCTGTGGTCACATCACTCCCGCGAACCATTCGGACACGGGCGAATTCGAGCGGCTCGTGAATGGCGTCGGCCTTGATCCCGGCGCACGGGTTTATGCGGACAAGGGCTATTGCAGCGGGAAGAACCGGGACATTCTGTTTGATCGCGATTTGGAGGACGGAACCATGGACAAGACGCCTCGTGGCGGCAGGCTGACAGACTTCGAAAAGACCCGCAACCGTGACATCAGCAGCATTCGGCAAATAGTCGAGCGGGCCTTCGGCACACTCAAACGTGGCTACGCATTCTTTCGGTCCCGATACGTGGGTCGTGAGAAGGTGGAGGGAGAGTTCCACATCCTCGCCATGGCGTTCAATTTGAAAAAAGCTGTTCGACTGGCGCGAGCCTGAAGGGAGAGGTGCGTCCAAAATCCGGCATTTCGGCCAGAAATGGCAGGAAAAGGCCGGGAATGAGCCCAAGCTGGGGTGCGGTCAGAACATCAAATTGGGTGCGGAGCGCAAGGCACGGACGCGAAAAGGGGATGCGCAGAGGTCTCATAAATGGTCAAGTAGCGGGGTTGACAACTTCAATAACCACTGGCTTAAAAATATAGGTAAAGACATGTCGAATACACAAAATGAAAATGGCCGCGAGTGGAAAAAACTTCGCTCTAGTTATTATTCAGCAGGAAGATTGCTTTATCTACAAGGAATGTTTCACGCTGGGATTCTAATGATGTCGTATGCTGTCGAGGTGAGTATCAAATCTTACATAGTCTTATTTAGACAAAATGAAATTGTAAAAGAATACAAGAAAATAAGGAACAGCCACAACATTGTTAAGCTTGCCAATTTCGTTGAAAGATACTGTGAGTATAAAATTCAAGCTTCTGATGATTTTTTAAAATATGTAACTAGAGACCTCTGCACGGCAAAGCCCACACTTTTACTCTTTAACTATTTGATTTATTATGCTATTATTTCTCCATCCAAAGGAGGAAGGCATGGCTATTCGGCAGAAAGGACCTCGGTTGGGTGATTACTTCCTGGGGCACCGCAGAACCAAGACCACATTTCTGGATGAGATCAACGAACTCATCGACTGGCAGCCCATCAACGCCTTTCTGTGCAAGAAGATCAGGCGCAAGGCCAACGCCGTGGGCAATCCCGCCTATCCGCCTCTGGCGATGTTCAAGATTCTGCTCTTGCAGCGTTGGTACAACCTGAGTGATCCGGGCGTGGAGCAGGCGCTGCTCGACCGGCTCTCCTTTGTCAGATTTACCGGTTTTTCCATCGAGGACGACGTGCCGGACGAGACCACCATATGCCGTTTCCGTAACGGTTTGATCCGCCTGAAGGTGCTGGACTCCTTGCTCGACATGCTTAACCGCCAGCTTGAAGGACAAGGGCTTCTTGTCCGTGAGGGAGCCGTGGTGGACGCCTCGGTAGTCGAGTCGCAGCGGCGGCCGCGCAAGGTTATCGACGTGATGCCTGAGGACCGTTCCGAGGACGCCGAAGAACAGGATGGGCCGGTGGACTGCCGGGTCAGCTATTCGGATGACGAGGAGGCGGCCTGGCTCCGCAAGAGAAATCGGGCCTATTACGGCTACAAGCTCCATGCCGCGACGGACAGTCGAGACGGGTTTCTGCTCTGTGGTCACATCACTCCCGCGAACCATTCGGACACGGGCGAATTCGAGCGGCTCGTGAATGGCGTCGGCCTTGATCCCGGCGCACGGGTTTATGCGGACAAGGGCTATTGCAGCGGGAAGAACCGGGACATTCTGTTTGATCGCGATTTGGAGGACGGAACCATGGACAAGACGCCTCGTGGCGGCAGGCTGACAGACTTCGAAAAGACCCGCAACCGTGACATCAGCAGCATTCGGCAAATAGTCGAGCGGGCCTTCGGCACACTCAAACGTGGCTACGCATTCTTTCGGTCCCGATACGTGGGTCGTGAGAAGGTGGAGGGAGAGTTCCACATCCTCGCCATGGCGTTCAATTTGAAAAAAGCTGTTCGACTGGCGCGAGCCTGAAGGGAGAGGTGCGTCCAAAATCCGGCATTTCGGCCAGAAATGGCAGGAAAAGGCCGGGAATGAGCCCAAGCTGGGGTGCGGTCAGAACATCAAATTGGGTGCGGAGCGCAAGGCACGGACGCGAAAAGGGGATGCGCAGAGGTCTCACATGGGATTATTTTCACACAGACAACACGGTATCAGCCATCTGCTATTTCCTACCTTGTGCGTCTGAAATAGCCACTTATTGTTCGGTCGAAGAAAAAAATCCAAGAATGTGAATGGGTGAGAGCCTACCGACAAGAGCTAACAACCCAGAATATTGCAGCTATTCCTCTTGCCCCATTCATGATAGTATGCCGCCATGAGAAGAGTACTCCAGTTTGAATTGATCCTATATGCCCTGATACTGGTGGGTGGATTTTCCCTGCTGTCATCAATGGATGGATTCGAACGATTCCATGATTTCAGCAGAACCCACGAAGACCTTGAGCTAGACGAAGCCGCACTGATACTGCCCATCGCGCTCATCTGTCTCGCCATCTATTCCTACCGCCGAAAAAGAGAAGTATTTCAGAAAAATAAAGCAATAGAGGATGCACGAAACGAGCTGCAGGAAGCGTATGACCGCATACACGACCTGACGAAATCCAAGGAAGAATTCATGGCCATAGCCTGCCATGAACTCAAAGGACCGCTCGGCGGGGCCATGAGTGCTCTGAAGCTGGTTAGTAAAGATGCGTGCGACAGCCACGCGTATGAAATGGTGGATTTGGCCCGGGAAAGCATGAACAACCTGCAATTGCTCATCAATGACGTTCTTCTCTTTTCCAGCCTGTCGCAACAGCAGGAAATTGTGCGCAGCGCCCCCTTCTCCCTACGAAAGGTTGTGACATCCATTGAGCGGATCACTCGTGTAACCGCCGAATCAAGAGGATTGGAATTATCTGTTTCAGTGGATGACGATGTACCCGAGCGGTTGGTGGGACATGAGGGGTGGCTGCGCCTCATCTGTCTGAACATTCTCGGCAATGCCATCAAGTTCACTGAAGCCGGACGTGTTACATTCACATGCAGCTATCAGAACTCCCCTGACAGTCGGCTTGTCATCTCCATAGGGGACACAGGTCCGGGTATCCCTCTGGAAAATCAGGAGATGATATTTGAGCCCTATGAACAGGTGGAAACATCGCGCTGGAAGAGAAGCAAAGGTGTCGGCCTCGGATTGGCCGTAGTAAAGAAGATCGTCGAACTCCTGAATGGCACCATCTACCTGCACAGCTCTCCAGGGAAAGGCTCAATTTTCACAATCACCCTTCCTGTTGAATCCATAGACTAATTCTCACCCGTTCACAGCTGTGCCATTAGGCACAATCAAGCTATCACGCGGCCTGGCGGCCTATTTTACCACCACAGACAGCCTTACGGGGCTGCTTCAACGGGTTGAAGATGGTTCAAATCTCCCAAAATTCGCTCCATGGTGCCATCGGATTGCATGGATCGGATCGCCTCGGACAACCGAGGAATAAGGTCGACATGCGCCTTGTTCACGACATGGTACATTTTTTCCGAGAACAGCGTCCCTGACCGGCGCACCCCTTCCCCAAGGCCTTCCCCTTTATAGAGTGCCAATGTTCCCGTTTCTGTGAGCAAGGCTCTGATCCGGCCCTGATTCAACATTCGGAGGCCTGTTTTGAACGAATTGACGTAATAAACCTGTTTTTCGTGCTCAGCCATGATCTTGCTGCCGTACATGTCTCCCCGGATAATACCAACCTTGAATTCATGCAGATCATCAATCTGCCTGATTCGATCTCCAGATCGTGTCAGCGCAACATATCGCACCTCGACAATGGGAACAGGGACAGGAACAAGGTTCTTGAACGGGGAGAGGATGGAAAGTGCACGGGCTCCGCTGGCATCGATGACTTTGTGGTCGGCATCGGCCAATTCACGCATTTTGGGTTGGTATCGAAACTCGACCTCGATCCCTACCCTTCGGTACATCTCCGTGACGAGGTTTTCCAGGGGAATGGAGCGACAATCCTTGTCTGAAGCGCATGGCAAACCGACAATATAGGAGCCGGCAACAACACTTCGTGCAGGCAATATAAAAATGGCAATGAAAACAATCATCAAAAGTGAGACCTCTGCACGGCAAATCCCACACTTTTACTCTTTAACTATTTGATTTATTATGCTATTATTTCTCCATCCAAAGGAGGAAGGCATGGCTATTCGGCAGAAAGGACCTCGGTTGGGTGATTACTTCCTGGGGCACCGCAGAACCAAGACCACATTTCTGGATGAGATCAACGAACTCATCGACTGGCAGCCCATCAACGCCTTTCTGTGCAAGAAGATCAGGCGCAAGGCCAACGCCGTGGGCAATCCCGCCTATCCGCCTCTGGCGATGTTCAAGATTCTGCTCTTGCAGCGTTGGTACAACCTGAGTGATCCGGGCGTGGAGCAGGCGCTGCTCGACCGGCTCTCCTTTGTCAGATTTACCGGTTTTTCCATCGAGGACGACGTGCCGGACGAGACCACCATATGCCGTTTCCGTAACGGTTTGATCCGCCTGAAGGTGCTGGACTCCTTGCTCGACATGCTTAACCGCCAGCTTGAAGGACAAGGGCTTCTTGTCCGTGAGGGAGCCGTGGTGGACGCCTCGGTAGTCGAGTCGCAGCGGCGGCCGCGCAAGGTTATCGACGTGATGCCTGAGGACCGTTCCGAGGACGCCGAAGAACAGGATGGGCCGGTGGACTGCCGGGTCAGCTATTCGGATGACGAGGAGGCGGCCTGGCTCCGCAAGAGAAATCGGGCCTATTACGGCTACAAGCTCCATGCCGCGACGGACAGTCGAGACGGGTTTCTGCTCTGTGGTCACATCACTCCCGCGAACCATTCGGACACGGGCGAATTCGAGCGGCTCGTGAATGGCGTCGGCCTTGATCCCGGCGCACGGGTTTATGCGGACAAGGGCTATTGCAGCGGGAAGAACCGGGACATTCTGTTTGATCGCGATTTGGAGGACGGAACCATGGACAAGACGCCTCGTGGCGGCAGGCTGACAGACTTCGAAAAGACCCGCAACCGTGACATCAGCAGCATTCGGCAAATAGTCGAGCGGGCCTTCGGCACACTCAAACGTGGCTACGCATTCTTTCGGTCCCGATACGTGGGTCGTGAGAAGGTGGAGGGAGAGTTCCACATCCTCGCCATGGCGTTCAATTTGAAAAAAGCTGTTCGACTGGCGCGAGCCTGAAGGGAGAGGTGCGTCCAAAATCCGGCATTTCGGCCAGAAATGGCAGGAAAAGGCCGGGAATGAGCCCAAGCTGGGGTGCGGTCAGAACATCAAATTGGGTGCGGAGCGCAAGGCACGGACGCGAAAAGGGGATGCGCAGAGGTCTCAAAGTATGTTGATCCTCATTGCCACCTTGTTGCCCTCCGGTTCACAAATATTTTGCGCGCACAATATCGGGCATAGTATACCAATATGTTTTTTGGGCAAATAGCTTCATCTGTATTTCGTATTGCCACCAATCATGAGCACCTCTTACCTCTCAGAAGGTGGTGTTAATTCAAGGGAGTTGTCCTCTTCGGTTTTGCGCTCCTGGCGGAACTCGTACTGGACACCTCGAATCAGGCAAAAGCACAAGGCAAGCATGATCCCAGTGAAGGGAAGCGCGGCCGCGATAGCCATTCGCTGCAATCCCTCCAGGCCGCCGGTAAAGAGCAGGATCGCGGCTGTACATGAGACCGTCAGGCCCCAGATAAGCTTCTTGGATGCCGGGGGGTTCTCCTCTCCGCCCGAAGTCATCATCCCGAGCACGAAAGTGGCGGAATCCGCTGATGTCACGAAAAAGACGACCAGCAGCAGGATGGTCAGCAGTGTCAGCACATTGCTCAGCGGATAGAATGAATACAGCTTGAACAGGCCGGTGGAGATATCCTGCGCAACGGTTGCCGCTATATTCGCTCCTTCATTGAGTTCGAGATGGAAGGCCGAGCCACCAAACACGCTGAACCACAGGAAGGTCAGCAGCGTGGGAACCATCAGAGCACCTGTTACGAATTCGCGAATGGTGCGGCCACGGGAGATACTGGCCACGAACAGTCCGACGAACGGGCACCAGGAAATCCACCATGCCCAGTAGAACAGGGTCCAATCCTGGGTCCATTGCAAACCACGGAACGGATTGGTGGACAGGCTCATTTCAAATAACGATGCCGCGTAATCGGCCAGTGTGCTGGTCAATATGTTCATTATCATATTGGTCGGGCCGACAAAGAGCATGAACAACAGGATGGTGATAGCCAGCATGATGTTCGCTTTACTCAACATCTGAATACCCTTGTCCAGACCGGTCATGCTGGAAATCAGGAACAGCACCGTGACCACGGCAATGATGATTATGGTCGAAGTGAAGCTCGCCTCAAACGGAAGAACCGAAGCCAGACCACTGTTGATCTGCATGGCCCCGAGACCGAGGGAAGTAACGATTCCGAACACCGTGGCGAATACCGACAGAATATCGATACAGTATCCGGCAACACCGTAAATTCGGTCACCGATCAGCGGGTAGAAACAGCTCGATATGAGCGGCGGCATGCCTCGGCGGAAGGAAAAATAGGCAATGGACAGGCTCATGACGATGTAGATGGCCCACGGGTGGACGCCCCAGTGGAAGAAGCTGTAGCGCATGGCAAATCGGGCCGCCTGTGGTGATCCCGCTTCAATGTACGATGGCGGGTTCAGGTAATGGCTCATGGGCTCTGCCACGCCCCAGAAGATCAGTCCGATGCCCATGCCTGCGGCAAAAAGCATGCTGAACCATCCGAAATAGGAAAAGCGGGGCTTTTCGTGGTCGCTGCCGAGCTTGATATTGCCGTATTTGCTGAATGCCATGAACAGGCTGAAAACAAGGAATATGAACGCAGACAGGAGGTACGCCCAGCCAAAGTTACGAATGATCGAAGCGTGCAGCTGCACGGTCCATGCGTCGAGCTTCTCCGGGATCATCACTCCCGCGAGGATCAATAAAAAGACGATGCACAGGGAGATGCCGAAAACGATATGCTTGTTCCATTGAATATCCCGCATGTTACGCCTCCTCTCCATCGGCTGCCAGGCTGCAATAGCCGGGGATAATGAAGACGCTGCAAGGCGCTTTATGCGGCAATACTTCCGCAGTCGAACCGAGCATCCTGCTCATGGTTCCGGGTTTTTCCGACTTGCCGACCACAACAAGATCCACTTTTTTATTCTTGGCGATTTGAACGATTCGACGACGAATCATGCCGATGGTTTCAATGGTCTCGACGTTGTCATAGGCGTGTGAACATTCTGTCGCCAGTCGCTCCAGATTGTCGACAATCCGCTCCTTCCGCTTTTCCTCGGTGACAGGGTCCGGGGCGCGTTCCCCAACATGCAGAAGATAGAGGGTGTGCGCACTGAAGCGGCTGTTGATGAGGTACGGCATGACTGCTGCGTCCGTGAACTTGAAATCCGTGGCGTAAAGGACGCTCCCCAGATCTTTGGAAGATTTGAACAAGCCGGGATTATAGATGAACGTCGGCAGGTTGGACATGCGTATCAGGTCGGAATCATCGCTGCCCAGCAATGCCTGCCGCAACAACGCCTTGGCGCTCCAGCATATGGCGACGAAATCCGCCTCCACAGAATGGGCAACTTCCATGATCGTCAGGGCCGGACTCCCTGTTCGGATGTGGATTTTGACCGAATACCCAAGGGCCTCGGCTGCGTCACGCAGCTTTCCAAGCCGGGATTCCGCCCCTTCCTTACCCCGGTAGCTCGTATCGGTCCGCACGTGGATCAGGTGAATTTCCGTAGTGCCGTAGTTTTCGAGAAAAGCGATCATCTCCATGAATTTTTTTCTCGGCTCATCCAGATTGACTTTCACGGCCGCGCGTTTCAGCACAGCTCCCCCTTTGTTTGCTGTTTGAAGGTCATCTTCATTCTGTTTGGCGGAGGATACTCATGTATCCGGGTATTCGTCAAAAATTACATATGGTTCTCGAAATCAACCGGCAAAACAGAAACTTAATTGATTGGAACTGGTGGTGTGTGAGTCGGCCAAACAAACAGGTGTTCATACAAAAGAATAATATAATTATAATTGTATCATAGATAAAATCTATGAAGATCACTTTTTCTTTATCAATCACAAAGGGGATCACCATGAAATGGTATCACTCAATCCAATCAAAAATAATGGCCATGCTCATGCTCATGACACTGTTTTCAGCCAGCCTGAGCGGTGTCATCCTGTTTAACCAATATTACAACAGCGAACTGGACAACCTGGAAAAGGCCCTTCGCTGGGGCGTTGAGGCGACACGCGAAAAAATTCAAATGACCGACGTCACCCCATATGTTGAGGGAGGGCCGGGCATGAACGAATTTTTCGTTAACAAGCTTCAGGAAGTGAAAAGGCTGACTGAAATATTCGGCCTGACCTACCTCTACGTCGTAGACAAATCAGACAATGGAAGGTTCCGTTTTCTGCTCGATGGCAGCATGCTGGAAGGTGATCCAAAGCCTCTGGAGATATATGAGGACGCCCCTGCCGAACTGAACGATGCATGGGCATCACGCAGCCTCGTCTACCCCGAAATCTACACCGACTCCTACGGTACCTTCAAATCCGCCTTCCTGCCCGTGGTTTCGGGTGGACAGACCATTGCCATCATCTGTGCTGACCTGGATGTTTCCTTTCTCAGTGAAATCAGAAACAAAGCCATGCTGACCCTGTTTCTGGCCATTGCCGCATCAGGCGTCATAGCGATCATGATCTCCCTGTATTTCAGCCGAAAGGTGCGCAAAGCCGTTGATACCGGTGCAAATATCGCCAAGGCCATCGCTTCCGGGGACCTCTCGGCCAAGGAAGCCCATGAAGGCAAGGATGAAATCGGCGAGATGGTCCGAACACTCGTCACCATGAATGACAAGCTCAGACAGGTGGTGACCGATGTCCGCTCCACGACCGAACAGGTAGCCGGTGGTTCCGAAGAAGTATCCTCCACTGCCGAGACCCTCTCGCAGGGGGCCACGGAGCAGGCATCGTCCCTTGAAGAAGTGGCTTCGAGCATGGAAGAGATGTCTTCCAACATTGCCCAGAATGCGGAGAGCGCCACCAAGACCAAAGAGCTTGCCAACGGTGCGGCCGTCCAGGCCCAGGATTCGGGTGTCGCCGTATCCCAATCCGTGGAAGCCATGCGGGAAATCGCCGATAAGATCGGCATCATCGAAGAGATTGCCCGACAAACCAACCTGCTGGCACTCAACGCCGCCATTGAAGCGGCCCGAGCCGGTGAGCACGGCAAAGGCTTTGCCGTGGTTGCCGCCGAAGTACGCAAGCTGGCAGAACGCTCCGGGGTCGCTGCCGGTGAAATCAGTCAATTGGCAGGAAGCAGTGTGGAAGTGGCCGACAAGGCAGGTGAGATGCTGAGTAAGCTGGTGCCGGACATTAAAGAGACAGCGGTGTTGATCGAAGAAATAGCCGCCGCAAGCAACGAACAGAACACCGGAGCATCCCAGATCAATAACGCCCTCCAGCAACTGGAGAGCGTGGTCCATCAAAACGCATCCGCTTCGGAAGAGATGTCCTCCACTTCCGAACAGTTGTCCGGTCAGGCGGGGCACCTCAAGCAGGTTGTCTCATTCTTCAGGCTGGGGAGTGGCCAAGGCGCGAGAACCGCACCCACCCGACGCGTCAGAGCACAATCCGCACCGCCCAAGCGACTGGCGGCCGCCGCCCCCAAGGCGAGCAGCGGAGTCGCCCTGGACATGGACGACTCGGATGACGGATTCGAAAAATTCTAGCTGACCACGCAAGGCGTGTGCATCAGCGCACGCCTTGCACCCGCTGCTCCTCCTGCCTGATATAGGCGAAGAGCTGACGGGACATGTCGCCGTACACCCGGATTGCGTCCATATTCAGTGGCACACTGACATGCTGCAGCAGAATCCTGTCCTGACCGTCATGGATGTGCGGCATGATACCGGCGAAGAAAAACCCCATGCGCTCACACTCCTCCACCAGATGCGGGCACGCTTTATCTCCGGCCGGAAGGAATGCGTAGACCGCGTCCATCCTGTCGGAGCGGCAGCGGCGCAGTCCTTCGGAAACGTCCTTCACCGTGTCTCCTCCAATGGAATGAACGATGATGAAGGCCACGTTCAGCTCATCGGGCAACGGGAAGACACTGATAGCGGATTCACCCGTGGGTGGCTGTGTTTCAACCGGTCCAAACTCCCGCGGGACCTCCATCCAATCATAGATTTCCGCCACCATCGGCTGGTGATGAGCCGGAATGTAAACCGTGTCAGGCGAACGATCAAAGGCAAAGTAATGGTTCATGACCGACCCCTTTTCCTGCTTTGACGTAGCCAGCTCCTTGGCCTGCATGCCGCTGGCGGCGATGCCCAGCATCAGGCAGCAGGGGCGTGATCCCATCTGCTGCATACCCTTTTGTGAGAAAGTGTGCGTGGTCACGGAACAATCGAAAATCCCTTTGGAGCCTTCGGCCTGCGCCATATCAAACAGGAGCTGGGCCATCTTGAGGGGCAGTCCCGGCGACCGATAGGCCGGATCAACAAATGCCAGCCCCAACTCGGGAACCAGTGCAGACGGATCATGGTACTTGAGACCGGCGTGGCCGATCATTTGCCCGCTCTCCGGATCGACACCCACCACCGACTTGAACTCACCCTTCTTCACCTTCTCTTTCAATTGTTCGAGATCATAGATGAAGGCCTCCTGCGTAAAGCCGTAACAGCGCCAGGCAAGGCGGCTGACTTCTGCCAACTCTTTCTCGCGAACAAGGCGGATTTCCGGTTCCTTGACCGTAGGCCGTTTGCGACGCCGGGCAACAGGCTTGGTGTCTACCAGCTCCTCCGGCAGAACACCGTAGCGAATCTTCTTGGTCAACCGAACTTCCTTGCCCTCCCTGCCATGGACGAAAAGCTCGACGGTATCCATGGCATTTTGCATGAGCAACGAACCCAGTCCGGGCTGGTTGGCGCTTTTGGGATCACCGGGGGTGAACCGCTCGGAACCGGAATGGTCAAAGGGAATGCCTTTCTCGCGAATGGAAATGACCAGACTGTCGCCCTCCACGTAGAACTCGATGTGGATACGCTCATCGCCTTTTATATCACCCGAAAAATGGTCCACGGCATTACAGAAAGCCTCATCCACGGCCAAGGTCACGCTATAGGTCTCTTCCTTGCCGTAGGACAGGGTTTCCGCCACCTGTTCGGCGCAGGATATCGCCGTGCGGACCATGATTTTACGCACTGGAAGAGACAGTTGGGCCAGGAAAAAACGGACAGGAGTGTCGAGAGCGTTCATTGTCACCTCATTCACTGGTTGGAGTTCTTGAGCAGCCCCATGAGGGTTGCGGAAATGATCAAAACAGCAACGCCGACACCGAGTATCGGGCCGGGACCAAGCCCACCGGCCAGAGCCAGACCGCACAACGCAGGCCCCACAAAGAATCCGGCATCAACCATTTCGAGCATCAGATTGGTATTGAGTCCACGGAATCGGGGTTGAGATATGGAGAACATCAGTCCGTTCATGAGCGGTGTGGCCGAGCCGACTCCGACCCCATACACAACAGAGGCTGCGTAAAAAACAAACAGCGAGTCCATGATGCTGATCATGAAAACGCCCAGTCCAAACAGCAGCAGACTGCCCGCAGCCAGCACTCCCTTGTCAAACCGATCGAACAGGGGACCGAAGAACAGCCGGGTGGCGATCATCACGCCGGTGGCCGCCATGAAGAACAGACCGGGATCACCAAAACCGTACATGGTGGTGAACGTCTTCAGGAAAAAGAACATGGAAGAAAACACACTGAAAACCAGACCGTTGGCGATCAGCAGCATGAGCACTTTGGGTTGGCGAAGATTGTCCCACATGCTGCCCTTTGCCGCTTCCGTGGCAGCTCCCGATGGACCGGCGTCCATGGAGCGCAGAATCTTCGATAACGGAAAGAGCAGAAAGGCCGGGGGAGCCATCAGCAATGCCGTATAGCTATAGATGATTCCCTGTGGCACGGCAGCTAGTCCGTTTTCCAGAATATACGGAATGACAGCGTAAGGAAGCAGGGTCATGATGGTGATGATGCCAAATCCCTGACCACTTTTATCCGAAGGCATGAAGACCATCAGCAGGGTCACGGAAGCGGACATGACGGTCACGTACGCCGCTCCATGAAGAAGCCGCAGCAGAAGCAACGGGAACAAGGATTCGATATGGTCATAAAGCAGTAGTGAGACCACAGTCAGCCCCAGCCCCAATGCGACTGCTCGCAGGGCGTTGGCAGGAGCCAGCCGTGCGCTGATGATCGGTCTGATCACCAACGCACTGGCGGAAAAAATACCAATGAGCAGGCCATACCACTGCGGCGGGATGGGAAGCTGATTGAGGAAATCGTAGAAACTGAAAAAAACCGCCAGATTGCTGAAGGCAAAGAGTACGAGGATATTCAGCGTGACAAACCCGAAGTTGAAAAGTGAACGCGGTGCTTCCATGATATGCCTTCTCTACCTCAAGGCACCCCATGGTACAATAGAACATTGCGCTACTATGCGGTTATGAAGCCGAAAATGCCCCGATGCCTTCTCCATTCAGTCCAAAAAGCCACGGAAAACCTCTCTTGAATAGCCTTAGGGGACTTTCACCGGCTCGGGCGGCGCCGACGGCTTGGCGAAGAGAAAACCCTGTATATAGTCGGCGCCTTTATCCAGCGCCCATTGCCACTCACCAACGGTTTCAACGCCCTCGGCAATGGTCTTGACCCCCAAACGCCGGGACATCCTGATAAGGTTTTCCGTAATCACGGCCTTGTAGGGATCGTTGTCCACATCACGAATCAACTCCATGTCCAATTTGACGAAATCGGGCTGGAGTTTGGTCAGCAGGTTCAGTGAAGAGAAGCCCGCTCCCAGGTCATCCAGAGCCACACGGAACCCATGCTCCCTGTAGTAGTTCAAAATACTGAGAAGATGTTCGATATCCCTGACTTCCTCACTCTCAACCACTTCAAAAACAATCTGCTCAGGCGAGATGTTGGCCTTTTCTATGGCCGCGATGGTCGTCTGCAGGCAGTGTTCTGGCTTGTAGATGGTTCCGGGGGTAAAATTGATGAAGATGGTCGTGTCGATATTATGCTCCACGCATCCCTCAATGGCGGCCAGGCGGCACGCCCGATCAAGGAAGAACATCATGTCGGTCTGCCGTGCAATATCAAACATCAAACCGGGATTCACGACTGCACCTTCCTCTGTGCTGGCTCTGGCAAGGCACTCGTACGCAAAAACATCGTGCGGGTTATCCGCTGCAACAATGGGATGGAAATGGGAATAAATACGGTCGTTTTCGAGCATTCCGAACAGCCATTCACCCTGTATTTTGGCAACGATAGCGCTCAACGGCTCCATCCGTGTCAGGTGATGGATCGTGAGGCTCTCATTGTCCCCGAGAACCAGCGCCTTGGTATCATGGCGCTCCAGACTACTGACATTATCCAGAAAGTCGCTGCACAGTCGGCTCAACTCCGATTCATTGAAGCGCACACGAAAAACACCGTCATAGGGCTCGTCGTAGGCAAGCTTCATCTGATCGAAGGCATCAATCAGCGCACGCGTTGTATGGATCATGGGCGGTGCCAGATACAGGAAACCACTTTCAGGAAGAGGGTCGGGCGTTCGCTCGCATCGAGAGCATCCGCCAAGTGAAGCGTTCAGTTTTTCAGCAGTCATGGTATTTTCTCCCAATTCTCCAATGGATCGTCAAGTAGTCGAACGGGTTTCAATCAATAGGAGCATGCACCACATTTGAAACATTTCCCATATTATGAATCGGTTGCTGAGTAATCTTATTATTTTTCAGCACACTTCTCTGATCGTCGGTATTCCAAATTTCTGAAAGCTCAAGGACACCTATCTCCCAAATCAGTTAGGGACACAATGCTCGGGAAGAGCGCACCTTCACCAAGGAATGAGGCTTGCCATCAGCGATGGTATCAAGCGGGTCTACTTCCCTGGATTAATTATTCGGAAGTAAAAAACATGGTGTATTCATGGTGCCCTGTATGCTCGTCTGCCTGTTCGCTGAGCACGGTAAACCCCTGGGACAAATAGAATGCATAGCTTGCCTGATTTTCCTTGTAGACAGAGAGGCTCAATTTCGTCCTCTGGCTTTTTGCATGGTTGAGCAGGCTCGTCCCAACGCCCTGTCCCTGATGTTCGGGTGATACGAAAATCGCCGCCAGCGTTTCCTCATGGAGAGAGTAGAAACCAACGACTTTCGAGTCCTGCTCGTAAACGTAGTTTTCGGATGCCGGGATGTACATATTCCGCATGTTGTCCACTTGGGATTCCCAGTATCCTCCATCAACAAAATCATGTGCCTTGACCGAGGCCCCAAGCCAAATGGCCAGAATGTCTTCAAGGTCTTCCTTCGTATATTCTCGTATCATTTTTCACCTGTGCTTGATCGTACCCGGAGCAGTCCTCCGGCGACGTGACGACATACTGGGTAACAACATCCCTTAAGATCAAAAAGCGGAACATTCATTTGTTCCGTGTTGCACTTGAGCTGTATGGCGAAGTTCTATATCGTAAAACCTTAACTGCAACGCATAGGAATTGCGAATGATTGCCACAGTATCCTGCGCCGCCCTCATGGGCATCGACGCCTTCAAAGTCCAACTCGAAGTTGATTTCTCCCGGGCCGGAATGCCCGCTTTCACCATGGTCGGACTGGCCGAAGGTGCCGTCAGGGAATCCAAGGAGCGCGTTTTCTCCGCCCTTAAAAACAGTGGCTTCAAAATTCCACCTGCCCGCATTACGGTCAATCTCGCTCCGGCAGATGTGCGCAAGGAGGGGAGCGCCTACGATCTGCCTCTTGCCATGGGTATTCTCTGTGGAATGGGACTAATTCCGCAAGAGATGCTGGACGACTGGTATCTGGCCGGAGAGTTGTCTCTCTCGGGAGAACTGAAACCGGTCCCCGGCGTCCTGCCGCTGGCCATGGCTGCACGACAGGGCGGTGGCAAAGGCATCATCGTTCCGGCTGCCAATGCCCGCGAGGGAGCGGTGGTCAAAGAGATTCCTGTTCTTGGCGCGTCCTCCATCGGACAGGTTGTGCGAATGCTGCTGGGCGAAGAGACCATGGAACCGGCTTCGGTGGATATCGACACACTCTGGGCCGAACGGCAGGATTTCCTCTGCGATTTTTCCGAAGTCAAAGGACAGGAGCACGCCAAGCGCGCCATTGAAATCGCCTCGGCAGGCTCACATAACCTCCTTTTTATTGGTCCCCCCGGATCGGGCAAGACCATGCTCGCCAAACGCATCCCCACGGTTCTCCCGCCCCTCCGATTCGACGAGGCGCTGGAAGTCACCAAGATCTATTCCGTGGCCGGCCTGCTCCCCTCGGATCAGGCACTGCTGGTCAACCGTCCGTTCCGCACGCCCCATCACACCATATCCGATGTGGGACTCATCGGTGGCGGTCGATACCCGCAACCCGGTGAGACATCACTGGCTCACCGCGGCGTTCTGTTCCTTGATGAAATGCCGGAATTCAAAAAGTCTGTGCTTGAAGTACTCCGCCAGCCCCTGGAGGACGGCGAAGTCTCCATTTCCCGGTCGCTGGTGACGCTGAAGTATCCTGCTGACGTCATGCTTGTGGCGGCCATGAACCCCTAATTGTATTTTCTTTTGGCCAACATAACATTTTTCATGGCGAGGCACTAAATTTGCTCCAAATGTAGCTTTACAGCCCTCCTATTTTCTTTTTCCTTTCCTCGCGCAGTTGTAACCGAGTACAGTTTTAGCCACACTCCAGCGCGAGCAAGGCCTCACGCCCGAAAGGAAACCCCGCCTGAAATGGCGGGGCTTTATCTAAAGGGAACTGCCAAGATAGGCGTTAGATATGTCGCGGCGACCAGGGGAATGCCCTGCCGCTTCCTCGATGGCGTCTCGCGCTTCGTTGTCGAGCCGGGGCCATTCGTCCCCGGCCGTTGTCTGGGCTGCCTCCTGGAACGCCTGCACACTCTCGTGCTGGTTGGGCGGCTCAAAGCCTGCGTGATTCACATACATTTGATGAAACCTTTCGTGCCGAAGGCCGTGCAGGGTTCCTCCGGCATTCTTGCCCGCAAGGCCGTGTTTCCTGGCCGCATAGTCCAGCCGGTGCAGCCAGTTGTCGCCCATGCCCACGGGCATGAGGTTGTAGATCCCCTTCCTGTTGGAGGGGGACACGTATTCCTCAGCCCGCTCAAGAGCCGCCTCCTGTTGCGGGGACAGACCATGCAGAGTCCGAGGCCTGCCGCCCTTTGTCCCGTACTGAACGAGAAGGCTATGGTTTTCCCGGTCCCAATCATTGGGCAGGTCAACTTTGGCCGACTCTTCCCTTCGCAGCCCGAGCTCATACATCAGCTCGATCTGAACCGCCGCCCGACCCGCTTGCGGATACGACGCGTCGTTCCGCATGCGGGTCAGGGTGTCTTGGAAGGCTTCCGGGCTGATCGCGCGGGACGTTGCATTAGCGATGGACCCGCGCTTGACCCCGAAGGTCGAGTTGCTTTTGCTTATGCGGTCGTTTTCGTAAGCGCGGCAGATGTGGCGCGCGGCGCTGAAGACTTCGGCAATCCTGCCGTCGCCCAAGCCATCCGCACGCATGGCGTCCGCCACGCGCTGGAAATGTTTGTTGGTCACCTTGGTCCACTTTTGGGCTCCCATGTTCATCTGGCGCAAGACCTTGACGAAATGGTGGGCCGACTGGCGGATTCGGTGTTGTTTAGATTTCGGTCCGGACAAGGTTGCCCGGTTGATTCCGTACTTGAGGCTGTCGGACTTTCCCATTGGAATTCTCCTTCCGTTAAAGGTTCGGGGCAGCGCCCCGGGGCCAAGCAGATCTGACTTTTCCCGTTATCCTGGAAAGATCTGCCTGTGGCGGAAACCCGCCACGCATCACCGGTCAGGGGTAGAATGAATGCCCGATTCCCATTCGGAAGAAGGTTCCGGAAAAACCAGTCAATAAAGGGTGATGCCCCGCAAGCGCGTATGTCTTGCGGATTGGATGGCATCCATAGGGGAAGTGCGGCAATGACAGACGTAGATATCTGTCATTCAACCTGTGGCGGGTGCTGCGTTACAGCCTGCGTGTTAGGATTTGGAAATGGCCGTTTGTTTGGAAAACGGCGCGCGGATCGTTGAAGCACAAGGCTTCTTCATGCGTCATCAGTTCGGACTTCGTCACGAACTTATGACGCGCGTCAATGCGTTTCACCTCCTTCTGGTGACCGATTTATCCGGTGGATATGCCCCACGATATGACGTCGCTCAACCCTTGCGCAAGCTCTAGCGGGACGATTTTTTCACCTCCCGCCGATTTTTCCGCGAGCGTGACGCAAGCAGCCGCCGGAGCAAGGCCAAGCCCTTCGGGCGTCCGTCTTCGCCGGACGGCCTTGCCCCGGCGGCTTTGCTTGCGTCGTCATCCACGCAGGCGACGGCGAGAGGGATGGCGGTTTCGACTCCGGCTCAAGGGATATCCCCGGTCTTTGCTCTCGCATCCACCCCGCAACAAGCAACAAACCCCTTGCTACTGGGTATTAACTTGTTTATTAATTTGATTAACCATCTAGTTACTTAATTCTGTTAACAAGGTAGTTGATTAACTATGACCAAAAATCACGTCGTTGACCTCACCCCTGTGAAAACCCCGGAACAATTGCTGAAGGAAGAAGTCGGGCTTTACCTGAAGATTGTCCGGGAGACTCAGGGCAAGCCTTTGCGGTGGGTGGCCCAGAAGCTGGGGGTCTCCAACTCGTTCATATCCCAGATCGAGAAGGGGCACGCTCCGATTCCACTGGATCGGGTGCTGGACTTCTCCCTTGCCTACGACCTCCCTATACCGGAGTTTACCCGTATCGTTCTCGTCACCATGCACAAAGACACGTATAGGGCTCTGATGAGCATACTGGAGAATGACCCGGAAATGACCAAAACCGCCAACCTTTGTCACACAACTGCAAAACCGGAAAAGCGAGCCAAGCGGCGCAAAGCTCTTAATCCGGGACTGAGTTCAAAGTCTCTTAATCGAATGCGACAATACATCTTGGAGAACCAGAAGCCAACATATGGGAAACCAATGGCAGGTGACTCGTGATCGATTTGCGGAAACTAGAGCATCTGGGGGTAACCTCGTCGTCCGAGGATGGCGACATCCACAATAATGACGCATTCTTTTTTTTGGAGAATTGTCCTGCACACCGCTACGAGGCCATAATCACGGACCCACCATACGAGATCGGTATTGCTGGCAAGGACTGGGATTGCAAAAAGCTACGGATCGACGTTCTGGCTTACCAATTCCATCGCGTTCTGAAGCCTAGCGGCAATGTCTTTGTCTTCTGCTCGGACTTCCAATTCGGAGACTGGTACCGGGAGCTATCTCGCTATTTTACCAAACTACGCAAATTTGCTTGGTGCAAAACTGATTCGGTCGGGTTCAACAAGGGTATGTTTCAGGAGAGCTTCGAACTCGGACTGCATGTGTGCTCAGAAGATTCATACTTCGGCACGGAAAAACGCAAAAATTATGTGGTCTCCGGAAAAACATCAGGGAAAGAACGGCTAATGCCTGACCCCGACGAAAAGTGGTCAACCAAGAAGGGCGAAAAATCACTTCACCCCACACAAAAATCACTGGAGGTAATCGAAAGTCTGGTTACCTCATTGAGCAAAGAAGGCGACACAATCTTTGATCCCTTCTCCGGAACCGGGACACTTGGGGTCGCAGCCAAAACATTGGGCAGGAGATTCGAGATGGTCGAGTACGGCTTCCGATACCACATTGCAGCTTGGGATAGGATTCTAGGGAAAGAGTAGAACCACGTCCTAACAAGGCAGATCAATATTCAAGGCGAAGATTCACTGCCCGATTCAACTTCATTCGAAAGTGTTCAACGTCGAATATCTCAGTTTCGATGCCCGCGAGCCTAGAGAAGGTCAAGACCTTCAGACAACAAGTTCAGTTCCCGTGCACCATATTCCATGACTTCGGCCTCGGAATCCGACGAAGTGAAGCGTTGTTTTCCCAGCCGTTTATGCCTGAAGCAGAACCCGTTACGGTCCCAGCAAAGAATATTGATGATGCCTGCAGGCAACAGGATACCGGCACGCTGCACTTCGGCCGACTGGCCGGTGACTGGGATCTGATCCATGGGGAGCTGGTGACCTTCACCGATTCGCAGCGCGACTTGCCACCCATCGACCGGCTGGAAGGATTTCGCCCCGACGGGCAAAGCATGCACCATCAGGTGATGGTGGCGGTGCTGTGCGGACGCACCCCGATTACTGCCTGGACCTACTGGATGCCATGCCCGCCTTATGCGGAAAGATTCGCCAGCGGCGAGTGGTTACGTCCGTGAGCAGACCTTTGCGGCTTTATCCTGACGAAATCGTTTGACAATCGGCCTCTGCCAAAATATATTAAAGGACGTATTAATTTGGGGAAGCTTCGCCCTGCATCCCCGTTGCCGCCTCTGGCGTGGCAAAAAACCAATCGCCCTTGAGGAGCTGGAGATATGGCCGAAATAGAAGACCGCTGGTTATCAGTGGACGAGATAGGCAAGTACATCGGTGTCAGCAGTGACACCATTTACCGCTGGATCGACAAGCATGCGATGCCCGCCCACCGCATGGGCCGTCTTTGGAAGTTCAAGAAAGATGAAGTCGACGAGTGGGTGATGGCTGGAGGTGCGGCGGATAAAGCAAATGGAAACAGTTGATTTACATGAACAGGAACCAGTGATGCTTATAGAAATGGAAAAAAGCCCTCCAATGACTCGACCAAAGAAAGAAGCGCATTCGGCTGTGCGAGAAAGATCTGTGGTCTCTTTTTTTTGTGGATGCGGAGGCCTGGATCTGGGGTTTCTCGGAGGCTTTTCGTACAAGGGAACCAAGGTGCCCAAGCTTCCATTTAAACTGCTCGCTGCTTATGACCATGACGACAGGTGTATTCAGACGTACGTCCAGAACATTTCCGATCACGCCGAAGTACGGGATCTATCTAACTACAACCCGAACGAAGTCCCTGCCGCCGATGTTTTGATAGGGGGGTTCCCTTGTCAGGATTTTGCCACGTGCGGCCCACGTCATGGATTGAAATCCACCCGAGGCAGGCTGTATCAAACACTGATTCAGTATATGGAAGTTCACAGACCCCTTGTCGTCATTGGTGAAAATGTTCCGGGTCTCGCCAATATGAAACAAGGAGATGTGCTAAACACGATAAAACAGGATATATCTTCGGTCGGGTACAGGGTCGAGGTTTGGACTCTTTTTGCTCCCGATTATGGTGTTCCTCAAAGGAGAACAAGACTTTTCATTGTCGCTGTCAGAGACGATTTGCAGGGGTACCCAGTCATGCCTAAGAGGACTCACGCTGAGGAGCACTACAGGACGACTCGCTGGGCGATAGAAGACCTTGAGGAGATAACGGACGATTCGATACCAAACCAGTCACAATATTTCAGAGCGTCAAGAGCAAAAAAAGGAAATGGGCAGGGAGACGAGACCACACCAGCCGATTCTCCTTCATACACGATCAGAGCGAACGCAAAGTCCCGTGTGCAGTTTCACTACTCTCTTGAAAGACGGTTGACTGTCCGCGAATGTGCGCGGTTACAGACGTTTCCCGACACTTTTTATTTTCCCCATTCGGCAACTTCTAACATCATGCAAATTGAGACCTCTGCGCATCCCCTTTTCGCGTCCGTGCCTTGCGCTCCGCACCCAATTTGATGTTCTGACCGCACCCCAGCTTGGGCTCATTCCCGGCCTTTTCCTGCCATTTCTGGCCGAAATGCCGGATTTTGGACGCACCTCTCCCTTCAGGCTCGCGCCAGTCGAACAGCTTTTTTCAAATTGAACGCCATGGCGAGGATGTGGAACTCTCCCTCCACCTTCTCACGACCCACGTATCGGGACCGAAAGAATGCGTAGCCACGTTTGAGTGTGCCGAAGGCCCGCTCGACTATTTGCCGAATGCTGCTGATGTCACGGTTGCGGGTCTTTTCGAAGTCTGTCAGCCTGCCGCCACGAGGCGTCTTGTCCATGGTTCCGTCCTCCAAATCGCGATCAAACAGAATGTCCCGGTTCTTCCCGCTGCAATAGCCCTTGTCCGCATAAACCCGTGCGCCGGGATCAAGGCCGACGCCATTCACGAGCCGCTCGAATTCGCCCGTGTCCGAATGGTTCGCGGGAGTGATGTGACCACAGAGCAGAAACCCGTCTCGACTGTCCGTCGCGGCATGGAGCTTGTAGCCGTAATAGGCCCGATTTCTCTTGCGGAGCCAGGCCGCCTCCTCGTCATCCGAATAGCTGACCCGGCAGTCCACCGGCCCATCCTGTTCTTCGGCGTCCTCGGAACGGTCCTCAGGCATCACGTCGATAACCTTGCGCGGCCGCCGCTGCGACTCGACTACCGAGGCGTCCACCACGGCTCCCTCACGGACAAGAAGCCCTTGTCCTTCAAGCTGGCGGTTAAGCATGTCGAGCAAGGAGTCCAGCACCTTCAGGCGGATCAAACCGTTACGGAAACGGCATATGGTGGTCTCGTCCGGCACGTCGTCCTCGATGGAAAAACCGGTAAATCTGACAAAGGAGAGCCGGTCGAGCAGCGCCTGCTCCACGCCCGGATCACTCAGGTTGTACCAACGCTGCAAGAGCAGAATCTTGAACATCGCCAGAGGCGGATAGGCGGGATTGCCCACGGCGTTGGCCTTGCGCCTGATCTTCTTGCACAGAAAGGCGTTGATGGGCTGCCAGTCGATGAGTTCGTTGATCTCATCCAGAAATGTGGTCTTGGTTCTGCGGTGCCCCAGGAAGTAATCACCCAACCGAGGTCCTTTCTGCCGAATAGCCATGCCTTCCTCCTTTGGATGGAGAAATAATAGCATAATAAATCAAATAGTTAAAGAGTAAAAGTGTGGGATTTGCCGTGCAGAGGTCTCAAAGAACTTGCAGAAGCGTGTGGTGCAGATGATTACGCTGAAGAAATCTCAGAAGCGGTAACCGGGATCGTCACCAAACAAATTGAAGAATACAGCGAAAGAAAAAGCTCGACAGAAAACTTCACATCAGCCTTAGAGCAATTTGTTGAGAAAAACACGAAAGGGAAAGGTCCTTTGATCATCTTCGTCGATGAACTTGATCGCTGTCGTCCAAACTATGCGGTCGAGTTGCTGGAACGGATCAAACACCTTTTTGACGTTGAGAACATCGTCTTTGTTTTGTCAGTCGATCTAAGGCAGCTTAAATATGCTGTTGAATCAATATATGGTTCTGGTCTAGAATCTGAAGGATATTTGAGACGGTTTTTTGATATTGTAATCGACCTACCTGAACTTTCTAAAAAAGACTATTGTAGCAACCTGTGTGAAGCATACGGGCTAGAAGAGAATACAATCACGCCTCTGCTGTCCTCCTTTAATGAAATCTATCCCATTTCTCTCAGGCAAATAGACAGAGTTTTTACTCTTTTAAAGATTCAAGTAGGAACGACAAAATGGAATAATGATTATCTCATCAACCTGTATAGCTATACCATTTTAAAAGTTCTTGATGATGATAAATACAACCTTTTCAGTAAAAACAAAATGGCAGATGATACCTTTAAATCATTTGTGAAAGAACTTCATAAAAAACACCCATACTGCGCAGCAGCCATGATGTCATATATGGTGGAAACCATGGCAACAACGCATAGAATTAATCGTCGCGAAGAGTACGATCTAATAACAAAAGACAAGTTCTGGGAACAGGCTTTCAATCAATACGGACAGTTAGGAGATACCACATTAACTGCCCTATTCAATCGATTAGACTTTACTGCCGATCACGCAAGAACGGGGTTTGATTATTGAGAAGCGCCAATTAATCACAAAACTAGAAACCCCTTACCTCAAACCAAGCCGGAAAACTACAATGCCAGCCCACGGATTGCCATTTCAGGTTGGCAGCAAGCCAAAAAACACGAAAAGGGGCAGCTGAAATAACAGCTGCCCCTAAAATTGCATTGGTGCCCCCAGTGCGATTCGAACACACGGCACCAGGATTAGGAATCCTGTGCTCTATCCACCTGAGCTATGGGGGCAACCTTTGAGAAGCCTTGATATACGGGCCTTTAACTAAGGTCAAGGCTAAAAGGCAATCTACCAAAAACTACCAAAAAAAACCCGTATGGGACGCCTAAAACGTCCCTTTTGCGTCCCAAATCCGTCCCGTATTTTTACTGCCGCACGCCGAAACATTTTATAACCGGTACTGTCAGCAGCCTACAAAGGCTTAGGGTACAACTCCTTAATAGCTTTCACATCGGCAAGCAGTGCGTTCAGCTTTTCCATTCGCGGAGGGTCTTCAGCCGCTTCGATATGGGCTTCAAGTTGCTGAGGGATAGGCCATTTCTCAAGGATAGCCGCTTCGCGCTGTTCGACGTAGGAAGGGGCAGGGGCCGGTCCCCATGTTCCGTCAGCTTGAGCTACATAGTCGGGAGAGGGACGTTGCGCTGTCATCTCAACCCAACCTTCGCCGGGGTATTGACCGCCGATCCTCTGCTCATTTGTACCTATTTTCCCATATACCATATTAATAACTCCTTTTTACAACAATTCTACATTTTCCAGTTGTCAGTGTTGTTCCGTCTTCAGTAGCTACTGATATGAAATTTCGGGCTGTTTTGATATAGATAAACTTATTATCAATAGTTCTCACCCGTGTTCCGAAGAAAGAAGCAGAACTTTCGGCGTGATCATCGAATGTACGGACCCATTTTGATATAGTGGGACTATAAATTTCCGCTACCGCTTCGACTGGGCCGGGGTATGTTTTTGTTTCGGCATATTCGGTATTGGCAACAACGTCAGTGCCACCGTTCACCGGCAAACGAACCTGTGTGCCGAGGGAGTAGCTAGTGACATCAGTTACGTTGCTAGCCAGGACATTAGCTTCGCCAATGTACACCCGCCTGATAGGTATGTCGGATGAATTTACCATAACCAATGTTGCCGGATTATAAAGGTCTGAACCGAGGTCAATCCTATCAAAACCCACATTTTGAGGGATTGCTGAAAAGTTGAAGCCAGTAAAAAGACCATTGGCGTCTAAGTCTGCATAGATATAATATGTTCCGTCCAGTTGAGCACTAAGGTCTACAGTGCCGCTTACAGATAACAACTCTGAAAGATTTACATTACCCTGGTAAGCATAGGCTACCTGGAGTCCTGTTTGAACCGTGACTATACCTCCAAAGAAAGTTAGCGATTCAGTCGGGACATCCATACCAAATGCGCTCCACCCTGTCGGACGAGTTCCCATGTTGGCTTGCACTATGGATTGCGGGGCGTGTGGAATATTGACATCAATACCTGTAAGGTTCCCGCCATCAAGGGCTGGCAGCACTCCACCTGGGGCTATAACGGTGTCAGCGTCGTAGCCTTGCACCGTAACGCCAATATCCGCGTCCTTCAAAATGGTGCTATCAGCCGCCTCCACAGCCGTCCCAATCACAAGCCCCATCGTGGCGCGTGCGGCAGCCGCGTCTGCGTCATCGAGCAACGTCTTTGCAAACGCGCTGATACCAAGGTTGGTTTGAGCGGTTGAAGTGTTGGCAAGCCCTGCGAGGTTGTCGGCCTTTTTCATGTCACCCTTGGCCGCTATATCCGCATTGGCTGCGCTGATCACATCATCAATGGCTGTGCTGTTTTTCAACACTGCCGCCATTTCGCTGTCACCGTTAGGGACCGATGGGTCCGGCACGGTTGCGCTGTTACGTACAATTGTCATATTTTCGCCATCCTTGGCTTTGTCGGCTGACTTCCTGTCTGCCGGTGGTTATCTTTTAATTGGGGCGTCAAAGTTATCCAGATATGCGTCGATCTCGTCTTTTATCTCGGGATTCATTTTGGCAATGATGGGGAGCTTGGCGAGTTGTGCGGTTGTGCTGATCTGTCGCCCAGGAGCGGAGACAGCCTTGCCAGACTGAGCCAACCATTTCACAAAGTCGGGATTGGTCAGTAATTTTGCCATGCGGTAGTCTGCTCCAATCCTTGCACCCTGGACAGCGGCACCAACAGCGGCACCCTTTGCCATCGCGGGGATACTGCCACCAAAACCTCCACCAGCGCCGCCTAGTAGCGCCCCTTGACCAATAGGCTTCCACAACTCGCGCCACACGCGAAGATTATCAGTGTTTGAATGGTTAGCAGCTTTTTCGAGGTTCTTCATGTACTCGGCAACCTTGAGCAAGTCTTGATAGCCAGCCGTAGGCTTGCCGCCGCGCATAAAGAGGAAGTTGCGTGATTCGGGGGATAGTTTGTTGATGTTGGTCAGGAACGTATTGAACGAGAAGGCATCACCGGTTGCGTTTTGTGCGCCTGGGTTAGCCTTGCCCATCTGCTGCAACACTGTTGCGCGGATATTCGCCTGCTGCTTTTCTGGGAGTAGCTGGAAGATACGGCGCAGTTTGTCAGAGTCGCCGCCAGCCTTGTTGACAATGGCCTTGTAGGTGTCGCTTGAATTTGCTTTTCTGATGAGTTCATCAAGGGTCCCCTGCCAACCTGGGTCACCTACCAGCTTGTCGCCCTTGAACTTGCTATAGAAAGAGTTTGCTTTGTTCATAGCTTCGGCTGCTTCGGGGCCAACGGCAGACGTTACGTTGTCCAAATCTTTGCGGAGAGCCTTAAAAAGCATCTTATATTTGCCGTCAAGGATGTCAGCATTAGGCTTGCTGTAAACAGAGCCGAGAAGTGATTTCAGGTTCTTCATGGTGCGGGCATTAAGCTCCCCGGTTTCGCCCATAGATTTTTTAATCCCTGCAATGATCTTGTTCACTCCACCGACCAGCGGCTTTGTTGCCGGGTCTGCAAGCTCAGCCTCCAAGGAGGCAACAATCTCACGGGTATTCGGGGCAGACACCATCATATCGTCTGGGATAAGCTGTTCTGCTCTTTTGAACAATTCGTCGGCTTGCCGCTTGAGCGCTTCTTTTTTTGCACTCGCTGCGGTCTTGACGTCAGCACCAAGGACACTTGGTGTCTGAGGCTGCCCAAAGGCGCGAGCTATTTTGTCTGCAACGATACTGCCCTGTTCCATGTTGTGGGCATCATTTGCGCCCATCACTCCACCACCACCGGGAGTTTTGCGGATGGACTGTGACCAAGTATGCATGTTCTGGTTATCGGTCACCATGCCAGCATCAGGCTTAAAGCCGTGCCTCTCAAACATGGCAACGTCATCGGCGGCAGACGGAGCGACCTTCCCAACATGTCGAGCTATGCGCGACTTAATAGGGGCAACCGCACCTTTTACAGCCTTTGCGACATACGGCTTCGCCATGTCAATGCCAGCAGGCACAGCCATGCCCATACCTGTGTCAACAGCGGCAGAGTTCATATAATCGCGGATGTCTTTGTCTTGGTCTTTGCCTTGCACATGACGGCGGTAAGTGTCCCATGCGAGTCCCCCGATAGCATCGCCCATGCCCATGGCAAGAAACTCATCACCAGGAACGGGAGAGGCCGCGCCAATCAGCCCACCGATAGTTCCGCCCACCCCCTGAGAGATAACACGGCCCCAATCAGTTGCACCCCTTTCAGACCCCATGATGCTGCCGTTCTCGTTCAAATAGCGGTCAGCGGCGTGGTAGTCCTTGATATATTGCTTGATTTTGTCTTCAGCCACCCCGGCCTGAACCATGCGGGAGACGTTAGACTTGAGAGCGTTGTCCATTATTGGCCTCCCATGGCCTCTTTGATAAGACGGTCAGCCTCGGCATCAGGGTCAAAGGTCCCTATCCGCCGCGTTGCCGCCCCCGGCTTATTCATTGTTTTTTCCATCAAGTGAGTGAATGTTTTGTCATTGGCATCTGTGGCAGAGCGACGAACAACGTCTGCATACAGGTTGCGTACATCCATCAAGTTTTGGGTTAGCAGCTCATCCGAAGTCTCGGGGTTAAGGTTACCCAAAGCCCTTGCCAAAGCTTCAAGCTGAGATTGAGGGACCTGACCAAGCCCTGCGCCCGAAGCTTTGATTTCAAGCAGCCGGTTAATGGCGATGGTGTCTTTAATTGATTGCAATGTTCCCATAAAATCACCTGTTCCGGTTCCGGCCACCAAGTATCGACCGACACCGGAGTCTGCAAGCATACGCCCGCGAGGCCCAGCAACGGAGCTGCCTTGAACCCTCTTTCCGCTTTCGGGGTCGATCCCAAGGCTTCCAAGGACATAATCAAGCTCTCGGACTGCAATAGCAGCCGCCGTGCCACCAGTGCGAGCGCGAGTAGTTTTTTCGCTTTCAGTCTTACCGCCGGGGAGAGCCACAACGCGCATACCGTTCTCGGCGGTGGGGTCAGAAATGACGGCTGTGTGATTGGTTTTATCCACACTAAGGATTTCCCCGGCCTTGTTGCCAGTGTTCACATCAACCTTGACAGCCGAAGACGGAGTAATTTCCTTCTGGATAGCCGCCTCAACTTGGGCGCGGCGCGGGTCACCTTCGGGGAGTATGCCTAGATAGGCTTGGAGCTTTTCAATCTTTGTAGATGGTTCCCTCTTTGCGGGCGTCATAGCCTCTCGCGCCTTCCACGCCATTGAAGTACTGGGCATATTCACAAGCCCTTGCCCCTGACCGCTTGGCGCAAATGGTCCCTGCATACCGATGGTTGAGAGCAACTGAGGATTAGCGGCCAGCTTCACGTCTGCCGCCTGCTGATTTTGCTGCCGATTAAATTGATTTTGTTGCATTTCAAATTGCTTGCGCGTCATATCGTCAAGCATCCCTTGCCGCTCTTGCTGCCCTTCCCACATCTGCCGCTTGAGGTTGCGATCCTGCGCAGCGTTGAACGCCTGCAAGCCTGAATTGAGGCCATAGGCGAGGGCGAGTCCGTTATTATCTAAAAATCCCATATGTCACCGCCTACCAAGAGAAGAGGCTACCGAGATCATCAGCTATGCCGCCGAAAGACCAACCGTCATCGCCGCCGTATGAACCAAGCAATCCGCCACCAATGCCGCCGATTGCAGAACCCCATGCAGACGTTCCAGCAGCCTTTGCCTGCAAGTTGGCTGCTTCAAGCGCGGCCTGATTTGCGGCTGATTGATTTGCGATAGGAGCAGAACCACCGGCAAGGGCCATGTAGTCAGCGAACGGCTGACGGTGCTGCTGATAGCCCCAGGCGAATTGGTCTTGATTATAGGCGTCCTTGCGTGCGGCTTCACTGTTTGCAAAGTCGATTGCGTTTTGCGCCTGACCGTAATCCCACGCGAATTGATTCGCATTCTGGGCCTGTTTACGTTCGGCCTCAGTGAGTCCTGTTTTCCATGCGTTCAGGTTCTGCGCGTCCCTGCGGTCCAAGTCCTGACCGTAAAGATTGAGAGCCGCTGTATCCGCTCCGAGCAGTCCGGCTTGCAAGCCCTGACCAGCCTTGACAAGCGTGTCGTCGTTCATTCCGTAGCCGCGAGAGCCGAAAAGCCCGTTGCCAGAGAACCGCTGATCAATATCACGGAGACTCTGATCATATGCCTGATAAACAGGCTGGCGCATGTCCTGCTTGAACTGGTCCCAGTCCTGCGCAATGCCGCCGACCTTTTCGTATGGGTTGGCGTTCTGTGCGAACTCAACGCCGTAGTCCATTTGCGCCGGACCCTGACGGTCCGTGTATTCAGGATAAGGGGTCTGATAACCGTCTTCGTTGTTCTTGAGCCAGTCCTGCGCCTTGTTCAGGCCATACTTGACGTTGTTTTCACCGACTGTGCCGTATGCCGTATTTGCCATTGTTCACCATCCTTGGTGATTGTCCCGCCGCTTCCATGCGTTGGGGTTGACACGATATAAAATACTTATTTGAATATGTGTGAGGTTGTGTTATAAAAAGGTCAGGAGAAGACCCATGAAGAAGCTTATTGTTATGATTTGTCTGGTTGGCTTGCTGTTCGGTTGTGCCGCGAAGCAACAACAAACGGCAGAGGCTGAGAAGGAGGAAGAAAAGGCCACTCAGCAGGAGAAGAAGAAGGACAATTCAACCCTGAAGACTATCGACAGCATTCTAGGGATACTGTCTATTTAGACAGTCCACCACGGTCTACTTCCACCGCTTGACTCACTATTTTTGAGTCCTTCGGTTTTGTTGGTATGCCCTGCATAATTCAAATTGGCACCTTTGTTCATGAGTCCAGCCATTTGGCGCATTTGTGCACCCATTGGTACCCCCAGAGCCTTTGCCCCCATAGAAATGGCACCTGATCCACTTGGCGTTGTTGGCCCGTAATTTTCAGCGACAGTACCTACTACGTTTTTCCCAATCATCCCAGCAACAGGACTGCGAGTGAGTTCAGCGAGTTTTGCCCCAATGTGAGGCGCGACAGTCACGCCCATGAAGCCTAACGGCGAATAGCCCATTGGGTTGTCTGGGTCCACAGTCCCAAGGCCGTCCCTTGTTTCGCTCATGGTCTGAACATCATCAGCGCCAGCCCCCCACCCGAAGGCCTGCCCCATGAAACCGCCGCCATGGTGCGTGTCGCGCATTTCCTGCGTGTCAATGCCCACAGCGTCGAGTTCGCCAAGCAAGCCGGATTCAAGGTTGTTCATGGCCTCGGCCTTTAAGCCCCACCCCATGTCACTGTTCACGATACTTTTGTACGTGTTGAAATCAGCGGCCTTTCGAGCCGCCGCCATGTCGCGTATGTTTTTCTGCAAATTCTGGCGATACTGGTTATGGAACGGGCTAGACTTGTTGCTCATGGTCATAGCCTTCCACGCCTCATTCAGGTTCCCACCACTACGCATGGTGTTCAGGAACCCAAGTTGACCCCCTACGCCGGTAGTCATCATGCCACGGCCAGAGAGGGAAGGCATCCCAACTTGCACAGTTCTCCCTGTTATCGGGTCAACTCCCCAAGCTGTGTTATTGTGGTGGGAAGAAGAATAATCCCTATCCCCACTAGAGTCATATCCACCACCGTGGCTTCCACCAGCACCGCCGCCGACATCAGAACCACCATACTTGCCGCCGCCACCTAAACTAGGCATAATCTACTCTCCAAGAGGACCGGCAATCTCTGCCGTTATCTGTTCAATTTCGTATCGTGCGCCGTCACCGTACCATTCTATTTGCAGTCCACAGTCTCGGATGCCGCCATGGATGGTCTGTTGCGTTGGCTCTGCACCGCCTGCGCCGAGCAAGCCGGTTGCGAGGCCGAGAAGACCCGTAGCGAGGCCGAGAAGGTTGCGCCCGTCTTCAACGGGGAAGCCGTCACACAACTGTACCTGTGTTGCTTCATTGTTTTTGACGGCTCTCAAGTAAACCGTGCCTGACCGTATAGGCGTCATGGCGAGTGTGGTTCGCTTGAGAACCATGTCGTAACCGTTGGCTGTAACCTTTTTGGTTCTGCCGTAGCTTTGAATTGGCTTTGGGTCCACTCCCGGCTCAACCTCGTCGGCACCAATGTTTTCATTCATGCGGTAGAGGTTGCCGTCTGCTGTTCCCATGTAGATATTATTGTCAATGGTACAGGCACTGTTGATAATGGCACCAGACATGCGCCACGGACAAAATGCGTTGTTTCGGGGGAAATAGAGGTAGGGCTGGGTATAGCTCTGCAAAAGGAGCATGAACGCGCCAATGGTCGGCAAAAAAGTTATCTCTTGCACCACGGCGTTGAACAGGTTGAACGCTTTGTTGATGCGCTTGCCGAAGTGGGCATCGACGTTGACCTCATCATAGCCGTCTGTTGCGGCTACTGCCCTCATGCCCGTATCGTCAAAATAGAATGTGCGGCCAAAAGCGTTCAACATCCCATGCGCGTTCTGTGCAGCGGAGCTGCTGTCTGTTGGCTCTGAAACATACCAAGATAAAGTGTCAGCACCCGGCATGATCAATCGTCTGATCTGCCCCACGCCCTGCCTGTCGTCTTTTTTGCTGACAAGTACATCCTTGCCGCCGGGACCGACACAAAATGCGTTGACGGGCACACCATCGCCGAATCCGACAGCAACTTCACGGTGTCCACTGCCAGACTGCCAATCCTTGTCGGCAAAGTTAGGAGCAGACAGGTAAATATAATCCACTACATCACCCGAGTTGCCGATCAACACCCCACGCGCTTCGGCAAGGGCGGTGCATTTGCTTGGCGAGTTGGCGATAAGTCCCGTTGTCGTGCCGTCCCAATAACGGATTGAAGGACCACCATCAGCGATCAAAAGCAGACCGTTATAAACCACGGCTTGCGGTTTGGTTGTTGAGTCAGACAAAAAACCTATTTCAGTCCATGCCGGGGTTGAACTCTCAAGGATTGCCTTGCTCATGGCGTAAATTTTGCCACCTGAAAAAGCCACAAGGTATAAGGTCGTGCCGTTGTAGTACGGAGTCAGTCCAAGAATGGGCGTAGTCAGTTTGTTAACGGCATCAGTCACACACTCAAAGCCGGGGCGTACTGTCCACCGGCTCGACTGCTTCGGGTAATACCCGTTCATACTCCGTGAAAGCTCAGTCGATTTCAGGTCAATAGGCGCGTTGCCGTAATTCACCCCCTGGGTTGGCGTGAACACTTGCGGCCTGAGCATTGAATGCTTGCTGGACGGTACGGGCATTAGAGCCACCCCACGCTGTCATCAGCAACGGTGCCAAGTGTGCCGTATGTCTCAAACACACGGTTTTCGAGGTCGCGCATAAGCGTCTGGTCTGCTGACCAGTTGGCACCATCGACATTCGATGCGAGGATAGACATGTACCACGCCATGATGGAGTCACACTTGCCGCCCCATGGGGTTTCGTCTGTGCTCATGGTCGTTGCGGTCCAGCTGCCGGTGTCGTTCTTTGTGTAGTAGTACAGGTACAGGTCTTCCGCGCTCCTCGGCGTTCCCTTGAAATAAGCGTTGGTGCCGCGAATAATCCAGTGCGAAAGCTCACCCGCTGAAATAATGCGCTCCCAGTTGTCGGAGTTGCATTTAATGAGTTCGGTGCTTGTCGCCGGTCGATACAGTCCGTTGTCCGTGAGGAAGTCGGCGGGCAAGGGAAGATAGTCCTGATCGGCCACAGTCGTGAGCGTGGCGCGTTCCTTGGCAAACTCGATGTCGAACTTCGCCAAAACAAGTTCGACGCGCTCTACGGCCTCCTGCGCCATTGCGACCATATCCGCATCTTCCCAACGGGATTTTGCGGCATCGTTCAGCTTAAGCCGAGTACGATCAATCAAATTACTAACAAATGTCATTAAGCCACTCCTTGGTAGGTGGGCCGAAAAGGTCGAGGGTGTTGCCTGAGAGGGAACGAACAGCCGGGGAGAGTTCCCGGTAAAGACGCTGAAATGATGGGAAAAATAAATCTTTGTAGGGACCGGAGAGGGGGACGCCAGCTAAAACAATCTTGTGATATCCCCACTTGAGGAGAGCCGCATAAATCGCCGGGACAGCGGAGCCTCCACCACTAACTCTTATGGGCAGTTTCACGTGGTTCACACTTGGATATTTATGGTGTGACCACACTTCGACATGAGAACCATTTGGGACCCATTGCCGCACCTCATCAGCATGAAAAGAAAAGAGGTAGCGATAAGCCAAGGGGTAATTGAGGCAAGCCCTGTTGAGACCACAAGCGTCGAAGTCAACGCCCATTGCCAACCATGTGGCAAGGTCTGCTTTCGTGTTGGGGCTATCTCCAACGATTAAAAGCACGTCACTTGACAATGATCCGGCCAGAACGCCCGGTGTCGATAGCGCGGACGGTGCGGTATTGAGGGTGCAGAATGAGCCACTTCTCACGGTCAGACGTTTTGAAAAGGTCGTACCCCTGCTTCTTGGCTTCCTGAATGGTCACCATGTCAATGGATGCAACCTTGCGCCCCAAACCTTGCCCCATTGGAGCAGCAGCAGACATGCGCCGCGCCTCGTTCTCCATGAGAATGGGCGTGACGTCCTGCGAGTGGGTGAAGGTCATCTCGTCGGTCTTTTCGTTGTAATCAAAGCCAGTGGAAATATCGAACATGAATTATCCTTGAGAAAGGGGCGGAGAGCCGGGACAAAGGAGGAGAAAACCCAGCCCCCCGCCGTGGAGGGATGTTAGGGGTTAGGCTACGGCAGAGTTGTAGATTTTGCCCATCTTGGCGTTAGCCTTCTCGGAGCGACACTCCAGGGTGTACTCAGTGGAGATGAGAACCTTCTGGCTCATGCCTGTACGGGCAAGCTTTTCGGTCTTCACCTTGCCGAGGCTGGCGAGCTTCCACATGTCCGTCTGGAGGAAGAACATGGAGTCGTACAGCTTGGAGGTGTCGGTGTCCTGTGCGATGAGGCGATGCGGGATGATGGCCACGGAACCGAAGTCTCCTTCGTAGAAGTCAACAACGGCCACGACCTTTTTCGACTTGGCGGCAATGTCCTTGGTCAGGGTGTTGTACCCGTCGAAGTTGGAAATGGTGCGCTTGACCTTCGGGGGAGCAAGTACGCGATCCAGTTCGCCGCCTTCGGACCATGCGGCCTGCATGGCGTCATTGAACAGGGTTTCGGTCAGCGCGTTGGTGACGGCGTAGGAAGCAAAGGATTCATCATTGGTGGAGATGAAACCCTTGATACCCTTGGCCTGACGGGCAGTGAGGGCACCACCGGCGGCAGATGTTGCGTTGTTGACCAGACCGTATTCCATATCCAGGGCCAGTTCTTTGAGCTTCTTGGCGGTCTGGTAGGCGACTTCGGACTTGCGACCATATTTCTTCACTCGCTCGGAGGTGTCAGAAATACGGAACTGCTTGGCCGAAATCTGGGTGTAGTTGTTGTCCAGGATGGGCGGGCTGATGGCGGCGGACTCAAGGTCTGCACCTTCAACCTGTGCGTTGTTGGAAGGAGCCGCGAGAGAATCAACGGGCCACTGGTGAAGGGTCGATTCAGCCTTGGTCTTGCCGATAGCAGACATGAAAGGCGTGGAGTCGGGCGAGATATTGGTGATGACGTCGAGAATGTCGTCTTTCATCGTCGCGGAATAGTTTGCTGTATAAGTGGTGCTGGTAACTTCAGGCATGATTGTACGTCCTGTAATTACCCGCTAACGTCCTGTCGGCGGGGTAATGTGTTTATGCGAGGTGGTCGAGCAGGCCGCTGTTGAACAGGTAGCCGCCGATTTCCTCTAATCCTCCATTGCGGAGGGCCTCAGACTTCATGCGCTTGTTTGCTTTACGCTGCGCTATTTCTTGGGGTTCAGACTGCGGGCCGGATGCCTCAAGGATGGGGGCGCGCTCCTGCGTCTTGACCGGCTGCGGTTTCTGCACGCCCTGTTCAGGGGCAGCCTTGGCCGCAAGTTGTGCCTTGTAGTGAGCGAACATTTCGCCGTAGGCTTGCGGATTACTGTCAAGGTGCTGGTACATCGGGCGACCGATGGACTCGGGGAGGCTCTTGACATGCTCGATGATTGCGCTTTGCACTTCCTCGTACTGAGGGTCTGCCGCAAAATGAGCCTTGGCCTGTTCCATTTGCACCTGGCGCTGGAACTGTGTCATCTGCTGAGCCTGTTCCTCAAAACGGGGGGAAAGCTCCTTGATGGCCTCTTGCTTGGCCTCCCACTTGAGTTCTTCAACGGGGTCGTCGAAGTGTGGCTTTTCAACCTCTTGAGGCTGGCCCGGCTGAACCGGACGGTATCCTTTCAAAACGTGTTCGGCGTAATTGGGGTCCATCTGCATTTGACGGTACAGACCTTCCATAGCGGCGAGTCGGTTACGTTCCTGCGCCAATTCCTGTTGGGTCTGTGTGATCTGCGTCTGGGCACCCTTGCCGACACGCACAATCGCCTCTTGCTGCTGACGGGGTAAGGCCGCAAAATCTGCGCGCTCTTGCTCGTTCAAAAACGAGGGAGCGTGGATAGGTTCGGCCTTTGGTCCTTCCTGTGGTGAGTCCTGCTCCGGTTCCTCAACCGGCTTTTCCTCTACAGGGGCCGGGTCAGGGTCGGGCTGCGGTTCGCCCTCTTCGGAGAGGTCCATCAGTCCATCGGTGATTGCTTCAAGCTGTTCATCCATGCTCTTCGGCTCGGATTCAGCGACTTCAACTTCGGGAGTTTCCTCGACTGGCGAGACTCCACCTTCAATGATTTTGGGGTCCACGGTGTCCTCCTGACTCTAGGCAACGTCCTGTTGCCCGTGGATATGTTCGACATTCTCGAATTGAGAATTGGTCGGTTACTAAGATAATTGTACGGGAGTGAGCGCGGCTGGCTGCAATGTCACTTGCCGCATTAGCGTTCCGGGGGTGGGGGATGGTCCAGGGGCTGCGCCAACGGCAACAGCGCCAATGTCGCCGCCATCATCGGCAGCGGATCGTCCCAAAAACCACTTGCTACTGCGTTAATCGTCGCCATCAAAAACCCCGTACTTTTTCACCCAACGGATTTTTCTTTTTGCTGCACGTTCGATACGTTCGTCATCCCAGTCCGGATGATCTGCTCTCAGGCGCTCCTTGAATTTGGCAAGGGAAACCTTAAAAAAGCGATTTGACCCAGACATGACCTAATCCCAAGAGCGAACAGTGACCGAGTAACTGATCCCGTCGAATAATGAGGGCGTGAAGGTCATGGAACCAAAGGAGCCGACCACAGACTGAGGCGTTGGCGCGGTCATACTTATGGCGACGCCGAGGCTCTGATCATTCTCGTCTGTCACAGCCAGAGTCCCCGCCGTGGGTGAGCCTGTAACCGTGACTTGAATCTGATGGTTGGTGAGTTCAGGGTTGAGGCCAAATGTTACAGGGGTTCCACTTGAGACGCCGCTTGACTTTGTTTCTTTGAACTGGCCCATGCTTATTTCCCCTTGAGCTTTTCAAGCTGTTTCTTGAGTTTGCCTTCACGCATCTTACAGGCGCGGAGTTCTCCGGATAGAGACTCATTCTCGGCTTTGAGTTTGTCGAGTTCACCAGAGTCAACGCCACGCTTTTCAAGTTCGGCAACCTGTGCCAAAGCCTCGTCGCGCTGCTTTCTCACTTTGCGGAGTTTGTTTCTCCATCCAAGCTGATTCATATCAATCCACCTTCACCGGGCTGCTCGTCTTCAAGTTCGCCGTTGAGATAGGCAAACGCTTGTTCGCCTTTGAACTTGTCGAGTTCGGCATCGTTAAACATTTGGTTCAAAAACTCTTCTTGAATTCTGAGGACCGCAAAAGCCTTATCGTCCCATGGGTCCAGTTGGGGGTATGCCCTGCGGAAAGCCTCCCGCATTTGATCTGCCCATTGCTTGAGCCATCGGCTGTCCAGGAACTCCTCCGCTGCCCTGCCCAGATTGCTCTGCCGCTTCATTTCGCTGTCGCTCTGCACGCAGTTGTCCCTCCTGCTCTTCAATCTTCTTGGTGGCCTGTGCAAGTTTCTGCTGCAATGCTCGGCAGTTCGCGGCCTCCTCCTGCGTGGGCAGGAAGTTATCCACCTTGATCCCGAGCAATGAATATTTGTATTTGATGAGTCCGAAGGTCTGCTCCGGAGAAACGCCCATTTGTGCGCCCGGTCCAGCGTTGAACTGAACAAGCTGCTCAAGCATCATGGCTTGCTGGTATTTCTCATTGAAGGACACGCCGACATTGATCTCGATGTCCTCAAGTCGGATGCGCTGCCCCTGCATAATCTGCTGATATTCAGGTGTCGGCCACTTCTCCATGATCTTGAGCATGTCGCCAATGATGTGCTTGAAGACCCAGCCCATACGCCGCGCAAGGAGCCGTTGACGCTGTTGTGCCGCGCTCATGATGAGATTCATTCCGCCAAGCGTCTTGTTGAGGCTGTTGGAGTCCAAGCCCTGATTGTATCGCGTGATGCCTGACTTGTTCTCAATGCCAGACATGGCGTCTTCTTTGGCCTTGAGAATGGCGTTTGAACGCCCACCGCGAGGGGAAGCGTCACCGATGCGCTGCGGATCCCCCTGCAGAACAGTGTGCGGGCCACGCTTCAACAAAGACTTGTAAAGCTGCGGGTCGTTGGTGATCGGGTTGCTGTAGGTCTGTAAGGCCGCAGAATCCTGCGCCAGGCGGTCAAGGTTCGTGACAATGCGCTGATCGTCTTCCAACTGTGACGGATAAGGGTCTTGTGACCATTGATGTGGCAGAGGGAAAGGCTTGCCGACTCTGAACGGTGGCCGCTTGTACGGATTCTCCATGATGTTCAGGACAACGCCGCACGACTCCCAAACGATAACAGGCTCAAGAAGGCCGTCACCGTCAATATCAAGCTTGGTGTAAATCTCGCGAACCTTCACAACCGTATTGGGCTTGAGCAGCTTTTCGTCGCTCTGAAAGTCGTTAATCTCCGACTCCAAGCCTTCAAGGTGTTCGCGTGAATCGCGCTCTGCATCGAGCGTGTCAACGCTGTCCTCATGGCTCAGATTCTCGGATACCTTCTTGTAGCTGCCCTTGCGGTAGATACCGGCCTTTTCATTCTTGCGAATATAGTTCAGATCACGGTCTGTCTGGTGGAAGCAGAGACGTGCATCATCAATCGTCTTCGCCTCTGGCGTGCGGAAAAATTCTTCGGGCGGGATGACTTCAAAGCATGGCCCCGCGAAAGTAATGTCTTTACGAACCGCCTTGACGTCCAGGTACTCTGTGTTTTCATCAAAGGCGGGATTGCCGAACTCGTCAACAATCTGTTGCCCCCACTCGTCAACGGCAGGAATGACGAATGTCTCTTCTTTGTACCGTGAAATGGTATAGGCCGGGTTTGCGCTGAGTTGCTGGAACTCTTCCGCGCTCAACCGCTCGTATTTCTCGGTTACGAGGTCATAGTCTTCTTTGTAGTAAACCTTGACCAGACCACCGTCACGATAGATCAAGCAATCCGTGATGAAAGCGTCGATCATTTCTTCGCCCGGCTGCTGCTTGTACAGAACCTTGCGAACATAGCGGCGCAACGCTTCGGCCTGCTGAGTGTTAGGCAGCTTGAAGGCGAAAAAGTCGTCCGAGAAAACCTCAATCAAGCCGGGCTGTGTCCAGTTCACCGCGTTGGCGATAACCGTGTTAACGGTCGTGGACCACCCTTTAGCCTTCTTTTGCTCGTCGCCGGGATAAGGAGCGCCACGAAAGCGCTTGAAGTCCTCAACGCGCAACTTCGAGCGATCCTCGGCGTAGTTCTTTGACTTGTCGATGTCAGCAGACAGCAAGTCTAAAATTTCAGAATCTTTGATCTGGATTTTTTCCATGAATTGGCCCTTGGGCTTGGTGGTGGGGAAAATTAGAGGAGCATGTTTTGCTGTTCAGGTGCTTCAAGCCGCCCGAATGCAATTGCACCAACGGCGCTTGAGTCCATCGTTAGGACAAAGGCGTCCGCGAGGTTTGGTGAGGGAACGCCACGCTTGGCGAGGTCCGGCTTTGATTCAACCTTTCTCTTGCCGCTAGGCGTGTGCGAATATGTGAGGTTAGAAAGCTCCGCGACAAGTTTGTCAGTGAGCGGGTGGTCAGATAGGAGACTGCATTGCTTCTCAGCGAAAAAGTCCCTTGCCTTGAACCAGAGTTCGGCTCGACTGTTGGCAAAACGCTCGTTTTCAGCCGCACGTTCAGAAACATTGATACCGGTGACGGGCAATCCCCATGATGCGAGGATGTCATAAACGCCCTTGCCCCATGTGAGGGCATCAATCACAATGTGATTCGCTTCCTGATCATAAAATGCGTCACGTACCCTACCGGCTATTTGGATGGAGTCCGTCATGTTGAACTCTTCCATGTGGGTGACCTGACCGCCCTGCCGTGTGACAATTGCGCTCGGGTCACCGCCCATGCTCATGCCAACGTCAACACCCATAACCTTGCCCATTTGCAAGTATCCAATATGGCGCCCTATCGAGGCGTTGATCTCCTCAATTGGGATAACAACGTCACCGGCTGAAACGTCAAACGAGCACTCAAACTCTTGCTCAAATTCGGCATCGGTCATCTCTGACTTGGCTTCGGCCAGTTCGTCAGCATCGACAATCCCGGTTTCACTCGCCTTGTACAACTGAGCCGACCAATTCCCCGACCTCAAAGCCTTGTTGTAAAGCTCCCAAAAGTGGTCGTGCCCATTTGGCGTGCCAATGAAAATCACAAAGCCCTTGCGATCTGAAAGAGCGGGCCGAAGAATCTCACCGTAAAGAGAGGGTGAACACTGTGCAGGCTCATCAACAACAACGCCGTCGAAATACAGACCGCGCATTGAATGGGGATTATCTGCGCCGTAAAGCGTAATCCGCGCCCCATTGGGGAAATCAACGCGCAATTCACTCTCATTGAACTTGACGCCAGGGAAGCCACCTACAAAGGTTTTTAGGTAGTCCCATGAAATTTGCTTTGCTTGCTTATAGAACGGAGCAATGTACCCGTATCGAGCATTTACTTTCGGCGTGCTCGTCGCGCTCAGAATCAACGTAATCAGTGCGCAGACTGTTTTCCCAAACCGTCTATGGGCAACAAGCACGTTGTAGCGCTTGATGTCTTGCAGGAATATTTCTTGGTATTTATGGGGCGTAACTGGAAGCTGGAATTTTGCCACCCTACACCCCCGGCAGGCTCACCGGAACGGGAGCAAGAAGGTTGTCTTTTTTGAGGCGGTTCTGACTCGCGGGTAGCAGGCGAAGGTTGTCCAACGCCCAGCATTGCTTGAAGTCAAAGCAGTCAGCTGATGTGATATTGAAAGATGCTATTGGCCGGATGTGGTCAATGTGGAGATCCCCACTCAAAAAATCATCCCACGAATAGCTTTTGGGCATCGTCTTTTTGAGGCGCCGCTCAAGTTGAGAGTAGTTATAACCAACCAGGTCTTCCCAATGCGCGCCCCCATTAGCCACCCCATCTTTGAGAGAAAACCTCATGCCGGCGGCAATGCGCTTGCTCACATTATAGCTAACCTTTGGCCGCAAAACCTGATGGTAGTAATTGCGTTGGTATTCTCGACGTTCTTCCCTGTGCGTGCGGTTGTACTCACGGTTCTTGGCCTTGCGAACTTCGCGACGCTTTTGGTAGCTTTTGCGGTCAATCTCTCGCGCCCGTTCCTTGTTCTTCTCTCGCCATGCGTACTTTCTAGCACGGTCCTTGTCGGCGTTGTTCTCCCGCCACCGCTTGGTTGCTGCGGCACCACACGACTTACAGTTTGAGACAAGGCCATCACGAGACTCAGCCCTCTTATAGAACTCAGAGACGGGTTTAACCTCACCGCACTTCGTGCATCTTTTTGTTTGGTACTCGGCCATGATATCCATGAAAGGGAGCGTTGCACTCCCAAAGGCTATGCGGATGAAAGAATATCAGCCGCGAGGTGGTAAATTTTCTTGGAGCCACCGAGAGGACTTGAACCCCTGACCGTCTGCTTACGAGGCAGTTGCTCTAACCAACTGAGCTATGGCGGCAAAAACATAAATTGCATTTGGGACTCTGCCCAATCCAAGGGAACCCTTAACTGTAGCCATCTCGCTCCCAACCACACCCCCTTAAAGAGAAGGAGCAGGGGGCTATCTCATCAGCTTCGGCCATCGCATTACACAACGGGCAAACCGACTTGCGCCCCCAGTCCTTCCTTGGGAGGTCTTCAAATTCATGCCCACACTTAGGGCAGTGAAAACTTAATAGCGGCACTTGCTCACCATCTTGCGGTTGCGCCACTTACGAGCCAGAGCCTTGATTACTCGACGGGGGAGGGACATCTAACGCCTCCGCCCTGCATGGCTATCAGCGTTTACATCAATCAATTTCTGAGTACAGGTAGGGCAAAGTCGGGTGGAGCGCATGCGAGGACGCCCGCAGTCGCCACAGCGCAAATTCTGACCATAGCAATTTTCCCATACGGGACCAGTTGGCTTATTCATTGGAACCTTCCTTTTGTGAAAATCGTTCGTGCAGGGGGCAACCTGTTTATTCACCGACATGGGCCAAGCGAGTCTCGACGCCCTACGCCACCATTTTGACCCCACACCCCCCCCTGGCCGGTGGGATGGCGTGCTACCGTTGATAATGGAAGTTAACATAATGGCCGTTACGGGAATAGGCTCTACAGCCTAAGCACTTGTAGTTATTAAATATCCAAAAGCTGCCACTTTTTATCCATTATCAATTAGCCTAATGTGTCACCCAGGTGTTACGACTCGAATTCTTCGTATTCGGCTTCTGCACACGAATCGAGTTGTGCCTGATTGGGCTGACCAGAGAGGACAGCCACGGCTGACTGGGGGAGCTGCGGCATTCCGACGACCTCGACCTGAATACGTGTGTCCTGCGTGGAGTGGTGGTCCACCTTGTCTACCCAGCCACCAGCACCAGGCTGTTTTATCCTGAAGATATGCTTGGTTGGGTTGCCCTTGTCCTTCATCATCGCCTTCTCACACTCAATTTCAAGGCGGTGTCGGGCTTTTTTTATGACGTTAGAAAACTCGGGATTCTGCTCCAAATCAAACACGGCATGCCTTGACCCAAAGCCTATGTAGAATGGCAATTCCGAGATGAGCACTGGTTCGCCGCTCTCTAGCTTCTCCTCAAAATAGAGTTCGCACATGGCGTCGAGGTCCATGCAGTTGTTGTAGAGAGGTGGGCGTCCGATTCTAGCCATTAGAAAGGTATCCCTTCTAGATATCCCGGCCCTGAGTTGAAACCGGATTCAAGTTGCTGTTGTGTGTAGCCCGTGTTCTGCGCGCTGGACTCGGCCTGGACTCTGTCGATATTGCGGCTCCACTCTGTGTGATCAAGCAAATGCGCCTTATCGACCAGCTTGCCATCGAAGTGAGGCACAATTCTTCCTGTCGCTGGCCTTTCATCGCTATATTGTTTGTATGCAAATTTTGCAGGGGTCGGGTACAGGGTGTATGCATTTGAACCATTGGGGTGCGCTCGCCACTTAACGAAATCCCACTCTTTTAGCTCTGCCAGGAGTCCGTGAACACTTCGGATAGACATCCCAGCCCTTTCGGCTATTGAACTTATGGCCGGGTAGCATTCTCCCGTATCGTTGTTGCGGAAGCTGCGGATGGCATGGAGTAGGGCCTTGTGAGCAGCCTTTGGCCGTGGGTCTTTGTCTATTGCGTTGATGTAGACCCAATTGGGCGTGGTAGACTTCTTTCTTTTCACCTATTGCCCGTGCTCCTTTTTGTGACACTCTTTACAGAAAACAATTACATCCTTGGGGAACATCCACTCACAACCTCTATGCTCGTAGGTCTTGTGGTGGACATGCAACTCAACATCCTTTGCCCTGCACTTTTGGCAGCGGAACGATGCCGCCTTGAGAAACTGGTATCTGTTCTCTCTCCAGTATTGGGACTTGAGATATCCAGGGTAGGACATGGCGCGGAGTTCATCAGGCGATTCCCACCGCCTCTTGGCAGGCTTGAATGTCCTACCGCTATTCTCCCACGCCTTCTCTCGCTGCTTGCGGGAGGCGTTGTATCCTACGTTGAATCTGCTCTTTGCCATTCTCACTACGCCTTGCGTCTTTGCGAAATATAACCCGCCCTGTCTCATCGTCGAGCGAACGGGCGTGATTTTTCTATTTGATGCCCCTATGACAAAACGGGCACGTTTTCGACTGCTTGTGTTTGCTGTCGAGCTGCGTCCAGATGATTGTGACGCCGCAGTGAGCGCAGTAGTATGTTCGTTTGCCGTTAGGCATGACCTATGACGGCAGTCCGTTCAAAAGCGAAGTTGGGTGGATAGAACAAAATAACTTCAACCATACTTGCTAGAAACCTCCACCTCCGCCGCGTTTCATTCCTGTTCCCTTGCTCACAGTCACACCGCCTACATGGTCCTGTCTTTCCACGACCAAGCGGCGAAACCAAGGCAAGCGGCAATGATGACAACGGTCAAGCAGAGTGGCATCCAGATCGGGGCAAGCACCCACCACCAAGACCAAGCAATATGGCCGGTCAGTTTCAAACCCACGAAAAGGGCCGTCAAAAGCCCGAAGAACCCAACGCCACCGGATTGTGTCACGGTTGTTTTGCTCATTTAAAACTCTCCTTTTTACAAAAGCAAAAGCCAAATTGCAGCCCATATGGGCGCGTCAATGGACAAAAAGAAAATAGTTATGTGGTGCAGAGCCATTTTCACTTATCTACTGCCTGCTTAATCCACTTAACGTCTGTCTTGATCTCGGTAATCTGTTGCATGATGTGTTCATATCTGGCCTGCTCTGTCTCGACAGAAAGAAGTCGTGCTGAAAGGTCAGATGCCCACCAAACAGTACCGGCGAACTGGACAAGAAAAATAATTACGACAGCAAGTGATACTTTGCGATCAAGCTGCCAGCAGGCATCAGTGTGTTCGTTTGGCTTTGTCATGTGCTACTTGAGTGAGTTTTTTGCTACTCCCTTGATGTGCTCAACGGTCCGGACGGCACCAAGACCAAGCATGCCGCCGATCAGCGAGACAAGAGTCCCGATAGCAAGGGCTGGGGGGTAAATTGCTGTTGCAGGGATAATTGAAAAGGCGATTAAGAGAGACCACAACCAAGTAAGGAGAGGGTAGACTAAAAACTGATAGGCAAGGCCGGCTCCACACACCCAGCCGATAAATGGTCTCCACCCAGCAACGAAAATTGACTTATGACCAGCCTCGGTCTTGTTGACTTCAAGCTGCCCCATGACGAGTTTTACATGCGCGGTCAACTCAGCCATGAACTGATTGAATTTGCGCTTTTCCGCCTCATCTGCGTCCGGCCATATTTTATCGACAATCGTCTTTCCAAAATCAAAGACGCTGCCAACTGCATCATCAAGGCCAAACATTACTTCCCTCCCCACTCAAACACCATGAACTTGCCACGCTTCCACCCGCGCCCATTCAACCAGTTATAAACCGTACTCCACCGCTCGCACAGCCAAAGGGCCAAAGGCTTAGGGCAGCCAATGGACCTCAGTCTGCAAAAGCAATGCAGCGGGTTGAATATGTGTTGAATCCAATTGGGCATTATGGCCTGTCCGTTACCTGATAAGAGTGCCCGTCCTCGTAAAGGCCGTAACTCTCCAAATCTTCGTCGCCGTCATACCAATCGGAAGCGGCAACAGACCCGAACATCAAATCCGGATCCATTGCTTCGTCGAGGGGTGTGATAAGTGTGTCGTCCATGAGGGTTCATATATACCCAAGCGGCGTGGAAAAAACGGGTGCCAAAAAGCACAAAAAAAGCCCCACAGGAGTGAGGCTATAGCGCTGACCTTGGTGGGATTCACCCCTTGCTGATAATCTTACAAACCGTCGAGTAATTCAGCCCAAACGCTGCCGCTATCGTCTTCCTCGGCACGTCGCCCTTGAACATTCGCATTATCTGTGCGTTGCGCTCAGTACGCGGCGGCTTAGGTATCTTTTCTTGACAGCCACCGTACATTTCGCACAGCTTGGTTGCGGACTCTTCGCCGATCAGGTCTCGCAGTTCGTGGAATTTCACACCCCACCCCCAAGCACCTTTTCCCGCTCATCAAGCAGCTTCTTGCAAATGGAGTCAAGCCGCTCAAGACGATCTGCCGCCCGTTTGATAGTCTTTTGGCTCAACGGCTGGGAAGTGTTGCGGAGTGTTTGAATGATTGTTTTGGTGGTCTTCATTTTTCCCCCTTCGCTTTGGCAAGAACCTGTCTGATGGCATACATCTCGTTGGTAAAGTCAGCACCCGCAACCTCCAAACTATTTAGGGTGTCCTTCAAAGCGTCATACATATCCGGTGCGGCGGCGATAAGGGCGGCGTTGGCTTTTGCTGTGTCGTAGTTGGCAAAGCCATCGCGGTCCCCGACTTCATGATTAACGAAGCAAATGTCATCTTGGTCCGAGGTGAACTTGCCGCCCTGCGAAACGTCAAGATTTTTATCGAACACCCACGGCCCCGGCGTATGCCCTTCAAATTTACTCATGTCGTCCTCCTTCTTCGATCATAACCCCAACCGTCAACGGCTTGTCGTGCTCTGTGCCACGCAACCATGGGAACACGTCACTCGCCATGCCATGACGCTTGTCAACGCGGTAGATTTTGCCAGTATCAACGTCTATGATTGTCTCGGTCAACGAATCCCGGCACTCATTGCGACCACATGTGTTGGAGATATTGCCTGTGATGTCCACGCCGCATCCTTTGCAGTGCTTAGTCATGCTTCACCTCCGACCACTCGCCACTCTTCATCTGAGCGGCCAATTCAGTTGCCCTGTCACCGACCTGTTTTGCCCAACGCGAATCAAGCATTTCGGCTGCGGCCTGTTCCCAGTCTTCATAGGAGATAGCTCGCCACATTTTTTGGAACTGCATCAGGCGGCTAATCCCGAGATTGAAACACATGTTGATCAATACGGCCTGACGCACTTCGTCGAGTCGAAGGAATCCCGAATGTCTTTCAAGCAGCGCACGCGCTTCGGCGACATCACGCCACAGCATGGTTTCGGCTTCGCCTTCATTGATCCCCTTGTCATCAAGATTTCTCCCAAATCCAATGGAGAGTTTGCCAGCGGTGCATCGATATGGCTTGAGCCTCAATCCTTCGTGCCTTTTCAGTTGCTCAGTCAATTGTTGCATCATAAGTAGCACTCCCTAAACTCTCGGTATTTCATGGCCTTTTCCATATCTTCATTCATTTTCGACTTGTCCTTGAACCCTGCCCGAAGGCGGTATTTGAGTTCGTTGCCCTTGCAGTATCCGACAAACTCCTCCGGCGTCAGCGTGTCGCGGATGATGTCGATGACCTCTTTGCCAAACTGCCGGTAGTGACTCGGCAGATTTACAGGGTCCGAACATAAAACCTCTGTTGATTTATGCTTGTTGTCGTGAATGTATGCGTCTGGCATTATGCACTCTCCCTTTCTTCCCACGAAACCCATGGGGAATTGTCGTTGACTGGTTGGCCCGGTTCGACACAGTAGACCTCAAGTGGGTTAACAAGTCCCAAACGCCTATTAGTCAACCAAAGCATTTGCTTAGGTTCGTCAAAACTAAAGTTGTTGTTGATGGCGAACTCGTTATATCCGACCAGTGAACCGTTGCAGAGAACTCGCGGCAGCTTCATGCACTGGTGAAAGTGACCGATGAGCAGGGTGTCATACCCCGCATTGTAGGATTGGACAGCAATCCGCTTTTTATGTTCACCGCGAGTGACCGGAGCCAACGCGCCGATGAATCCGGCACCGCCTCGAAACTGATTGCCGTGCGTCATGCGGTAAGTGTGATCGTACACCTTGAACTGCACGTCAGCGCCTTCACCAATGAGGAACTTGATTCGATCATCGTCGGCCATGAAGTCGGCAAGCTCATGGTAGAGCAGCCAGTCAAGGTTCTTGTGCGCGGCTTTCTTGTGCCGAATTTTCTTGGTGGTGCGGGTATGGTTGCCGAACTCACAAGGAACAAACACCTTGCCGAATCTGTCAGCCATGAGAGTCAGCGCACTTTGCAAGTTACGGCGCAAGTCAATCCACGCCGGTCCAATATCTTCGGCGTTGGTTTCCGACAACTCTTCGTGAATGTCGCCAGAAAGCATGTCACCATTCAGGCAGACGATAATCCCCGGCCAGTCGCGGCCCTTGAGGTGATCGGTCAACAAGTATGACGTGTTATCGCAAAGCGTGCGCAAGCGCTCGGCAGCGATATCCATGTCAAACCTGTTAAGCCCCTGGATCTCCTCCGGGCGAACCTGCTCAGCCCAATGGAAATCTGACCACATTGTCATAGGCACATCTTCGCCATGCTCGTGGATTTTTGCCGACCTTGGCACCCACACCGGCACATCGTCCGTGTTGGCACGTGACTTGAGAATAAACCGTTTTACCTCGGCGTCCGTCAGTTTCTCCTTGCGAGCGCGCTTGAGTTCCTTTTCAAGTTGCTGGATCTTGACCTCAAGCCGCAAAGTGTCCTCGTTACCGGGGTCAAGCTGCTCATTGGTGACTATTTCAGCGCCAGCCGGTTGACTCTTTTCGAGAGTTTCGCGTACCTTCCTGACCATGCGGGTTGAACAATCCGCTGCCCTTGCGAGTTCCTTGACCACCCTCCCCTGTCGCCAAACACTGCGAGGGAGGTCGAGGAGCTTGCTTTTTACAATATCGCTTTTATTCACTAGCCGTTCTCCTTTACATCGCTGACGTGCCCATCAAGCTCATGCAGCTTGTCAGTGAGCAGTCGCTCGATGTCCTCTTTCTTGTAGCCGCACATTTCTAGCACTAAGTCTGGCCCATTTGAATAAGTTTGTGTTCCTGCTCTGCCTCCTCAATTGTCCTGCTGCACATCCCGCCGTTCATAATTCGCTTGTTGCAGACTCGTTGATGTTCGTTCCAAGCTGCGCACCCTTTGTATCGGCCCTTGCCTCTTCCCGGCTCGCCTTCGCAGATGACGGGAAAGCGGGAGTGGATGTCTTGCCATGGAGTGCTCACTACAGGCCCAATGCGGCGCGTGTCTTGTTGGCCGCTGCGCTTTGTTCGTGTTGTTTCCACAAATCGGCGCGTTCCTTCTCCGTGAGATAACGCCAGTCCGATGACCATCGGATATTGCGCCCATGCTCGACGATAAAGTCACGCTCCATGCCCTGCGGGTTGATCTGACCGAGCGGCAACTTGCACTTGACGATTTTGCAGGAGTGCATCCCGTGATTATAAAACAGGCTGATTGCAAGGCGTGATTTCTCAAGCCCGAACTCGCCGCCTCTCGCAAAGTCCAAACCCTTTGATTTCTGGATGCAGACAATGGCAATGCCGTTGTTCAGCTTTTCGTGAATCTGCTGAATCATCTTGCCGACCAGGTAGAACTTGTCTGAGATTTCAAGATAGTCGATGACGTTGAATCCATCAGGGTCGATGACCTGGTGAAAATCCCGGGTTCGTTCAAAAGCTTCAAGCCCAGCCCAGTTCGACGGGTTGTTGTCCATGTTCAGCAGTCGAGCACGGAGTTCGCCGTCTCCCATTTCGGAGTTAAACAAGTTGATGCGTTCGTGTGAGCCTCCATTCTGTTTAAGGTTTTTGTGGATTGTCTCGACAACCAAGGCAGTCTTACCGGCGTTTGTCTCACCGGCCACGACAACCACGTTCTTTTTCTGAACGCCGCATATCCGGTGGATCTCAAGCGGCAACCAAATCGGATAGTAATCCGTGATGGCGTTATGCCAGTCCATAGGGCGGCAGTCTCGCTTGACCGGACGATACCGGCCACGGACATCACCAAACGGCTCAATGAGATTCATGGTCACCATGTCGCTGAGAACGGTGTCCCGAACTTCGGGGAAGGCGTTCAGGCCCAACTCTGATCCAAACACCCACGCCGTGAATTCACCTTGCGGCTGAGCGTTCAACCACTTCTTGGCTTTCATGGTCCAAGCCGCTAAGCCCTGTTGCTTTGCGTCACTGTGCATTACGTCCCTCGTACTCTCGCTCAATTGCTTCCATCAGCCGCTGAATCTGCGTCTCTGCCCACCGCTTGCCGGGAACAGTCTCGGCATCCTCAAGCACTCCGAGAAGCGACCAGAATTGCCACGCGCCATATTTGCCCCACATCCCGCGCATCAGCTCAAGGCGGCTACACTCGCCACGGTGCCAAGCCTCAAGGCCGCGCCGGATGGTGTGCCAAGGTTCGTCACCCGTGATGAACTGTGGTGTTGCGTCCATAAGCTCAGGGAAACGAGCGAACCCGGCCAGTGTCCTATGCTGCAACTCACCGCGCATTGTGAATCTCCCTTGCCCTTGCTGCCAGGATGTTGGCGAATTTGGTTTCTCCGTTCTTGCCTTTTTTCGTCAACGAACCGAGAGAGCGAAGCTGTAGGCTCCAAAATTCATGAACTCTGGCCCACTCGATAGTTTCGTGAACGGTCTTCCTCGGGAAAGCCTTAACCCTGATGAGGTTGTCAATTGCCCTGGCACCGGATTTGATTTTTACATCCGTGACCTCAACGAGCTTGCCCCACATATCCTGCTGCTTTTTGAGAAAGCCCTCCGAGTAGGCAAGGTACTCTTCCCACTCCTCAGAGGAACAGGCACCCGGCTTCGCGGAAGCGTTGCCGCTATCAACTGTGTTATTAACTGTGTTATTAACTGGTATAGGTTGGGCATTTTTGCCAAATCGATTTGGCAAATCTGCCAAATGGAACTGGCTAAATTGACAAATGCATTGGGCAGAAATGGCATACCACTTTGTGCGGTCATAACCGGACGGGTTGTAGTTGCCGGTGACGATCAACCCCTCCTTTTCCATTTTCTCAAGGATACGCCTGATTTTATTCTCGTTCCAATATGGGAATATCTCAGCCAACGCCTTGCGTGAGTTGTATGTCCACACAAGCCCGTCATGGATGTGTTTCTTATTTGCTGCATTCTTTTGCGCCCAAAAGTGGAAGCAATTAAGGATAATAGCCGCCTCAACGCCGTACGCCCTTGCTACTTCAACGTCGAATCCGTGGTGCATTACTTCGCCTCCAACGCTTTTTGCAGGGTCTTCATGGTCTTGATCTCCCGTTCCCACATCAGCCGCATTTGCTGGTACATTTCTGCCTCAGCTTCAGCTCGGGCGTTTCCCATGGTCCTGGCAAACCAGAATTGGATACCGTTTTTTTGCGCCCACGAGCGGCAGGAGTTGACGAAAGCCTTGGGGTTGCCCTTGCGCCTTGGCATCTGCTCAAAGAGGACGCTATAAGGAGCCTCAACGACAACCGCGAAGTATTCATAACCCCGCGCCCGGTGCATCTCTCTTGCGAACCGTTCACGTCCTTGGAACATCGAGCCATAAAGGTCCTCAAGGCTCTTACGCTCCCAACCGAAACGATGCTCAAAATGCTTGATGGCGTAATCACCCGTAGTGAGCGTCCCCACCTCCACGGAGACGGGGAAACGCTCAAAGGTGAAAGGAGCCTGCTCACGGCTGTCTACTATGATGGTGAAATCACTCATCCGAACAACCTCTTAGCTGATTCTTCAGATTCATTTTTGTATCGAACCTCCCGCTCTTTGCGGCATGTGATCCATTGGGCCAAGCCCTTTGTTGCTGCTGCTCCAATTTTGTTTTGCAGTATCCAAAGCTCACGCCAATACCGACGCTCTCGTCTAAGGTCTCGGAGCCGGGCAGCCACCTTGACAAGTTGAGCGGCATTCAGTGACAAATCTTCAAGCATATGAAGACAATCATTGATTTGCCTATCCAACTCGCCTGTTCGGGTTTTGGCATTAGCCAAATGAGCAAGATTAATTACTTGATCACTCATTGTAACCTCCTAAAATGGCACATCTTCCATGGCCGACGCATCAGACGGGAACCCTTGACCGGCAGCTTCCCGCTGCGTCTGTGGCTGTTGCTGATAACCACCATGTTGTGGCGCCTGTCCGGTTGTCGGCTGTTGCTGAGGTTGTCCACCGCCTTGCTGTTGTGGCGCGCTGTCCAGTCCCTGAACATTGAACGCCTTGATCTCGGTCATGTAGCGATCTTGTCCGGTGTTCTGGTCCTGCCACTTGCGGGTTTCAAGGCTGCCCTCGACGAGCACCAAGCGGCCTTTGCCGAGATAGTTACCGCAAAACTCTGCGGTCTTGTTCCAGGCCACAACGTTGTGCCATTCAGTTTTGTCAACCTTCTGGCCGGTCTGCTTGTCGCGGTATCCTTCATCCGTGGCCACGGAGAATTTGCATCTCGCCGCGCCGTTGGGTGTATAGGACAACTCAGGGTCACGCCCCAATCGGCCAATTATCATTACTTTATTCAAGCTTCCTGCCATTACTGACGCTCCTTTATGATTTGTCCGTCTTCTATGATGACGCTGCACTCTTCGCCCTTACTGACTCTCTCAATCCAAACCTGTGCGTCTGCCTCTTCCGCAGCCTTGGCAACCATTGCGAGGCTCTGAGGGTCGAGCAAGGATCCGTCACGAATCAACAGCACCTTGAGTTCGGGATTCATGGCGATGCCCATGTGAAGCGAAACGAGAAGGCGCTCGGCACTGGAGCCTTGGGAGAAGGGAACGCCGTTGTAAATCACGCCGCTTTCATCGAAGGAGAGGCCATCAACTGGGAACTCAGCGGCGGCCATGGCATCGGCCTTCTGTTTATCAATATTGTTGATGGCATCAGTGAGCGCTTTGCTTTCGACTCGTAATTCCTCAAGTGTTGACTTCTCTTCGGCGTAGGCGGCATTTTCGCGAACATTGGCGTTAATAGTGTCGGCCTGTGCTATTTTGTCGCGGATAGCCTGAGTGTCTATGTCCACCAAAGAAGACAAGGCTTCAGCGCTGCCTTCATGCTCTTGCTCAACGTCAGCAAGCTTCTTGGTCAAGACTTCGATTTCTTCCTTGAGAGTAGCGATTCTCTCTACCCTTTCTTCAGCCTCTTTGCGCTTGCGGTCATTCGATGCATTTTGAGATTCAGCTCCACTCAACTCTGTCATAAGACCAGAGACAGACACTGGTTCGGTTGGGGCGTCGAGGTGTTGCTTCATCCCGTCAAGCCGTGCAGCCTTTTCCTTTCCTGCTCGGTTAATCTCAGTACGCCTTTCATAAAGCCGCTTGCGCTCGGCATCGAGATCAGAGAAGTCAAGACCAACAAGGCTTTTGAGTGTTTCAAGCTGAGCACCAGGCTTTTCACTGGCAAAGGCGAGAGGGTCAAATGTCAATTTTGAAGATAACGCATCAAGCATTGCCTGGGGGCTGGAAAATGTCGCGCCTTCTGCATTTTTTACTTTTACGGTCGTCTTGCCGTCTGGCGAGATCGTTCTTGTCACCATAAGTTCTCCCAAGTCGCACTTGATGGTAGCCTTTTCTTCCCCGTCCCTGACAGGCCGTTGACCTTGCGCTGACTTCCCACCAAGGGCCATGAAAATAGAGTCAAGCACGCTGCTTTTCCCTTGGGCGTTGTCTCCTCCGATGACAACAGAATTGCCTTGCGGTGAGATTGATACCGCTTTCAACCTTTTGACATTTTGGGATTCAAGATTAACGATCTTCATTACTGACGCTCCTTGATGATATTTATGATGTCAGCCAACTCAGCCGAAAAACATTCAAGCTCTGCGCTCAAGCTGGCGTGAAATTCCAGATCCGGATCCACCCTCACGATGAGAGGCGGCAGGCCGGGGAAATAGGACATGAAATCCCAGTACTCACGCCCGGTGACGAACAGTGAGCCCTGGACTTGCTGAAAGTATTTTGTAGGAAGTTTATTGCCGACCAGATATTCAACGTGGGTGTGAATCTTTGGACACTTGATCTCAATCCCGCCGGTTTCACCGACAAGCCCGTCAGGAGAGCATGACCATAGTTTGCGATCATCACCGAAGCAAAGCGCCACCTCTTCGACGCTCACGTCATTGATGAACTCGTAAAGGTCGCGTGCCTCTGATTCCAACTCAATGCCGCGTTCCATAGCCGCGTTTGTGTAGCTCTCGGCTTTTTCGCCAAGGATGGCTTCACCGGCCAATTGAAACATGTACGCCTTGCGCTGCGTCGACCGCTTGCCTTTGCTCGTCACGATCTTGTCAAAGCAGGATGCAGACGGAACGCCAGCCCTTGCCGCAAACCATTCAGGCGTGCCTTGCTCAAAGTCGGTTACGGCAATCATTTTGGAGCCTTTGACTTGAGAGCAGCTAACACCTTTTTGAAATCTGCGGCCTTTATGTCGCTGAGTTTCCCAACCTTACACCATCCCAAAAACTTTGGACGGTCAACGCCATACTCAGAAATCATGTCCTCAATGGTGGCTAGTTGCTCATCATTGATAGGCTCTGACATTGCCCCATCATCTTCATGCTCATGTGTGGCAAGGCCGCAAAGCGCGAGGAGCGTGTACCGTTGAAGATAGGTAACAGCGGAGCCGATAGCTTGAATGGAGTTCTTGCCGCCGCTGTTATCAGGCATCGTGTGAAGTGTGGTTGATTCGGAGTGACCGAGAATGTGCGTGATACGACACGAAACAACAATTTTTGCCTCGTCTTGGTCGGTCTGCCAGCTTGCAGTCAATCCATGCTCTGCCAGAGCCGCACCGACAACCGTTGTAATATTTGCAAGGGTTGCGTGGTTGTACTTCGTGTTACCGAAAGCAACGTGTTTGTCCTTGAAAATCTTCGGCGGGTTAGCCTTGAAAGCGGTCATTGCCGCCACATACGCCTTCTCAGCCTCGCGCCTCTCTATGCGCTCCTGCATCCCGATAAACTTCTCGATTTGCTCAGGAGTTGCACCGCGCTGCATGGCTTCCATAACCATGTTTGTCGGGGCAACTTGAGCCTCGTTTTTCTCAACCTTGACCACTTGAGTTTCCATAAAACCCTCCATTCTCTAGACTCTAAATTATTACACCGCTCCTGGGCAGCGGCAGGGAATTAACGGCTTGTGAGTAGTTTTGAGAACTGGGCTGGACTTAAACCCCTTCTGTGTGCTAATTGCAGCACCAAGCCCGAAGGCCAGACTTGTAAGAAGGAGGCACGCTCCATGGAAATCATCATTTCCGCACTTATGAGTTGGAGGTGTTCCTAGGCGATGAAATTGACGAACTCTTGCGGGGTACTGGCCTGAAACTGTCACGACACATAAAGCCAGCCGCAAGTGAGTCAACGATTCGCCCATTATGGACAGGTACGGAGAGCAATTGAGACCAACCCTCAACTCTCCTAACTGCGGGGCGGGGTTGCCGTTGTGACCCGGCATAACCGTTCCCGCACCTCTCTTTTTTGCCAACCCAGTTCTCAAAATATTGTTTCCTCTCTCCATTCTCTAGACTTTTACTCGTACTTTCTCTAGAGTAAGAGCCTGTTATGTTTGCTTTTTTTCACAAAAAGACTTAATTAACTGTTAATGGGAATTCCCTTCGGGGAGTTTTTCTAGGAGGAATAATATGCTAATTAGCACTCATTTGCAAGCGATGGTTTCTATCTAGCACTTGCCAAAACAAAGGGAGAGCGTATGTTGAGCCTGATGAGCAATTTATTTGGGAAGCGACTTAAAGAGTGGGCCGAAGGGCACGGGCTCAACCAAAAGCGGCTGGCAGAGATGGTCGGTATAGACCCGTCTCAAGTGTCTAAGCTTTATAATGGGAAACATGTCCGATCTGACACTATGCTCAAATTGTTGGACGGAGTGGGGGCAAAGATAGTTATGCCTGGTGCCGACGAGAACATGCCGACCAAAGATGTCTGTTTTGTTGATGCTCAGACCGTAAACGCGGCCCATGCAAACGGCCTTGCCGCCGCTGACTACATGGCTGTCCCTCTTGCTCAGGAGGCTGTTGCAGCCGGACCGGGCCTCATACCAGAGGACAGCGTTGAAGGCTGGATAATGGTCTGGAAGGGTCATGAATCCGTAGGGTTAAAACGCAACCTCATTGCCGTGAAGATAGGCAAGGGGCAAGACTCTATGGAGCCGACATTTCACCCCGGTGACATATTACTAATAGATAAATCAGACCGTGACCCCATGGCCTCCCCTGCCAAGACATGGTTGGTCTGTGAGCCGGATGGAGCTTGCGCTATCAAACGTGTTAACGTCCAAAAGCGTGACGGTGACCATGAATTCATATTTTATTCAGACAACAAGATGTACCCGCCCACATCCTATTGGCTAGGGCGGGACTACAGCGGCGACATAAACCGCGCCATAGGCGGTCGAGTGGTGTGGGCGTGGTCTGATGTGAGGAACAAATAAGTGTTCGGGATGCTCGACTATAGGGCCCAAAAGCTGTTTTGGCTTTTATCACTTCCACTGGCTACGCTCGCTGTCATTGCCCCCTATGCAGCTATACCTTTCTCTGCAGTTCTCTCAGACGCATGGACAAAAGTATGGTACTACCAAATACTTTTGGCCTATGTCCTCTTTGAAGGAGGAGTGTTTGTTTTTTCTTTGGTTTACAAGGCACTTATGCATGTTCTTGAAAAGACCTTCTTTTGGTTAATTGAAATTATCCCGAGCCAAGGTGAAGATATAGAAGAAGCCAAAATTATTGCCACCAATAAGTGCTACTCCTTAAATAAAAAGCTCTTATCACAGACTGATAAATGGACCGAGCAGGACACAAAAGCATATTCTCGCCTTTTTAATTGGAGAGCCCGTCTGTTTTTTAATGTCCCGCAACGAGTAAGGGCCATGGTTGGAAAAATAGAGGACTTACACTTTACTGCCCCCATTAACGTTGAAGACGTACACAGAGGCGACCTTAAAAACGTTTTTTCGCTTGATTGGAAATGGTATGAGGCCCTTGCTGTTAGCACCCCTATTTTTCGATCTTTGGTAGCCGTATCTATTTTTTTGTACATTTTCCTGTAGCCACGAACCATTCCCCTCTTTTTTTTGCCTAGCGTTTTCTATTTAGAATTTATTTATTGACAATAAATTTCTAATTAGCATAACCTTATTCTCAACAACGCAGCGAACCCCGCTCCTCCAGACGGAAGCACGGCCAAAGCGAGTGTTGGAAACAACAAGAGGCAACGAGTAACAATTCAATTACGGGAGGGGCACGGTGAAAAGACTTAAAGAAGAACTCGCAGAAGTTTTGAAAATTCATAAAAAGTGGGTGCTTGGTGAGCCTGGCGGTAAACGCGCATACCTCGAAGGCGCAGACCTCGAAGGCGCAAACCTCGAAGGCGCATACCTCAGAGGCGCAGACCTCAGAGGCGCATACCTCGAAGGCGCAAACCTCGAAGGCGCATACCTCAGAGGCGCATACCTCAGAGGCGCATACCTCGAAAAAATTGCGGCCGTCACCAGAAATTGCCCGGAAGAAGGCGCCTTTATCGCTTGGAAATCAAATAAGCATGGCGACATTATTAAAATAGAAATCCCTGACCTCGC